>CAZNRB010000007.1:0-34287 GCA_964575405.1 uncultured Synergistaceae bacterium | reverse complement strand
TAAGCACAAGAGAGGGGTGCGTGGTAAAAATGGCCAAAGGAAGGATTGTCGTTGCCGAAGCGTTCTGCAAGAGCTGCGGAGTCTGCGTAGCTGCCTGCCCCAAGAAGATCCTCAGGATCTCCGATCACCTCAACGCCAAGGGATACCGCCCGGTGGAACAGTTCCAGGACGACTGCATTGGCTGTGCCATGTGCGCCATGTCCTGCCCTGACGCGGTGATCGAGGTCTACCGCGTGAGCTGACCGAGACTTTTTTAAGGAGGGATCTTTATGGCTAAGGTATTGATGAAGGGCGCCGAGGCTTTCGCCGAGGCCGCCATTCAGGGAGGTTGCCGCTACTTTTTCGGATATCCCATCACTCCGCAGAACGAGATTCCCGAGTACATGTCAGCTCACCTGCCCGAGTACGGCGGCACCTACATCCAGGGCGAGAGCGAGGTCGCGTCGATCAACATGGTCATGGGAGCCGCTGCGACGGGATACCAGGTGATGACTTCGTCGTCCAGTCCCGGCATCTCCCTGATGTCCGAGGGCCTGTCCTACCTGGCCGGACAGGAGTCTCCGGCGGTGGTGCTCAACGTGATGCGGGGCGGCCCCGGCTTAGGCGGGATTCTCCCGGCCCAGGGTGACTACAACCAGGCCACCAGAGGCGGCGGTAACGGCGATTACCACTGCTTCGTCCTGGCCCCCAGCTCGCTCCAGGAGGCCGTGGACTTGACCCAGAAGGCCTGGGACTACGCCTTTAAGTATCGCAATCCGGTGATGTTGCTGGCCGACGGTTTTATGGGCCAGATGATGGAGCCCGTGGAGATCAAGCCCCGCCAGGCCGAGCGAGGCAATTGGCAGGACTGGTCCATGGGTTGCTATAAAGAACGGGGCAACAAGCGTAGCGCAATCCACTGCCTCTACCTCAGCGCCGAGGCCCTGGAGCGCCACAACCAGCGGCTTCAGGCCAAGTACAAGGCCATGGAAGTCGACGCCCAGTGGGAAGCCTATCAGGTCGACGACGCCGAGCTTTTGGTGACGGCCTTCGGAACCGTGGCTCGAATCTCGAAAACGGCCATCGACCGGCTCCGCAAGGACGGCCTGAAAGTGGGGCTTTTGCGGCCCATCACCCTGTTCCCCTTCCCCAAGGAACCCTTTGGGAAGCTTCCCGAAAGCGTCACCCAAATCCTCGACGTGGAGATGAACTACGGACAGCTCTTGGACGACGTAAAACTGGCCACAGGTTGCCGCTATCCAGTTTCGTTCTACGGACGAGCCGGTGGGTTCGCCCCGTCGGTGGAGGAGATCGAAGAAGCCTGCAGGAAGCTACTACGCTAGGAGGGGACCATCATGGCTGAAACCAAAGTTTATTCCAAGCCCAGCAGCTGGATGAAGGACGTACACACCCACTATTGCCCGGGCTGTGGCCATGGGATCATCCATAGGCTGATCTGCGAGACCATCGATAAATTGGGGATCCAGGGGGATTGCATCGGCCTGTCGCCGGTGGGATGCGCGGCGATGATCTACGACTACATCGATGTGGACTACCTCGAGGCCGCCCACGGCCGGGCTCCCGCGTCGGCCACGGGGCTCAAGCGGGTGTTGCCCCACAAGATCGTCTTCACCTATCAGGGCGACGGCGATCTGGCTTCTATCGGCATGGCCGAGATCGTCCATGCCGCCAACCGCGGCGAGAAGATCTGCGTATTCTTCGTCAACAACGCCATCTACGGAATGACCGGCGGCCAAATGGCCCCGACCACCCTGATCGGTCAGAAGACCTCTACCAGCCCCCGGGGCCGGGATCCCGAGCTGGCGGGGTTCCCCATCCGGATGTGCGAGATGCTCCAGACTCTGACCACGCCGGCCTATATCGAGCGGGTCACCGTGGCCAAGCCCAAGTACATTACTCAGGCTAAAAAGGCCATCGAGAAGGCCTTCCAGAACCAGATCGACGGCAAGGGATTCTCCTTCGTGGAGGTGCTCTCCACCTGTCCCACCAACTGGGGCATGAATCCCGTGTCGGCCTTTGATTGGGTGATCAGCGACATGATGCCCTATTATCCTCTAGGCGTCTTTAAGGACTTCCAGTAAGGGGGGAATCACTATGTCAGCCTTTTACAAGGAACTGATCGCCGCGGGCTTCGGTGGTCAGGGGGTCATGGTATTGGGGCAGTTGGTGGCCTACGGTGGCATCGAGGACGGGCGCAACGTCACCTGGATCCCCTCCTACGGTCCCGAAATGCGCGGCGGTACGGCCAACTGCAGCACCGTAGTCAGCGATAGCCCCGTGGGATCGCCGGTGATCGACAGCGCCGACGTGGTGGTGGTGCTGAACCAGCCGTCGCTGGTCAAGTTCGAAAAGGCTGCCAGACCCGGCGGCATCCTGATCTACAACAGCGACCTGGTGACCTACGAGCCCCCCCGCGACGATATCAAGGTGCTTCCCGTGCCGGCCCAGACCATCTCCGCTGAGCTGGGCAGCGAAAAGGTGGCTAATATCGTGCTCTTGGGCGCCGTGGTGGAGCTGTCGGGCATCATCTCCAAGGAGGCGGCCCGGCACGTCATCGAGGAGAAGCTGGGCAAGAAAAAGCCCCAGTTCCTGCCCATGAACCTGACGGCCTTTGACAGGGGCATGGCCCTGGCCGCCGAAGCCGAAAAGGTCACAGCCTGAAGATGGAGCGTTGCCTCTCGTCCCAGCGGATCTACGACGGCAAGATATTGAACCTTCGGGTCGACGAAGTGGAACTGTCTTCTCAGGGCCACAGGGCCTGTCGTGAGGTGGTGGAGCACAAAGACGCCGTGGCCATTCTTGCCCGGGACAGCCAAGGGAAGTTCCTGATGGTGCGCCAATTCCGCTACGCCGTAGGAGACCAGCTTTTGGAGATCCCCGCCGGTCTGATAGAGCCCGGCGAGGATCCCTTAGAAGCGGCCCAAAGGGAGTTGCGTGAGGAAACAGGGCATGGCGCCGCTAACTGGAAAAGGCTGCCCCAGATCTACTGCAGCCCCGGATTTTCCGACGAAAAGCTCCATCTCTTTGCCGCCTGGGACCTGACCTGGGATCCCCTGGATCCCGACGACGACGAGAACATCGCTCTTGAAAGGCTCTCGCTGGAGGAAGTCCGGGCCTTGCTGCTCTCCCAGGATCCCCAGGACGCCAAAGCCCTGGCCGCCTTTGGTTACTTTTTCGCTTTTTGTGCCGACGAAGGCAGGGATTTTTAAATCCCGCGTGTTATTATATGGGTTAGCCCGTAAGGGCTGCCCATTTTTTGTTGGAGGCTTTTTCATGAGTCAATCCTTTGAGGCCTCTCTTAAGGCCTTTAACGACTATCTGCTCTTCGAGCGAGGCTGCAGCCCCAATACCGCCGAAGCCTATGGCCGGGGCCTGCGGGCCTGGGGGGACTTCTGCGACTCCAAGGGATGGGATCCACTGGAGGTCCTCCAGCCCCGGGCAGCCCAGTTTATCGCCTTTTTACGGCAGGGCAAAAAGGGCTCCTCGATTCAGCAGATCCTGTCGGCCCTGCGGTCCTGGGTGAAGTTCCGGGTCCTGGAAGGGGAGTTGCCCCCAGACGTCTGGATTCCCACCCTGCCCGACAAGGCCAAGACCCTGCCCCAGCTGTTGACGGAAGGGGAGATCCAAAGGATCTTCGATACCTGTCAGGGCGAATCTTTCCGGGATCGCCGCGATAGGGCGGCTCTGGAAATTTTGGCTGGATGCGGCCTCCGGGCCTCAGAGCTGTGCCAGTTAACTCTCACATCGGTGGATCTCGATGAAGCCGTTCTGGTGGTCTTCGGCAAGGGATCTAAAGAGCGCATGGTGCCCTTTACCGGCTCGATACGTCGGGCCATCGAGGACTACCTGGCGGCTCGCCAGGACTTCCTGGGTAAATCCAGCCAGGAGAAGAGGCTCTTTCTGTCTCTCCGGGGCGAGGGATGGAGTAGGGTAGAGCTGTGGCGGATGATCCAGCGTCGGGGACGCCAGGCCGGCATCGCTTCTTACCGGCTCCATCCCCACGTGTTACGCCATTCCATCGCCACCCATCTGCTGCGCCGGGGCATGGATTTGAGAACGCTCCAGGAGTTTTTAGGCCACAGTTCCATAGCCACCACCGAAAAATATCTTCACTTCGATCTGGAACTTCGAGACGTCTACGACCGTTGCCACCCCAGGGCCTAGGCGGCCTGACCGGAGTTTCATCACTTTAGGCCCCTAAGGAGGTATCGCCGCAATGACCTACCAAGAGCAGGTATCACAGGCTCTGCAGTATCTGAAAGGACAGGTTTCTGAAGTTCCTCGGATTGTCATGATTTTAGGCTCTGGATTGGGAAAGTTGGCCGATTTTATCGAGAAGTGCAAGGTCATTCCCTACGGGGAAATTCCCCATTGGCCCCTTTCCACGGCGCCGGGCCATGCCGGGCAGCTGGTCTGTGGCGCCCTTCATGGCGTTCCTGTAGCGGCCATGCAGGGGCGGATCCACTTCTATGAAGGCTACTCTATGGAGCAGGTCACCTTTCCGGTGCGCGTCTTCGGCTCCTGGGGGATCAAGACTCTAATTGTTACTAACGCTTCTGGCGGCATCAACTACGATCTTAAGCCGGGCAATCTTGTATTGATCTCCGACCACATCAATTTTATGGGAACCAATCCACTGATAGGCGCCAATTGCCAGGATTGGGGCCCTCGGTTCCCCGACATGACCTACGGTTACAGTCCGAAATTAATCGCCCTTGCCGAAAAAGCCGCCCAAGAACGGAAAATTCTCACGCGGCGGGGAGTCTACATAGCCTTTACTGGCCCATCCTACGAGACGCCGGCGGAGATTCGAATGGCCCGTACCATGGGGGCCGATCTGGTGGGAATGTCCACGGTCCCCGAGGTCATCGTGGCCAACCACATGGGCATTGAAGTATGTGCCCTTTCCTGCGTGGCCAATAGGGCTGCCGGGATGAGCGGCAACCGGCTTTCTGGAGAGGAAGTTCTGCAAGAAATGGCTAAGGCCTCGGATCAGATGACTTCCTTGATCTCCGGCCTGGTGGAACTAATCGCTCAAGAATAATAGAGGCTCAGCTATGGGGGTGTTGTTAAGGCTCTTGAGGGCCCTTCTTATCCCGATTTTGATCATGACCGTAATGCGGTCTCTGTTGTCCGATTTCATGCGCAGCGGGAGGAGGGGCTATCGGACTTGGACCTGGACGGGCAATTTCGAAGATCTCTTCGGTCCCCAGGGGCCCTTTGGACAGGGCAGGACTTCTGGCCCTTACAGCGGCAATTCCTCGGGAGGCAATTCTGGAGCATCGGGAAACTTCAGTTCTGGAGATTTTCATTCCGGCTCCCAGTCGCCCTACGAAATTCTCGGGCTTCCCCGCAACGCTTCGGCATCGGAAATCCGCAGCCGCTACAGGGCTTTGGCCCAGAAGTACCATCCCGACCGCTTCGTGGAATTAAAGGATCCGGAGTTCTCTCAACTGGCAGCCCAAAAGTTCCAAGCTATTCAACAGGCCTACGAAGAGCTGCGTCGCGCCGGAAAAGTTTGATAGCGTCGGCGCTGTGACCTTGTGAAACCTCGGCCTTGAATGTTTTTACTTGGTGATATAGAATAGCGCTGTCGTGGAGGCGCATGTGGCCTGGTGGCCACCCCGGGCTTCAAACCCGTGCGTGGGGCGGTTTTGATCGTCCCTGGTGTGTTCGATTCGCACACGCCTCCGCCATTTTGTGGGATAAGAGATGCTGCACCTGCTGTGGCGTCTCTTTTTTTATTGTTTCCAGATAGTCAAAGAGGGCAAGTAATCACTCCCTTTCTCAGCTCAGCGAAAGGGGGCCTGCTCCTTCTTCTGGCGCTGCTTTTGCGGTACCATGTCGGCGTGACCGCCCCTTGTGGACCTTGACAATTAACTGTAAAATAGGTCAAGGCTTATAATGACCTACCAGGGATGGTACGTGGAATTACAGCCCCTGTCTCTGTTTTGCCCGCGCCGGATCGTTGCCTTTTTAGTTTAGCGACACGGAAGGGGACAGGCAGGGGCCTTTTTCTGAACATCTTTCAGCGTAGTAGCTGGAGTTTATGCACATTGACAATTGAATTGAAATAAGGAGTGAGAACGTAATTATGGAAGTTTTGGGATTTTTAGGAGCCGTCGTCGGACTGGGATTCGGAACGATGACTGGCATGATGACGTCGAAAAAGTTGGCGGCAGGAAAGCTCGCCGAGGCGAAACGACAATCTCAGCAGGTCCTCGAAAACGCTCGTGCCACTGCCGAACGGGAAAGCGAGAATATCCTTTCCCGTGCCCGTGATGAAGCCTACCGGCAGCGCCAGGATTCCGAGCGGGAGGCCAAGGAGCGGCGTTTGGAGTTTCAAAGAACAGAACGGCGGCTGGAGCAAAAAGAAGAAAACCTGGACCGAAAGCTCGAAAAAATATCCCGGCGCGAAGAGGATATGAAAGCCCGTCAGGAGGTACTGGAGCGCAAAATCCAGGAAAGTGAAGACCTCTGTCAGCAACAGGTGCGGCGTCTGGAAGAGGTGGCCCGCATGTCCGAGGAAGAGGCCCGGGACCTGCTGCTAGCGCGCGCCGAGGAGAGCGCTCAGAGAGCCATCGGTATGCGTCTGAAAGAGCTGGAAGAGAAGGCCCGCCGCGAAGCCTCCCGCAAGGCTCAAGAGCTGATCGTCACTGCAGTGCAGCGTTGCGCCGTGGAGAGCTCTTCTGAAGTGGCCGTCAGCGTAGTTTCTCTGCCCTCCGACGAGATGAAGGGGCGGATCATCGGCCGCGAGGGCCGCAACATCCGGGCCTTTGAGACCGCCACCGGCGTGGACCTCATAGTGGACGACACTCCTGAGGCCGTGACTTTGAGCTGTTTCGATCCCGTACGGCGAGAGATCGCCCGGCTTTCTCTGGAAAAGCTGGTGGTGGACGGACGGATTCACCCTGCCCGTATCGAGGAACTGGTGGCCAAGGCCACTGTCGATGTGGAAGAATCCATCGTCGAAGCCGGCGAGCAGGCCCTGCTGGATTTGGGCATAAAACACATGCATTCGGAGCTGATCAGGCTGGTGGGGCAGTTGCGCTATCGCTTCAGCTACGGTCAAAACGTGTTGCAGCACAGCCTCGAAGTGGCTCATCTTTCGGGCATCATGGCGGCGGAGCTTGGCGCCAACGAAGAAGTGGCTCGCCGGGCCGGCCTGCTCCACGATATCGGCAAAGCGGTGGACCACAAGATCGAAGGCCCCCATGCCCTTATCGGCGCCGATCTGGCTAAGCGCTACAACGAGGCGCCGGAGATCGTCAATGCCATCGGATCCCATCATGAGGACTTGGAAGTTCAGACCATTTACGACGTCATCGTGGCCTCGGCCGACGCTATCAGCGCTGCCCGTCCTGGCGCCCGCCGGGAAAGCCTGGATGCCTATGTGAAGCGTCTGGAAAAGCTGGAGACCTTGGCAAAATCCTTTAAGGGCGTCAGCAAGGCCTACGCTATTCAGGCGGGGCGAGAGGTGCGCATTATGGTCACTCCCAACGTCCCAGACGAAGCGGCGGTGGCCAAGCTGGCCTTTGACGTGGCCAGAAAGATCGAGGAGGAACTGAAATACCCAGGTCAGATCAAGGTGACTGCCATCAAAGAAATCCGGGCCTCTGACCTTGCTAAGTAAGGATCAAAAGCAAGAGCTATGAGAGTTCTATTTATCGGCGATATAGTGGGGGCTCCTGGTCGAAAGACCCTGTTAAAACTGCTGCCGGTGTTGCGCCGGAGTTGGGCCCCCTTGGACTTCGTGATTGTGAACGGAGAGAATGCCGCCGCTGGTCGTGGCATGACTGAAAAAATCTCCGCGGAGCTTTTTGATGCTGGCGTAGACGCCGTAACTTCGGGGAACCACATCTGGGACCGCAGAGAGTTTTTGACTGTTCTGGATCAGGAACCTCGAGTGCTGCGTCCCCTGAACTATCCTAAGGGAGTGCCGGGCCAAGGCATGATCCATCTGAGCAAAGGCGGGCGGGATTTAGTAGTGGTAAATCTCCAGGGGCGGGTCTTTATGCCTACTATCGACTGTCCCTTTCAAGCGATGGACCATCTGCTTGCTAAATGGGGCCGCCTGCCGGTTTTTGTGGATTTTCACGCCGAGGCCACATCGGAAAAACGTGTTATGGGCCATTATCTGGACGGTCGTGTCGCGGCTATAGTGGGGACCCATACCCACGTCCCCACCGCTGACGAGGAAATACTTCCCGGAGGAACGGCCTACATTACCGATGTGGGCATGACCGGAGCCTTTCGAGGCTCCATAGGCATGACCTATGACAGCGTCATGTCGAGATTTTTGACGGGGTTGCCGAGCCATTTTGAGGTGGCCCAAGAGGATTGCCGTCTCTGCGGTGTCATTATGGACATTGACGACGAGCTGGGGCGGGGAACCGACATCCGGCGGATTATGTTGTCGCTGGAAGAGTTCGAGAAGGACTGACATTTTTTGAGGATTGTAGTCGCCGCATTCCTTAGTGATGCGGCGATTTTTTGTCCGATCCTAATCGGATCTGGCCATGGCTACATTCAAATTTACACCCTACTGTGAACTACGAAAGGAGACTTTCCATGGGACTGTCTTTTCAGATCAGTGTTCCTGCCATGACCGTGTTTTTGCAGGGAATGGTGAGCTTTTTCTCGCCCTGCGTGCTGTCGCTGGCACCGCTGTACATCAGCTATCTGGCAGGAGGCCTTCAGACCCTGGGAGATCAGGGCGCCATCTTGGCTAACCGCCGGACGGTGATTGTCAACACCTTCTTTTTCGTTTTAGGTATCAGCTTTGCCTTCTTCACTTTGGGGCTGGGCTTCACCGCAGCGGGACGATTTTTCTCGGGCCACCGGCACCTCTTCGCCCAGGTAGGAGGTCTTTTGGTGATCCTCTTCGGCCTGGGCCAAATGGGCTTCCTGAGGATCTGGTCTTCAGGAAAGGAACACCGCCTGCCCATCAGGATGGACCGCATCTCCGTGAATCCCCTGACGGCGCTGGTGGTGGGCTTTACCTTCAGCTTTGCCTGGACGCCCTGCATCGGACCTATTTTAGCCAGCGTATTGCTTATGGCTTCATCGTCCTCTTCTGCCCTTTTGGGCTTTGGGCTAATAGGCCTCTACAGCCTGGGCTTTGGGCTGCCCTTTATGGTGCTGGGCCTTTTTGCCAGGACGGTGTTGGCCCTGTTCCAGCGCTATCAGAAGGTGGTGCGCTACACCGTGAAGCTCGGCGGCGCCTTGATGATCCTCATGGGCATCATGATGCTCACCGGATGGATGGACGCCCTGTCGAGCTACCTGTCGTCCCACGACCACTCCATTCCCGTCGCCTCGGCCCAGGAAGCCTCGGAACGGCCTGCCGTACCGGCGCCGGATTTTGAACTGACCGATCAGTTCGGTCAGTCCCATAGGCTTTCGGACTACAAGGGCAAGGTGGTGTTTTTGAACTTCTGGGCCACCTGGTGCCCGCCCTGCCGTCAGGAAATGCCCGACATCCAGGCACTTTACGAGAAACACGGCAAAAATAGCGGCGACCTGATGGTGCTAGGCGTAGCCAACCCCAAGTCGGACCAGTACCCCCGAAGCCAAGACGGCACCATTCAGGATGTAATGGCCTTTTTGAGCGACAACGGCTACAGCTATCCCGTGGCTATGGACTTTTCCGGGGAGGTCTTCGGCGCCTACGGCGTTCGGGCGCTGCCTACGACCTTTATGATCGACAGAAAGGGCAATGTTTTCGGCTATGTCCCCGGAGCACTGTCGGAGGCCATGATCGAATCTATAGTGCGCCAGACCATGGAAGGCAGCGGTTCCTGAAAGGCACTAGCTTGTCTTTTTAGGCCAGTTCTGCTAGAAAATTTTGATGACTCTGAGGCCTGGCACCCTAGCCTTAGAAAAGGGCATTTTCTATTGATTTCAGCAAGAACAGTATTTTAAGGAGCTCTCTATCGTCTTTTTGGCGGCTTGACGCTTTGAACACAGCAGGTACAATATAATCGCCTGGTGACGGAGAGAGCAACGTCGCAGACTTTTAATAGGGAGATGGATGAAAATGGCGAGAGAACTCGATAAGGATACTTTTGAAACGGCAATCGCCGATAGTGCCAAGAAGCCCATGTTCATCGACTTCTGGGGGCCCAAGTGCAGCCATTGCCTTGCCCTGATGCCCAGCGTTGAGGCCCTTGCTGAGAAATATGCCGATAAAGTGGACCTTTGCAAGGTCAACATCCAAGGCAATCGCCGTGTCGCCATGGCTCTGAAGGTCATGGGTCTGCCGGCCTTCCTGTTCTTTAAGGATGGCGCTGAGGTGGAAAGCCTGCGCCTTGGCGGCGACTCTGTCACCGCAGAGCAGATTGAGGCTAACATTAACGCCCTGCTCGGTTAATTTCGTCCTATCAAAAGCGAGTCCTCCGCCGGGGGACTCGCTTTTTGTATGGCTCCATCAGTTTAGCTGGGAATTGCCGTTATGCAATCAGAAACCACTGGCTTCGCCAGCGGCTCCTGATTTAAGTGACTTTTAGATTGGGCCTTTGAGGCAGCTCTCAGGGCTTTACTACCACTTTAAGGACCGGATCGGTCTTTGAGATAAGCCGTTCGAAGGCCTGCTGCAAGCCCTCTAGGGGCACCACGTCGGTGACGTACTTCTCGGGATCTATGGCGCCGCTGGCGATGAGATCGATGGTCTCCTCAAACTCCTGGCGGGTGCAGGACACGCTGCCTCGGAGATTAATTTCCTGGAGCACCGCCCGGTTCATGTTAAACTCCACTAAAGGCTCGATGGAATTGCCGATCATGACGATCGTCCCGCCGGGACGAAGGCCTTCTACGCAGGTGTTCAACGTATCGCCGCCGCCTACTACTTCAAAGGCGATGTCAAAGCCTCCGCCCGAGAGCTCCTGCATGATTTGGGCTCTGTTCGGATCCTTGCCGTCCAGGTAGAGGTCAAAGTCTCCGATTTCCTTGGCCTTGGCGATTTTTCGGTCGTTGACCTTCGAAAGGGCCACCAGAGAAGCGCCGGCCTTTTTGGCCAAGGCTCCGATCATTTGTCCGATGATGCCGCTTCCCACCACCAATACCTTGTGGTGAAGCTTGATTCCCGAGTGGCGAACGGCGTGATAGGCCACCATTAGCGGGTCGATAAGTCCGGCCGCCACGTCGGAAACCGAATCGGGCAACAGATAGGCGTTAGAAGCCTTGCCTACGAATTTTTCGGCGTAGGCGCCGTTGCAGACGAAGCCTATGTAGTTCGTTCCGTTCACAGCGCGGCAGAGCTGTTCTTGGCCGGAAAGGCACATGTCGCAGTGCCCGCAGTAAAGATTAGCCCAGAAGGTGACCCGATCGCCTACTTTAAAAGAGCTGTCTCCGGCTTTGGTCACCACGCCGCAGAACTCGTGGCCCATGTGGAATTCCGAGCCGTCCTGCTTTCCCCATCCCTTGCCGGATTTCCACATGTGGATGTCGCTGCCGCAGACGCCGCAGGCCGCAACTTTTATCTCTATTTCCCCCGGTTTTAACTCCGGCACCGGCACGGTTTTGATCTCGATCTGCTGGGGACCTGTCAATACCGCTGCTTTCATATATTCTTGTGCCATAGCGCTACTCCTTTCAGATCATGTCCTTAAGCTTCATGATGTCCTCGTCGGTCCTGTTGCCGTGGATCTCGATTTTAGAAAGCTCTTCTTCCAGCAGCTGAAGCTCCTGAGGGCTCAGCTCTACCTGGGCTGCGCTGAGGTTTTCCTCGATGCGGGCTCTGGTCCTCATGCCCGGAATGGGCACCAGGAAATCCCACTTGCAGAGCATCCAGGCCAGAGCTATCTGGGCTGGCGTAGCTCCTTTTTGAGCGGAAAAGTTCCGGAGCAGCTCCAGCAAGGGCTCGTTGGCTTCCATGTTCTGCCGGTAGAACCGGGTGATCACCCGGCGCACGTCGTCGCCGGTGTAAGTATCCTTGTAGCTGTAGCAGCCGCTGAGAAAACCAGCTCCCATAGGCGAAAAGGGCACAAAGCCGATGGATAGTTCCTTGCAAGCCGGGATCACTGCCTTTTCAAAGGTACGCTCCATCATGGAATATTCGCTCTGAATGGCGGTGATAGGCGTCACGGCGTGGGCCCGGCGGAGCTCCTCTTCGGTGGCCTGGGACTGGCCCCAGCCGCGGATTTTTCCTTCGGCTATTAGCTTTCCCATCACAGCGGCCACTTCTTCTACGGCGATGTCCTTATTGACCCGATGCTGATAATAAAGATCCACGTAGTCGCTATTCAGCCGCTTCAACGAGGCCTCCAGGTGGCTTCGGATGGCCTTCTCCAGGGGCTGGTCCTGGGGTATGTGGAGTTTGGTAGCCAAGACCACGTCTTGCCGAAAGGGCGCCAGGGCCTTGCCTACCAGTTCTTCGTTGGCGCCGTTGCCGTAGCCCTCGGCGGTGTCGAAAAAGGTGCAACCCAGGTCGTGGGCCAGACGAATCAGTTCGATGGCCTCTTTTTCGTCAGGTCCTGGGCCGTAGCCGTGGCTAAAGCCCATGCAGCCCATGCCCAGGGCTGAGACCTTCAGTGGGAACCTCTTACCGAGAATCCGGGTTTTCATGATCTACCCTTCCTTTCTGTTCTTCTCCTTTGTTCCTTTTATTCCTTTCGCCAATTAGGTCCGTCTATGGTCCCCAGATCATTGTCCGGCCAAGGCGAAGGTCACTTCAACGCGGCGAGGCAGGTCCTGAAAGACCGCCAGATCAGAAGTGACCTTGCCGATGGGGAACACGTCGACCGAAAGATTGGGATTGTCGGTCTGGGCGTAGAAAATGGCCATGTTGTGATGGGCCTGGCAGTAGGTGATATGGCCGTCTTCGAAGGACTGTCGGCCGCCCTGGAGGTTCTCTTCCTGGGGATAGAAGTCCACGGAACCGTAATATTCCCTGCCGCCGTAGCCGCCCATGGACAGCGTCAGAGGAAAGTATTGGCAGATCTCCTGGGCCAGGGGCGTATCGTAGAGCCGTCCTTCCAGGACATGGCCGCCGACGGTGATGCTCAAAGCCACTCCCTGGGGCTCCCCGGAGGGATCAAGCGCCGCTTCCTGAGGGGTAAGGCCCAGATTTTGGAGCCACTGGGCTATGGCTCCGTCTGAGGAGGGTACGTCGGAAGCTTCGACGGCCAAACCCTGCAACGGGGCCCCTTGATCTCCTAGGGCCCTGGCGATGTCTCTGTAGCTCGAGCCGGCGCCGTATCCGTCGTGGCTGCAGAAGGGAATCACGGTTTTGCCGGACAAATCGTAGCTAGCCAAGAAGGAAAAAATAGCCCTCGGCGCTGTGGCGGCCCAGACGGGATAGCCGATGAAAACGCGGCTGTATTTGGAGAGGTCCAGGTCCAGGCTCTCCAGCTCTGGCAGGAAGGACCGGTCCCTTTCGTCGTGGTTTTGATCCACCACGGCGTCAAAATCGGCGGGGTAGGGCTCTAAGGTCTTCAGGGAATAGAGATCTCCTCCTACCGCTTCCTGGATCCGGCGGGCCATGTATTCGGTAGATCCCACCAGTTCAGCGCCGTCTAGGGTCAAGCTCGCGGCGCTGCTGGCCTGGATGCCGTCAGGATAGTGGGCGTTGCGGCCCAGGGTGAAATAGACGATCAGGTTAGAGCTCCCCTCCCTACTGTCTCCTGGCGCGGCCTTGACGGGCCTATCTATCAGGGCCCAGGAAGAACAAATAGAACAAACTAGCGCAGCTACTGCGGCTATGCCGATTAGCCTTTTCGAAAAGCCCTTTATCATGACTACCTCCTGTGTTTTTGCGAAGATTCGCAATATAATGGCTCCGATACCCCCCAATCATAGGTGGCGGGATGGATCATGTCTAATACTTCTGTTTAGTGTCGAAAAAATGCCCTTAGAGCATTGATAGGAGTTACCAACAGATCCATAGGAAAAGGGGGAACCTTGTGCCTGGCAGCAAATCGGTCCCGCTGACCCGATCAAGGCGGACATAAAAGCCCTGCGCGGTTAGTTAATAGTCTTTCCTATGCCGGGCCCCTCTTCGGGGCTCGTTTTTTATGCTCTCAGACAACTATTCCTTTTTGTTTGGGCTATGCCCCGTTATAGGTCGAAAGAATTTCTCTCTAGAGGTAATGAACTTGACTATTTCCCCACACCGTGTAGAATATATTTAGGTGAATGAATGCCGCAAGAGAGATCTCCAGGACTTGGGGAGACGCCGAAGGGGCAACGCATAGGGTGCGGAAACTCTCAGGCTGTAAGGATTGCGGTATGACACTTCTCTGGAACTGTTGTTTATCGCAGGGCAGAGGCCAAACCCTTTTTCATGATTGTGCTTTCATGATTTTGATGGAGGTGATGCCCCTGTCCTGCCGTTACCGTCTTCTCACTAATAATCCCCGTTACAGCTCAGCACAGTATAGGACCCTGCCGGTGGAGTATATGGATACTACAGCCATGGGGGTAATTATCGCCGCTAGGGACCTGATCCATCATGGATGGGTCCTGCTCAATCACCCTCTTTACGGTAATTTTCGTCCTTACCAACAGCCCTTTAGGACCTTGCTCCTTCGGGAGCACCAGCCTTCCGACGAGGCGTTGGATCAGTACAGTCTCGATCTGATAAGCAACGGACTGAACGTCTATCAGAATTGTGACCGTCCTCATCTGACGCCTCAAACTACGCCTGCTTGGATGATCGATGATTGCGCCGTCATTGATCTGGAGCTGATGAAGGAGACTCTCCTGAAATCGGGGCTTCTCCATTAGTGAGCCGGTCCTTTGCAGGGCTTCTTTCTGGCGATAATCGAGCTTCGGTTAAGTCCCGGCACCAGGCAGCTGCGACCCTTTGAAGCTCGATTTTCAACGTGTCCGGATCATCCGGGCTTGCGGCAGTCGGTTCATACCGGCGGGGCGTCCTTTTCCGGATGCCCGATTTCAAAAGGGGGGAGCTATTTTGAAGCTTGAACTCCATAAGGTAAAGATCCAAGACGTCCAGTTCGGAGACTCTTTCTCTGTCAAAGACGGCGTCCTTACCATCGACAAGGCAGCTCTAATCGCCCATTTGGCCGACGACGAGCGGCTGGACAAGGTGGACGTGGAGCTGGCCCGTCCCGGAGAGTCCGTCAGGATCGCTCCGGTGAAGGACGCTATTGAGCCTCGCTGTAAAATCGAGGGCAAAAACGAGGTGTTCCCCGGTTTTATCGGCGACGTGGACACCGTAGGCGAAGGCAAGACCCTGGTGCTCGAGGGCGCCGCCGTGCTGACCACCGGCCGGCTCATCGCTCCTCAGGAGGGCATTGTGGATATGACAGGCCCCGGTGCTGAGCTGACGCCTTTCTCTCAGACTCAGAACATCGTGTTGGTCCTCACTCCTGCCGAGGGCGTGGAGCTCCATAACCGCGAAAGCACCTGCCGCATCGCAGGGCTGAAGGCGGCGTCTTTCATCGCCCAGCAGGTCAAAAAGGCTGGTTTCACCGCCGACGCCGTGGAGACCTACGAGTCCCCGGCCCTGAAGGACGCTTTAGCGGCCTATCCGGATCTGCCCAAGGTGGCCTATATCTACATGCTCCAGACCCAGGGACTGCTTCACGACACCTACGTCTACGGCGTAGACGCCAAGAAGATCATCCCAACGGTGATCAACGCCACCGAGGTCATGGACGGCGCCATCTGCTCCGGCAACTGTGTGTCGGCCTGCGATAAAAACAGCACCTACGTGCACCTCAACAATCCGGTGATCAAGAGCCTTTACGAGCACCACGGCAAGGATTTGAACTTCGTGGGGGTCATTATCACCAACGAGAACGTGACCCTGGCCGACAAGAAGCGCAGCTCCTCCTACGCCGTTAAGCTGGCCCGCACCTTAGGCGTCGATGCGGCGGTGATCTCCGAGGAGGGCTTTGGCAATCCCGACGCCGACTTGGTCCTGAACTGTTGGAAGTGCGAGCGGGCCGGTATCAAGACCGTGTTGGTCACCGACGAGTACGCCAACCGCGACGGCGCTTCCCAGTCCTTGGCCGACACCTGCCCCGAAGGCAACGCCTGTGTCACCGCCGGCAACGCCAACGCCACCATCACCTTGCCGCCTATGGATCGGATCATCGGCGAGACCACCTTTGTGGACACCCAGGCCGGCGGGTTCTTCGGCTCCCTGAAGGAAGACGGAAGCATATTCGCGGAGATTCAGATCATCACCGGCGCCACTTGTGAACTGGGCTTTACCAAACACGGCGCCTATACCATCTAGGTTTTTCTTCGCAAGCCCCGTTAAAACCGCAGTCAGGACTCAAAATCTGCAAAGTTACTGGAACGAGGAGGTGTGATTCATGGGCAAAATGGCTGGCAAAAAGCTGGTCCTTCTGGGCGAGCGCGATGGCGTCCCAGCTCCTGCTATGAAGGCCTGCTTTGAGAACAGCGGAGCCGAAGTGGTCTTTGAGGCCACGGAGTGCTTTGTCTGAACGGCCGCTGGAGCCATGGACCTGCAAAATCAACAGCGCGTTCTCGATATGGCCGAGAAATACGGCGCCGAGAACCTGGTGGTGATCTTCGGTTCTTCCGACGCCGAAGGCGCGGAAATCTACGCCGAAACGGTCACCAACGGAGATCCCACCTATGCAGGACCTTTGGCCGGCGTCCAGTTAGGACTTGCCGTTTACGATATCTTTGAAGAGGACATTCGCGCGGAGGCCGATCCTCAGGCCTGGGAAGAGCAGATTTCCATGATGGAAATGGTTCTAGATCCCGAGGCTCTCGCCGCTGCCGTCAAGGGCATCCGTGAGCAGTACTCCCAGTACACGCTCTAGCGCCCTTTAAATAGGAGGAGAACTTTAATGACTTTCAAAGTGGTTCATTATATCAACCAGTTCTTCGCCGGTATCGGTGGAGAAGAGAAGGCCGACATTGCCCCTGAAGTCCGTCAGGGACCTGCGGGGCCAGGCAACGCGTTGAAGGCTGCCTTTAAGGGCGAGGCCGAGATAGTGGCCACCATCGTCTGCGGTGACTCTCACTTCGCAGAGAACATGGAGGCAGACACTAAGTGGATCATCGAACAGCTCAAGCAATTCGACGCCGATGGATTCATCGCCGGGCCTGCTTTCAACGCCGGTCGTTACGGCACCGCCTGCGGCGCCGTCTGCAAGGCCGTGGGCGAGGAGTTGGGAATTCCGACGGTCTCGGCCATGTACGTGGAAAACCCCGGCGTAGACCTCTATAAGAAATATACCTATATCGTCTCCGCCGCCGATAGCGCTCGAGGCATGGGTAAGGCCGTCCCCCCCATGGCCAGCATCCTGCTTCGCCTCATGAAGGGAGAAGCTTTGGGCACTCCCGAGGCCGAGGGCTACATCGAGCGGGGCGTTCGAATCAACAAGTTCTACGACGAAGTGGGCGCCGAACGGGCCGTGAAGATGCTCATCAAAAAGCTCAAGGGCGAGCCCTTTGAGACCGAATATAAAATGCCCGTCTTTGACCGCGTCGATCCCCGTCCTGCCGTCAAGGATCTGGCCCATGCTACCATCGCTTTGGTGACTTCCGGCGGCATTGTACCCTTTGGCAATCCCGATCACATCGCCGCTTCCAGCGCCCAGAACTACGGCGAATACAACATTGCCGGAGTGGAGGATCTGAAACAGGGCGAGTATCAGACGGCACACGGCGGTTACGACCAGACCTATGCCAATCAGGACCCCGACAGGGTGCTTCCCGTGGACGTGATGCGGCAGCTGGAGAAGGAAGGCAAGATCGGCAAGCTCTACGATTACTTCTATACCACCGTCGGAAACGGTACCGGTGTGGCCAACGCCAAACGCTTCGGCACCGAAATAGGCCAGAAGCTTAACGGCAAGGTCGACGCTGTTATCCTTACCTCCACCTGAGGCACCTGCACTCGTTGCGGCGCAACGATGGTAAAGGCTATTGAAGAAAACGCAGATGTTCCGGTGGTGCACCTTCTGACCATTGTCCCCATCTCCCAGAGCGTGGGGGCAAACCGTATCGTTCCCACCGTCGCCATTCCCCACCCCCTAGGCAACCCCTCTCTGACGCCAGAAGAGGAGTTCAAGCTTCGTGAGGAGATCGTTGAGACCGGTCTTAAGGCCCTTCAGACCGAAGTGACCGAGCAGACCGTCTTCCCGGTTCAATAGAAGAGAACGCAAAGGCGCGGCAAGGCCCCTTTAGGCCTTGTCGCGCCTTTGCGTTCTGTGGAAGTGGGAAAGAGGAAGATTTTATCAGGCCGCCTTTGGGATCTGTCGCGTATAATTGACGGAGAGGGGCCGTTGCCTATGGATTGTGAGGCCTATCTTGGAGGAGGAGAGGGGACATAATGAAGAGGGAGATGGTTTTAGTCAGCGTCTGTCTGTTGGGAATCTGCGGGGGATCTAGGTGTCGATAGTCCGCTGCCGCTACGACGGCAGAGCCATGGAGCACCGGGCTGCTATGGAACTTTTAGCCTCCAGGCGGGTCCTGCCCCTTTGCCCCGAACAGGCCGGCGGACTATCGACACCTAGATCCCCCTATGAGACTCTTAAACTCTGCCGTCGTGCATCGGTCTCCTTGGCGCTGTTGCGGGAACGGAGCCCCTCCTGCGGATCTCGATGGATTTACGACAGCACCTTTTCGGGCTGTCTTGTAACTGGATCGGGCATGACGGCGCGGCTTTTGGCTGCTTATGGGATTGAGATCCTTTCGGATCAGGACGATCTGTGGGAGCGACTGCCGAAGCGCTGGAGGAAGGTATAGATGGGACAGATACGAATAGGCGTCTGTTCTTGGGCAGATCGAGGGCTGATCGCCTCGGAATGGTACCCTAAGGATTGCCGGACTACCGAAGGACGGCTGAAACACTACGCCTCCCAATTCTCCACTGTGGAGGTGGACAGCTGTTTTTATTCCATTCCAGAGGTAGAACAGGTCTATCGCTGGATTGCTCTGACGCCTCCGGGCTTTATATTCAACGTCAAGTGTTATGGCCTTTTCACCTTTCACGCCGTGGAGGCCTCAAGCCTTCCGGCTTGGGCCAAGGCGGAGATCCGCGGCCATAGTCCCAGAGTCACCTATAGGGAGCTGCCGTGGCAGGTTCGCTTGGAGCTTTGGAAGCAGTTCCAAGAAGCGGTGATGCCCCTTTATCGCACGGGAAAGTTGGGCTATCTGCTGTTTCAATTGCCGCCGTGGTTGGGCTATTCCCACAGGATGTTGGAATATATAGATCGTCTGGCCGATGTGGCCGGAAAGCTTCCGGTGGCCTTCGAGATTCGAAACCGAAGTTGGTTGCTGCCCCAGAACGCCCCCTCGTTTCTGCGGGCGCTGAAGGAGCGCGATATAGCTTACGTCATCGCCGACGAGCCTCGATTGGACTGGACTCCGCCGCCGGAGATGCACTTCACCGCTTCCTGGGGGGCCCTGTTCCGTTTCCATGGTCACAATGCCGAGGCATGGCGAAAAAGGGGCGCATCGGTGGCGGAGCGCTTCCGCTATCTCTACAAACTTAAGGAACTTCGGGAGTGGAAAGAGCGGATTTGCCAAGCAGAGATAGCAGATCAGGACATTTATATGATGTTCAACAATTGCTACAGCGATTACGGAGTGCGAAATGCGGCACAGATGGCCGATCTGTTCCGTCTTGACCGGGGCAGCGGGGCTTGGCAGAGGGAGTTGGAGTTTTGAGAGCTCCAGAAGCTCCGCCTGCATCCAAGAACTTGATAAGGCGGCACAGATGCCAGCGTTTTGTGTTGGAAAGAAGTTGAAGGAGGTCTCTGCCCGTTAATATGAAATATAAAACTGTAGTATGGCGATGGCTCGTAGCTGTTTCGGCCTTTCTCTGTTGGGGCGCTTCAGCAGGGGCCTCGGTGGCAGATCTGAATAGGCTGCCCCAGGATTTGACGGTCTATTCTCACGGCGTTAAACTCTCCATCACCTGGGAGGAACAGAGAGAGCGGAGCCGGGAGTATGAACGGAAATTTTTCGCGCCCTGGAATCGGCTTGAACCGTCCCTATCGCCCCAGAATTTTGGCGATCTATTGCCCTCTAAGGCTCGAGGCTGGGCTGAAAACTTAAACCCTTGGACCCAAGAGCACTGGGACAAGGTGAGGGCCCAGGCCCGTATAGAGGACTACCCCTCGCTGTCTCGCCGCGCCGTGACGGTCAAGACTTCCACGCTGCGGGGAGCTCCCACCGATTCGCCCCGGTTCGGAGATCCCTCCCAGGCGGGGCAGGGCTGGCCCTTTGACCTGTGGATTCACAGCCGAATTTTACCGGGCACTCCAGTTTTAATAACCCATAGTTCCCTTGATGGAGCCTGGAGCTTTGTCGAAAGCCCTCTAGCCAGCGGCTGGCTGCCGGCCCAGGACCTGGCAGAAGTCAGCGATGAACTCGGTAAGCTCTGGCAGAGTCTGCCTCTGGCGGCGATCCTTAAGGATGGGACAGCCCTTCGGGATCGGGACTATCAGGGCCGCTTTATTGCTCTGACCCACTTAGGGACTTTGCTTCCCATCGAGAAAAAAGGCCTTTTCGATCTGACCCTGCTGGTGCCAGCCAGGGATGAGTTTGGCCAGGCCAAGCTCATAAGAGCTGTGGTGGAGCAAGGGACGGCGGCCCCCATGCCGCTAGAGTTGACAGCGCGGAATCTGGCTAGAATCGGCAACTCCATAATGGGCCAGCCCTACAGCTGGGGCGGCCGCGGCGAAAATCGGGACTGCTCGCTGATGCTCCACGACCTTTTCACGCCCTTCGGGGTATGGTTGCCACGGAACTCCCGCTGGCAGAGCCGCAGCGGCGACTTCCTCGATCTGTCGGGGCTGTCGCCTCAGGAGAAGGAGCGGGCCATCCTAGAGTTAGGGGAGCCCTTTATGACCCTTATCTGTATGCCCGGCCATATAGGGCTTTACCTGGGCGATTGGAACGGCCGGGCCCTGATGTTCCACGATTTTTGGGGGATTAGAACCCTTCGGGACGGCCAGGAAGGCCGCTTTGTGGTGGGCCAAGTCGCCGTGACCTCCCTAACCGTCGGAGCGGAAGTCCCCTACGCTTCGCCCTGGGGGTTGTTGGAACGGATCGGAGCCATCACTTTGCTTCGCTGACGAAAAACGGCAAGGCTCTAGGCGTTTGCCTAAGGCCCGGCCGTTTTATCTTAACGGCCTTAGTCCCGGCGCCTCGGGGCTAAGGTCCTATTTTAACGGAGGCGGAAGGTGCCGTCGAAGGTCTTGCGATCCTTGAACTCTTCCTTTTTGCCTTTGTTCCACTGGGAAACGGGCGTCAAAAAGCCTACCACTCGGGAATAGACTTCGCACTGGGTCCTCTTGCTCTGGTCCATTGCAGTTACCACCTTTCTTGCTTTATATTTCTTCTGGTCTCTAACTAACTTGGATCTATAGAACACCCTCACAGGGACCTTGGCGCCCTCAGGTCTCCTGGGGGAATACTGGAAAAGGGGTCAACGGATTACCACAGGTCCTTCCATGTGTTTTCTCAAGACCGATGCGAACTCCTGGACCTGGTCCGGCAGAAAAACCTTGCCCTGACGGTACAAAGAGGAGTAGGCCGTAGAGATCGGTCGAAAGTTCTGGAGGTACAGGGGGCCTTTTTTCAGGAACCGTCCGTAGGGTGCCATGTCCTCCAGTCTGTGGAGCCCCGGCACCAAGGTCAGCCGAAATTCAAAATCCGGCGCCTGGCACCGCAGCAGTTCGATGCTCTTTGTCAGCTTAGAGGCTGAAACGGGGCATCCCGCCACGGCTTCGTAGCGCTCCGGCACCGCCTTTATGTCCAGGGCCACATAATCCAGGATATTTTTCTTCAGCAGCCTCTCCAGAATTTCCGGCCGCGTCCCGTTGGTGTCCAGCTTGACCTTTAGCCCCAGACCGCGGATCCGGAGGATCAGCGACTCCAGATCGGGCTGTAACGTAGGCTCGCCGCCGGAGATCACCACGCCGTCTAGCACCTTGGCTCTTTTTTGGAGAAAGGCGAAAAGGTCCTCTTCCTCCAAGGTCCCATCGGCTCCCGGCGCTACCAGGGGACCGTTGTGACACCAGGGGCATGCCAGATTGCAACCGGCTGTGAAAACCGTGGCGGCCACCAGCCCGGGAAAGTCGATCAGAGTGGTCTTTTGGAGGCCTCCGAACCTCACGCCCCGTATCTCTGACAGGCCAACCCGTCGCCTTGGGCCTCCAGTTCGGCGTCGCAGAGAGGGCAGAACTGATGTTCTCCGGCCAGGTAGCCGTGGACTGGGCATATGCTGAAGGTCGGCGTTATGGTGAAATAGGGCAGGTGGTAGTTTTCGGCTATCTTGCGGACCAGCCGCCGTACTGTGTGGCCGTCGCTGACCCGCTCGCCCAAAAAGCCGTGGAGCACCGTGCCTCCGGTGTAGATGCTCTGCAGGCCGTCCTGGAGCTCCAGGGCCTCGAAGATGTCGTCGGTGGCCTTTACGGGGAGCTGTGACGAGTTGGTGTAGTAGGGCTCGGCGCCTTGAAGGACCTGTTCCTGGTTGGCGCAGACAATATGGTCGCCGAAGCGCTCCCTATCGGCCTTGGCGAAGCGGTAGGTAACGCCCTCGGCCGGCGTGGCCTCCAGGTTGTAGAGATTGCCCGTCTCTTCCTGGTAATCCTTCATGCGGTCTTTCATGTGTTCCATAATGGCCGCGGCAGCCTGGATGGCCCCAGGGTCCGTCAGATCCTTGGCCATTAGATTGACCATGCACTCGTTCATGCCGTTGATGCCTATGGTGTTGAAATGGTTGTTCCAATAGGCCCCCGAGGCGTCTTTGATTTTCTGGAGATAGAACTTCGAGTAGGGGTACAGGTTGGCTTCGGTGAGCTTTTCCAGCACCTTTCGTTTGATCTCTAAGCTTTCTTTTGCGGCATCCATTAGGGCGTCTAGCCGGGCCGTCAGGTCGCCCAAGTCCTTGGACAGGTACCCCAGCCGGGCCATGTTGATGGTCACCACGCCGATGGACCCCGTCATGGGGTTAGAGCCGAAAAGGCCTCCTCCGCGCTTGCGCAGCTCCCTGTTGTCCAGCCGCAGCCGGCAGCACATGGACCGGGCGTCGTCGGGGTTCATGTCCGAATTGATGAAGTTTGAAAAATAGGGTATGCCGTACTTGGCCGTCATCTCCCAGACCGGATCGAGCACTGGATTTTCCCAGTTGAAATCGGCCGTCAGGTTGTAGGTGGGGATAGGGAAGGGAAAGACCTTTCTGGTGGCATCTCCGGCCAGCATAACCTCCGCAAAGGCCCGGTTTATCATGTCCATTTCCTTCTGGAATTCCCCATAGGTCCGGTCCAGCATCTTGCCGCCCAGCATGACAGGGAGCTTGGCCAGGCTTGCTGGAGCCGTCAGGTCCATGGTGATGTTGGTAAAGGGCGTTTGGAAGCCCACCCTGGTGGGGACGTTGAGGTTAAAGACGAACTCCTGCAGGGCCTGGACCACTTCTTTATAGCTTAAATTGTCGTGGGCCACAAAGGGAGCCAGATAGGTGTCAAAATTTGCAAAGGCCTGAGCTCCGGCGGCCTCGCCCTGGAGGGTGTAGAAGAAGTTCACGATCTGCCCCAGGGCGCTGCGAAAGTGCCTGGGCGGCCGGGCCCCCACCTTGGTGGCAACGCCGGTAAAGCCCAGGGTCAGCAGATCCAGTAGATCCCAGCCGCAGCAATAGACCGACAGGTTGCTCAAGTCGTGAATGTGCAGATCTCCCTGGGAGTGCCTCTGCCGAATCTGGGGCGTGTAGATCTCGTTGAGCCAGTACTGGGAAGTAACTTCCGAGGCTATGTAGTTGTTCAGCCCCTGAAGGGAATAGCTCATGTTGCTGTTTTCGTTGACCTTCCAGTCGATGCGGCTCAGGTATTTGTTTACCAGCTCGGCTGCATCGCCCAGCAGCTGCTTGGTGTCCCTCAGCTTGGCGTGTTGTTGGCGATAGAGGATATAGGCCTTGGCTATTTCGGCGTAACCCTTTTCGATGAGGATCCGCTCCACCAGATCCTGAATCTGCTCCACCGAAGGCATTCCGTCGTGGCCGAACAAAATGGACAGGTAGGATTCCACCTGCCGGGTTACGTTATCGCTGATCTGAGGGTCTTCCTGCTCCACAGCTCTAGCGGCCTTCATCACGGCTTGGCGGATCTTGTCGCGGTCGAAAAGCACCTCGCTGCCGTCTCTTTTGCGAATATAGCGGATTAACATGGCCTTATCCCTCCGTGATCTATAGGAGCAGGGCTCCCGGCCGACAGAAGGGCGCAAAAAAAGAAGCCTGCGCCAACGCAAGCTTCTTGCGCTATCTGTGGCGGCTATGGCTCTAACTATACCGCAAATATAGGGCTATGCAACCCTCAAAGGCAAAGATTTTTGGAAGGGGAGGCTTCGTCTAGGAACTCAAGCCGATCGCGGCGGCGATCAACGCTAAAGCGCCGACTAGATCGAAAAGAGCTTTTCCCGGTCGGCCAGCCTTGTAGTAACGGCTGGCGAGCCAGAGCAAAACGCCGGCGCAAAGTCCGAGAATGGCGGGAGCTATGGTACGAACGAACACAACCGCAGCCTCCTTTCGTGATTGATCCTGTTCAGTATATCCTAGTTTCCCGACTAAAACCAGCCAAAGCGGAGAGAATCCTTTGGGAAAATCTCCGGAGAAAAGCCCCAAATAAACTGTAGCCGCCAGCTGGACATGTATAATATATCGAAAGAGATGGGGCTGAAGGGCGCGCGAAAGCCCAGGCCTATCTGAACTTTGGAGGTAAGATCGATGAACCGAATCTTAAGGAGCTGCCTAGTGGCCGCTGCGGTGCTTTGGGCCGTTCCGGCAGCAGCCATGGACGCCCTGGCTTGGGGCGATCTTTTCGCCGACGCTTTCCGCTCTTCCTTTAGGGACGCCCGGGAGATCAGCGCAGCTGTGGACCCTGCTGATCCCGGTCTGGATCGTGGGGAGGCCGATAGGGTCTATTTGTTCCTCTCGGATGTCACTGTCAACGGAATGGCCTATGACCGCCTGACGGTGAACCTCCAGGGCGTAAAGTTTTTGCTGTCGGGAGGAAGCGCCCTTATCCAGGAGATCGCCTCAGGTTCTATAGACGGCAGCGTCAGCGCTGAAAAACTGGAAACTGCCATTCTGTCCAATTATCCCCGATTGACCGGTAGCAGTCTGAGCCTGGAGGGCGACCAAATTTATATCCGAGGAGTCTATAAGCGGGATGCCCTGATTCCTCTGCGGGCCTCTCTGCAGTTCTGGGGACAATACAGGATCGTCGACGGCGAAGGGCACCTTGAGCTGTCTCGCAATGCTAACGACAACGCCATGGTCTCCGGTGACGATGTGGGAGCGGCGATCTGCAGCGCCGCTCCGGCAATTTCCTTTAAGGGCTCTGTCGTATCGCCGCCGGTGATTTCGGTGACCCTATCCCAGAACACCCTGTGGGTGAAGGCGACCGCCGATCCCCAGGCCAAAGCCGCTGCCCTTGAGGCCGCAGCCGACAAAAGCCCTTTGGAGGCGCTGTAGTTGAAGTTCTGCTGCCCCTGAGAGCATTGCAAAATAAAGGGGCGCTTAAGTTTCTTAGGGGTTTTTATTTGAGAGGAATCTGGATTATGGACTCACAATCCTGGAACAAAGGCATATTTCGAGAAGGCACCTTGGCCGATGTGGACAAGGCCCTAGAGTTGATCCGGCAGCGCGTTGATTGGTTGGCTCAAAGGGGCCTCAGACAGTGGAACGACGGTTCCTATCTCCAGGTCTACAATCGAGAATATTTCAGCGAAAGAGCCCGTTCCGGTGAGCTTTGGGTCTTTGCTGAAGCCCCTGGAGAAAGGGAATCTCTTTTGGCTGTGTGCGTCCTCACAGAAAAGGATCCTCGGTGGGACGACGACCGCAGCGCCTGCTACGTCCACAATCTGGCCACAGCGCCGGGGAATCCTGGTCTAGGCAGGTCTTTTCTCGCCGATTTGGCCAGTTTGGCTGCCCGCTGGGGGAAGCGGTCCCTGAGATTGGACTGCGGCGTTGACAGCCTTGTCCTGAACGAATATTACCGATCGGCCGGTTTTCTTCCCCGGGGAGACTTTGAGACCGGAGACAGCTATCGCGGGCGCCGTTACGAATTGCCTTTCCCCCTGAGTCGGAACGGGGGGTACGACTTGATACTTATGGATGCGGATGACACCCTTCTGGACTTTCAGGCCAATGAAAAAGCCTCCTTGACGGCCCTATTCCAGGAGCTGGGCCTCGTGCTTACCGAGGAAATCAGGCATCTCTACAGCCAGATAAACCACCGCTACTGGGAGCAGTTGGAGCGCGGCGAAATATCACGGCAGGAAGTTTTGGAGGGCCGCTTTGCCCTGTTGTTTCAGACTTTGGGCCGCCAGGCTGACGGGCCCGATCTGGAGCGCCGCTACAGAAAGTATCTTGAGCAGGGCTCTCAGGTTATCGCTGGCGCATTGGACCTTTGCCGACATTTGGTCCTCAAGGGCAAAAGGCTTTGCATCGTCACCAACGGCGTGGGCCAGACCCAGCGCCGCCGCCTGGCAAATTCTGGGATCGATGGCCTGATTCCGGAGATTTTCGTCTCCGGGGAAGTGGGATTTCAAAAGCCCGACCTGCGATTTTTCGAGAAGGTCTTTCAAAGGCTGGGAGCAGTGGATCCCCAGCGGACCATAATTCTGGGCGACTCACTGAGTTCCGATATCCGAGGCGCCCACTATGCTGGCATCGATAGCTGTTGGTTCAATCCTTCAGGAAGGCCTTTCAGGAAGGAACTTTTCCGACCCACCTGGGAAATCCGCTGCCTGGAAGAGCTGGAGGAGATCGTCGATCCCCAATAAGCCGCTGGGCGGCCTACTGTCCGTCCTATGGCCCAAATAAGCGAAGCGGGCTCGAGAATCTTTCCCGAAGCCCGCTTCGTGCGTTTTTTGCTTTTTTTGCCTCCAGATCAGTAGCCAAGCTATTTTACAAAGCTCAGACGTATGGTTCCGTCGGGATCCTCGAGGGCTTTTTCCAAGGTCCAGCCGCAGCTGCGCCCGCAGCGAGTCACGTTAGCTTTAGCGGTGGCGTTGTCCACTAAGATTTCAAGAGCCGTAGCTCCCGTAGCCATAGCTCGGCGGGTCTCCACGACGGGAAGGGGGCAGGACAGCCCGCGGGCATCCACGATTTTAACTTCCGCCATTTTCTCTCCTCCTTAAAAAGTCCAGGAATTAAGCCATAGAGCGGCGCATGGAGAAGCCCACGGCCAGACAAAAGACCATGCCGAGCACGAAGGCGCCGGGAGCGTGAGCTCCGATCCCGGCCCCGCTGCTGGCCAGGCCGAAGTTGTGGGCCACAGCAGTGCCAGCTATCATGCCGAAGACAAACACGGCGGCATCGCCATCTCCCTCTCCCGCCATAATCAGCTGCCGTCCAGGGCAACCGCCGGCAAGGGTGAAACAGAGCCCCGCCAGCACCATGCCGAGAAAGTTCCAAAGTTCGTTGCTATGGGCCACCGGTTGGCCATCAAAGCCCGGCTTGAAAAGTCCCAGGTACATGTTAGAAGCCACGGCGGCGGCTATGAGGGCCACCACTCCCCAGAAGAGATAGCCATCGCGGGCCAGGATCAGATCGCGGATAGCGCCGATGGTGCAGAAGCGGCTCCTCTGGGCTAGCCAACCTATGATCAGCGTTACCGCCAAGGCCAGATACCAGGGAGCGTGGAGAGAACCAGGCCCTTCGGTGGAGAAGAACACAGGGCCTGCCCCTTCGGCTCCGAATTTGGGCGCCAAGACCAGCAAAGCCAGCAACGCCAGGGCGAAAATCGGCATGACGAAACCAGCCGCCTTGGCCTCGGCTGGAGCTGGATAGGCTCTGCCGGAATTGAAGCCACTGTTGATGAAGAAAAGCCCTACAACGATGCCGGTGATTAGCCCCGCTATGCCGAAGAGGGCGTTCCAGTCTCCTCCGGCAAGACGCAAGTAAGCCCGCCAGGGACAGCCGAGGAAAATCAGGGCCCCTATGGCCGCAAAAAAGCCTAGGAAGAAGCGGACCGCTGGGGCTGAACCGGCTCGGGGCTTAAATTCACCGAATTTAAAGGCCGATATAAAAGCGCCCAGAATCAGGCCGATAATTTCAGGTCGGATATACTGGACAATAGCGGCTCGGTGAAACCCCAGAGCGCCGGCGATATCGCGCTCGAAGCAGGCCACACAGATGCCCATGTTGCCAGGGTTGCCAAAGTAGACCAGCAAAGGAGCCATAACTCCGACGGCTAGACCTGCTATAATTGGGCCCAGACGGGAGACCATCAAAGAATCGAATTTCACGGACAAGACCTCCTTACAAGAAGGAAATAGGGTGGAACCTCGAAATCCTAAAAAGGGCTCTAATGGGATTATTACAGGCCATTTATAGAGGTAATATCACCACCTAGTTGGCGCATATCAAACATAAAATCATAATTTTTATTATATCCTGGGCCGATTAAAGGTCAAGTAGAGAAGGACTCTGCTGAAGTCTTTGGAGGAGTGATAGGGTTGAAATGCCTCTGTACCTTTGAGGTGACCAGTATGGCCATTATGTTTGAAAAGCACTGCCGTGCTGCCGGTTTCGCGGTGCGGGTTACTCCCGTTCCCCGGCAGATCTCCGCTAGCTGTGGTCTGGCCTGTGCCTATCCTTGTGAAAGCGAGGCCGCCATAAGGGCTATTTGCGAAGAGAAGCACATTGACGTGACCCAGTGGCACCACATGGAGGAATGAGGCGAATAGCCATTATAGGCGCTTTGTTGTGGTGATACCCAAACTGATGGACTATACTGACGAAAACTTTAGCGGCAATTAGGCGTGCAGGAAATGGCGAGGGAGAAAGACTATGCTGGATCGAAAGCTGATCGAGAAAATGTACGAGACCGCCAGCCAGAGCAACTTAAGCGGAGCCAAGGCTGCGGCAAAGATTTACGAAAAAATGCTAAAAATGCCCCCAGGAGCCACCATGACGGTGCAATTTGAAGCCGGCGAGGATTTTTTGGTGACCTGCGTCGAGGGCGGGTATAAATTGTCATGACCCCGAAGGTCCGCAAAGATCGTTCTGTCATCGGCGATGAAGACCTTTCCCTGGGGGCTTTGTTGGGGCTCTCTTTCCCAGAAAGCCTAGAGGGACAGGAGAAGAAAAGACAGGAGCCCCCTAGCGTTGAAAATCCGGCTTCCCTTGCTGGAGCAATCCGCCTCGGACTGGAACGCAAGGGCCGGGGCGGCAAGACCGTCACTGTCATGAGGGAAGTGACGGGCCATGGGCATGCCCTTACCGCCTTGCTCCAGGATTTGAAAAGGGCTCTGGGATGTGGCGCCTCTCTCGAAGAGGGGGCGCTTGTATTCCAAGGCGATCAGAGAGAGAGGCTTTTGCCCCTTTTGAAGAAAAAGGGCTTCGTGGACGTGAAAATTTCCTGAGCGGGCTCAGGAACCAGTAAGTCCCCAGTGCGAAATAAGCGATCTCGAATAGTTGCAAATAAGGAATGACAGGAGAATATAGATCATGGTCTTTGAAAAACCAATTCGCTTTACCGGCTATCCCTGGGAATCTCTACCCGCTGAAGTGGAGACCTCGCTAGACGCGTCCGCCGCGGCCTGCAGCGGTCTTGCCATTGCCATGGTGGCCAGAGCCAATAGCGGCCATCCTGGCGGCTCCCTGTCGAGCATGAAGATCTATTTAGCGGCCTATGGCGCTTCAAACCTGACGCCAGAAAACGCCGATCAGGTCTGTCGGGATCATGTGGTGATCAGCCACGGTCACACGTCACCGGCGGCCTATGCCGCCCTGGCCTACTACGGTTTTGTCGATCCCCTAAGGGCTGTCGCTGGCTTTCGCAAGGTGGGATCTATGTTTCAGGGCCATGTGGAGCGGTTGGTTCCCGGCATAGATTGGGGATCGGGCTGCCTAGGTCAGGGCCTTTCTGCTGCCGCTGGTTTCGCCTTGGCTCTTAGAGCCCTGGGCAGCGACAGCAGGGTTTTTGTGGTCATGGGCGACGGAGAACAGACCAAGGGACAGATCGCCGAGGCTCGCCGCCTGATCGCAAACCAGCGATTGAACAGAGTGACCGCGTTGATCGACCTGAATCACATCCAGATCTCCGGCCGCACCGAAGAGGTTTTTGCGGCTAATGTGGCCGAGTTGTGGGCTGCCGACGGTTGGACCGTGATCCATTGTGACGGCAACTCCTTCCCATCCCTATACGATGGCCTGAAAAGAGCCGAAGAGACCTCTGGTCCTGCTGTATTGCTCTGCGAGACCTTGATGGGGCAGGGCGTTTCCTTCATGGAAGGCACTCCGGCCTATCACGGCAAAGCGGCTGTAGGCGAAAACTACCGCCAAGCCATGGCGGAGCTGGAGCAGCCCGACTTTTTAGCCCAGGCCTCCTCCCTAGACTCCTGTCCGGCCCCTGGACGGTCTCTGAGGATCCCAGTGCCCAATCTGGACCTGGGGACTCCTAGGACTTATGGTGCCTCGGAAAAAACCGACAACCGCTCGGCCTTTGGCCATGCCCTAACCGAGGTGGGAACTCTCAACTACTTGGTAAAGGGCCGCACGCCCCTTCTGGCCTTTGACTGCGACCTGGCAGGATCGGTTAAAACCGATGACTTTGGGAAAAAATGTCCCCATTGGTTTATTCAAGGCGGCATCCAAGAGCACAACACGGCTACAGCCGCCGGAGCCGCTTCGATCTGCGGGAGCGTGGCAGTCTGGGCCGATTTTGGAGTTTTCGGACTGGCCGAGGCCTACAACCAGCAGCGCATGAACGACATCAACCATAGCAACCTCAAGCTGGTGCTGACCCACGTGGGTCTCGACGTGGGCGAAGATGGCATGACCCACCAGTGCATCGACTACGTTTCGCTGCTGTCGAACTTTTTCAACTGGAAATTGATCGTGCCTGCTGACCCAAATCAGACCGACCGGGCAACTCGGTGGGCCTTAGCCGAACCGGGCAATATATGTCTAGCCATGGGACGCAGCAAGCTCCCTGTGATATATGACGACGGGGGAGAGCCCCTGTTGACGGGCCCCTTTGTATACGGCCAGGCCTGCCTTGTAAGGGAGGGCAAGGACGGGGCCCTTTTAGCGCTGGGAGCCATGACGCAGCGAGCATTGGCGGCGGCTAAACTGATAGAGGAAAAGGGTATTTCGGTGGCTGTCTACTCCGTCTCCTGTCCGTTAGAGGTCGACGAAAAAGCGCTAGCCCAGGCCTCCTCCCTTGGCGCGGTTATCACTCTGGAAGACCACCATGTTCGCAGCGGCATGGGCTCTATCTGGACGGCTCGAGCCGCGGAGATGGGCTTGAACGCTCGATATCTGAGGCTTGGCGCCAACCGTTACGGCGATTCGGGCCCCAGCGAGGAGGTCTATGCTGCTATGGGATTAGACGCCCAGGCCATCGCCGACAGCGTAGCCAGTTTTATAAAGTAGGGCCTCCTTCCACTACAATGGGGGAGCCAAAGGAGGCGCAGCCCATGGTCTTATCGGAGCTTATGGTCCATCTCTGTTGCGGTCCCTGCGGAACGGTGGCATGGCCGGAACTGATCGCAGAGGGCTTTTTGACTACAGGTTATTTTTACGGTGCCAATATTCACCCCTTTGACGAATGGCTGAAACGCAACCAGGCTGTCCGGCTTCTGGCCCGTTCTCTCGCCAGACCGGTGGTCATCGGCCCCTACGATCCTGGACAATGGCTTTCCGCTACTCAACTTTTGGGAGACCAGCCAGAGGGGGGCCTGAGGTGCCATCAGTGCTTCCGCCTTCAGCTTGAAGGGGCGGCTCGGGAGGCCTGGTCCCTTGGAATCCCCCGTCTCTGTACCAGCCTGACCCTGAGCCCCCATAAAGATCCAGAGCTCATTAACGCCATCGGCAGGGAGGCTGCCGATCGCTACGGCCTAATATGGGAAGATCGACTTTGGAGGCGTAGGAACGGCGTGCTTCGCTCCGTCCAGGAGAGCCGCCGGCTGGGAATGTACCGCCAAAACTACTGCGGCTGCATTTTCAGCTTGCGAGACCGCTTTTCTCCCGCTGTACCTTCCGGATTTGATCACGATCGGCCTGGCTGTCTCTCGGCTTAGGCCATGCTTAAGCGATAGCATAAGAAGGAGACCACCATGGAGGATTTGACAAATCGCGAAGGCGAGACCATAGGCAAACTGCCGCCTCAAATTTTGGAGAGCCAGATTTTGCGATACCGAGGCGCCTATCGCAGCGATGTGCTGATTGGCCCCGGGATTGGGGAGGACGCGGCCCTGATCGATTGGCCCAGGGGCAAGCTGCTGGCCATCTCCTCCGATCCTATTGTGGGCGCTGAACAGGGCGCGGGGCGCTATCTGGTCCACGTGAACGGCAACGATATCGCTTGTAAAGGTGGCGATCCTTCACATCTCGTGGTGACCCTTATCGTACCAAAAAACTACGGACGAAAATACGCCTCGGAGGTTATGGCCGAAATAGACCAGGCCTGCCGTGAGATCGGCGTGGCCGTGATCGGGGGCCACACCGAAATCACCGACCGCTACGAAAGGCCTGTGGTGATGGGGACCATGTTGGGAACCAGTGACTACAACTATCGGGCCGAGTCAATCTGTCCCGGCGACAGGCTGATAGCCACCAAACACCTAGGTTTGGAGGGCATGGCCATCGTGGCCAACGACCGTCCCGATCTGTTGCAGCCCCTCTTGACAGATTCAGAAATAGCCGAAATGGCATCTTGGGTAAATTCGATCTCGGTGCTTCCCGATGCTAAATCTATCCGAGATTTGGCCCGTTTCATGCACGACCCCACGGAGGGCGGTTTTCTGGGGGGCTTAACGGAAATTTCCCGCCTTGGAAAGCTAGGCATCAAGCTGGATCAAGAGGCCTTGCCAGTCCATCCCTGGACCCGCAAGGCGGCCAAGGCTTTGGGATTTAATCCGCTGAAGCTCATTTCCTCCGGCGTCCTCCTGGCCCTAGTCCCCGAAAGGGCCTGCGCGGCGGCTTTGTCCCGTCTCGCAGCGGCCCATATTCCAGGTGTGGTAGTAGGAGAAGTTACCGCGGAACCCTGTCAATTTGAAATCAGCACCGACGAGGAGCTGTGGAGAATTTTGGCGATGGAACGTCCATAGGCGGCGAAGGAAGCCTGCTGAAGTGGATTTTCCTGTCGCCTTTGAAGTTAGATAGCTTACAGAACGGAGGGATCGCTTTGATGTACCTGAAAAAACGGATCGAGACTCTGCGGGAGACCCTGGTCGAAAAGGGCCTAAACGGGCTGATCCTCATCGACGCCGAGGGAGCCGGATGGGAGAACGCCTTCTATTACAGCGGTTTTCAAGGCTCTAACTGCCTTGTGGCTGTAACAGCCACGAGAGCCCTCTTGGTGACCGACTCCCGCTATCTTTCCCAGGCCTCCCAACAGTCGCCGCTGGAGCTTCGCACCCAGACCCTGGGCCAGAGCTTAACTGACGTGGCCGAGCAAATAGTGAAGGAGCTGGTGATCAAGCGCTGCGGCTTTGACGGAGGAGCCCTTTGCGCCGCTTCGTACCTCAAAATAGCCTCCTTGCCGGTGGAATGGGTCGACTTTTCCGACGCCATGAGCCGCCAGAGGCGACACAAGGACTCCCACGAGATAGCGCTGATCTGCAACGCTGCCGACATAGCCACCAAGGCCTATTTAAAGGTGCTGGGCCAGGTCACCGAAGGCATGAAGGAAATTGAATTCGCCAAGTTGACGGAGCTGGAGATCGCACGCCTAGGAGGTCAAGGAGTTTGGCACAACAGCTCCATGATCGTGGCCTCGGGAGCCCGAAGCGCTCTGCCCCACGGCCGTGCCAGCGATAAGGCCATGGTCTTAGGCGAGCAGGTCACCGTGGACTACGGCGCTATCTACGGAGCCTACATGTCGGACCTCACTAGGAATTTCAGCCTTGGGCCCGTCAAGGACAGGGAGTTTTTAGAGATCCATCAAATTCTCCTCAAGGCCCATAACGACGCGGCGGCTATGCTGGCCCCTGGCGTTCGGGGCTGCGACGTCGACGCCGTGGCGCGAAAAATAATAGCCGACGCCGGTTACGGCCAGTACTTTGGCCACGGCCTGGGCCACAGCTTTGGACTGGAAATTCACGAATCACCCAGGCTGGCCCCTAGCTACACCGAGCCCCTGGAAATCGGCGATGTGATCACCGTCGAGCCGGGAATTTATATCCCCGATCGAGGAGGCCTTCGTCTTGAAGACGACTACCTGATCACCGAAAACGGAGCAGTGCGGATCTCGTCGAAGCTCCCCCAGGAGTTTGCCGTAGTGGCTCTTTGACCGATCTGGTCAGCCCTTTGTCCCTCATTATGAGTGTAGGTTTAAGGAATCGCTGATCAACGAACTTCCCTCGATCAGTTGCCGTCACTTG
>CAZNRB010000006.1:3402-36105 GCA_964575405.1 uncultured Synergistaceae bacterium | reverse complement strand
ACTACAGCTCCGCCCAGGAGACCACCGCAGCGGTGGACTGCACCGAGAAAAAACAAGTCCGCTCCATCGCCGGCGCCGGTCCTGGCCAAGTCACCTACCGGCACCCCCAGACCGTGGTGGTCCATCGCGAGGAATGGAAAGCGGTCCTTTCAGTGCCTCGATGAGCTCCGGCGGCAGGGGACTTCGGAAGTCCATGGCCTGGCCCGTAATGGGATGGTCCAAGGCTAGACGCCAGGAATGGAGGAACACCCGATCCTGGAGGATGTGCTGGTCTGGGTCCTTGGGGCCGTAGAGCCGATCGCCGTCGAGGGGACATCCCAGGGCCTTCATATGAACCCGGATCTGGTGGGTCCTGCCGGTGTAGAGCCGACACCGCATCAGATGATAGCGCCCCCGGGACCATAAGACACGATATCCCGTTAAAGCCTCCCGTCCGTTCCAGCGAAGGCACATTTTGAGTCGATTGTGGGGATCTCTGCCAATAGGGCTGTCCAAAATACCCTTGGAGTTCTTGCATATACCGGTGGCCAGGGCGATGTATTCCTTTACAATACTGCGTTCCTGGAAAGCTCTTTGCAGAGCAAGAAAAGCTCTGTCATCTCGGGCCACCACCATTAATCCCGAGGTGCCTATGTCCAGACGGTGGACGATGCCTGGACGGACAGAGTCTCCGATGCGCCCTATCTCAGGATAGCGATAGATCAGTCCGTTGACTAAGGTCCCATCGCGATGCCCTGCTCCGGGATGGACCACCACTCCGGCAGGTTTATGGATCACCAAAATATGGGGATCTTCGTAGACTACGCTAAAGGCCACGTCCTGAGGATTAATTCCGCTGGGTTCAGGATCAGGAAGGATCACCTCATAGCGATCTCCTGCGGACACAAGCCGGGAAGGCTTGATTTTTCCAGCGCCCTTTGAAACCACGAGACCCTTCTCTAGCAAAATTTTGGTACGACTTCGGGAAATCGAGAGCTCCCCTGCTAAAAATAGATCTAGCCGTGTTCCCCTTTCCTCGGGGGACACGAAGATCTCCAAAGACGAACTCATAGATGCCTCCTGACGAACTTTTAGGACCTAGCAGGCGCGCAAAAAGGGAGCGGCAACAGCAGCTCCCTTTTTTGTGCGCACTTTTCTTTCTATTGCTCTTCGAAATGGGCCATTACATGGCCACAGCGGCAACAGAGGCCGTCTTCGCGATGAGTTTCCTCATAACGCCAACAGCGTGGGCACTTGGATCCCTTTGCCAGTGAGACATGAACGGCAATGCCTCGCTCATCGGCTTCTTCCTCGAGGGAATTGGCAAATTGGAAACCCGAGGTTATACAGATCATATCCCATTCCTGAAGGGTCAAGAGGTCACGATACTCCTCTGGGGCCATCACTGCGACGGCCGCTTCCAGAGATTGGCCGATCTCACCTGCAGCTCGAGAAGCCTCTAGGGCCTTGCTGACGGAACTGCGGAGCTCTAAAATTTTATCCCACTTAGCTTCAAGAGCGTCGTCGCAGAGCTCCTTATCGTACGCCGGCCAATCGCAAAGGAAGACGCTTTCGGCTAAAGTTTCGTCGAACTTCCTGGTTTGCTGCCAAATCTCCTCGGCTGTAAAGCTCAGAACGGGGGCCAACATTTTCGCCAAAGCTGTCAAGATGTCCCACATTACCGTCTGGCAGGAACGGCGAGATAGCCCTGACGGCTCGTCGGCGTAGAGGCGGTCCTTGCTGGCTTCCAAATAGAGGGAACTCAACTCGTTGACGCAGAACTGATGGATTGTCACCATGGGGATATGGAACTCGTAATTGTCATAGCCCTCGGTGACCTTTTTGATGACATTGTGCAGTCGCGACAGAATCCACCGGTCAAAGCTGGACATCTGGGCAGGGTCCACTCGATCCTTGGCAGGATCGAAGCCGTTCAAGTTCCCCAACAGATAGCGAGCCGTATTTCTGATACGGCGATACTCGTCGGCCAATCGGGCGATGATGTTGTCGGAAATTCTGATGTCGGTCCGGTAATCGGTGGAGGCAACCCAAAGCCGCAGGATGTCGGCGCCGTGCTGATCGATGATCCTCTGAGGCGCCACTCCGTTTTGCAGGGACTTGGACATTTTCCGTCCCTGTTCGTCTACGATAAAGCCGTGGGTCAAAACGCTCCGATAGGGGGCTCGTCCGGTGACGGCCACAGAGGTCAAAAGAGAGGTCTGGAACCATCCGCGATGCTGATCGCTGCCTTCCAAATACATGTCCGCGGGCCAGGAGGCTTCCGGACGAACATCCAGGACGCCTTTATGGCTCGATCCGGAATCAAACCACACGTCTAAAATGTCCTTGCCCTTTTGGAGATGTTTTCCGCCGCAATGAGGACAGGTTGCCAGATCACCCAACAGCTCTTCCACAGAGTGGGCCCACCAGGCATCACAGCCCTCTTTCGCTACCCATTCCTGCACCTTGTGTACCCGATCGGAAGTCAACACCGTATGACCGCAATCAGCGCAGTCAAAAGCAGGAATCGGCACGCCCCAAACTCTCTGCCGACTTATGCACCAGTCCGAACGGTCCCGGACCATGTTATAAATTCGATCTCTTCCCCAAGCTGGGATCCACGTGACGTCCTTGTCAATGGAGGCCAAGGCTTTGTCGCGGAACTGAGCAACGTCCACAAACCACTGGGATGTGGAACGGAAAATCACCGGATCGTGGCATCTCCAACAATGAGGATAGGAATGGGTTATCTTTCGCAGTCCCAGCAAACGGCCATTTTCTTCCAACGTCTTTACGACCAATTTTCCTCCGTCGTCAATAGAGAGGCCGCCGACCAACGGAGTTTCTGGATAGAAATAGCCCCTAGAGTCCACAGGATTATAGTTATCCAGGTCATAGCGCATGCCCGTCTCGTAGTCCTCCACGCCGTGACCTGGGGCGGTGTGTACACATCCTGTGCCGCTTTCCAAGGTGACGTAATCGGCCATCACCAACGGAGTCTTGCGATCCAGGTAGGGGTGGTTGGCATTGGTCAGTTCCAGTTCCAGGCCCTTTAGAGTCAGCAAGGGCTCACCTAAGGCAAGGCCGGTGGCTTCAGCGACCGAGCTGGCCAGGCCTACCGCCAAGATGTAGACCTTTTCGCCCACTTCGTAAAAGCCATAGGACACCGCAGGGTTCAGGGCTACGGCCTGGCTGGCAGGCAAGGTCCAGGGCGTGGTGGTCCAGGCCACTACGTTGACATCTCTGCCCTTTAAAAGGGGATATTTTTCCGACAGGTCGTCCATGGGATAGGCCACGTAAATCGACGGCGACGTCTCATCGCCGTATTCGATTTCCGCGGCTGCCAGGGCTGTTTGGCAGTCGGTGCACCAATAGACCGGCTTCGTCCCGCGATAAATTAATCCTTTGTCGATCATGTCGGCCAAGACGCCTAGTTCCTGCACCTCAAAACGGGGCTCTAAGGTCAAGTAGGGATGGTCCCAATCGGAAAAACATCCCAGACGGATCATGCCCTCTCTCTGAACAGAGACGTATTTTTTAGCGTAGGCTTCGCAGCGCTTCCTCAGGTCCAGAGGGGCCATGTGGTCCTTATCGACCTTTTCGGACTGGAGGACCTTCAGCTCGATCGGCAGCCCATGGGTATCCCATCCCGGAATGTAGGGACAGTAATATCCTCGCATGTTCTTGTATTTGACGATAAAATCCTTCAACCCCTTGTTCAAAGCGTGGCCGATATGGATCTCGCCATTGGCGTAAGGTGGTCCATCGTGAAAGATAAACGAGGGACCGTCGGGGCTCCTGCGTTGGATCATCTTCTCGTAGAGCCCGATCTCATCCCAAAACTTAAGGATCTCAGGCTCCCGCTTAGACAGACCTGCCCGCATGGGAAAGTCGGTCTTAGGCAGTTTGAGCGTTGACTTGTAGTCCATCGACATGACGAGATCACCTTTCCGAATAAAAATATCTACCGCTGCGGCCTAGCGGAAACTAAAAAGAGAACAGGGAGGACAAGACTTCACGGTCTCGTCCTCCCTGTGGAAAATCACGACAGATCAGCTCGTCGCCAGAGGCAGAGACCACGAGATCACTATCGCCGCAATAATAACAGCCCAGTAGGAAAAACAGCTGTAGGCTTCCATCTCTGATCCCCCCCCTGATCCTTCAACAATACCTGTGCGATTCTAACAGTTTAAGAGAAGGCCGTCAATTAGTATCTTACGACGTTTATGCTCCAGAAACGCAAAAGTACCGGAAGACCTCAGGGTCTTCCGGTACTTTCTACTGCCATCATGGCGTCCCCGGGCAGATTCGAACTGCCGGCCTTTCGCTTAGGAGGCGAACGCTCTATCCTGCTGAGCTACGGGGACTTGTAAAGAAAAACCACTAGGGACAACGCCCCTCAAAAGCGCCTAACATACTATCACAGAAACAACTACGATGCAACCTAGACCAATCAGCCCAGGATCGACAGCATATACTGGGAAGCGTTAAAGGCCTGGAGGGAGCTTTCCCGATCGAGATGAAGCTGTCGCACCAGGTCCTCTCTACCGCCGAATCGGACGATAGGCCTGAGAAAACGCAAGAAGGCTACTGCTAACGAACGCCCATAAAGGTCTCCTTGGAAATTTATCATATGGGCCTCCACGCGAAGGCCTCCGTCGACCAGAAAGGTCGGATTGCGCCCCACCGATATGGCTGCGGGAATCCATTCGTCTCTGTAGCTCACAGCACCAGCGTAGACGCCCTCAGCCGGCAGGGTCTTAGCTCCTCCTGGGATGAAATTGGCCGTTGGAAATCCCAGTGTTCGCCCTCTTTGGTCGCCCTTGAGAACTTGGGAGACCAGGAAAAAGGGATAGCCCAAAAGTTCCCCTGCTGCTTCTACAAATCCGGCGCCCAGCAGCTCCCGGATCCTGGAACTGCTGATAGGGATGGAGTCTGCCGATAGTAGCTGTGGCACGAGCTGGAGCTCCCATCGTTGGCGCTTGCATATCTGCACCAACTTAGCGCCGTCGCCGCTTTTCCCCTGGCCGAACCGGAAATTACTGCCAACGATAATGCCGTCGACCTTCCACCGTTGATCTAAATCCTGGAGAAACTCCTCCGGTGACTGGCTGGCCAACTTAGGAGTAAAGGGGATCAGTATCGGCTCGGGCAGACAAAGTTTTTGGCGGATCAGAGCTTTTTCTTCATCAGTAAAAAGCGTGGAAGCCAGCGTCCCAGCGAGGATTTTTCGCGGATGGGGGGTGAAAGTGGCGATTGTCCAAGGGATCTGAAGTTTTCTGGACATTTTCTCCGCTTCGAGAAAAAGTCTCCGGTGTCCCCGATGATAACCATCGAAGGCGCCAATACAAAATATCACGCTGACATCACCTCCAATGGGATAACGGTCTGGGGATAGAGAATTCCACGGGACCCTTCGTTGGCAAGCCGACAAATACAGAGCCGGGCAGGTCCCAGCACCACAATTCCTGCCTTCAGCGGAACTATTCCGTAGCTGAGGAGTTCAAGCCGCTCCAGATAAACTCCAAGGCCGTTGATTAACCGGCGCTCGCAAAAGTCGTTGGCCTTATAGGTGCAGTATTGCCCGGCCAGAGTTGCCACAGGCTGAATATGGGCGATCAGTTTTTCCTTTGCCGCCGGAGTCTGAGGATCAAAAAGGATCGTTTCGCTGCTTCGGTAGGATCCCACATTAATGCGCTCCAGCCCGCAAAGGTGTGCACCGGTCCCCAAAATCTGGCCTATGTCTCTTGCTAAGCTGCGTATATAAGTGCCTCTATGACAAAGGACCTCCATTTGAAATTGACCAAGGGCCCCAAGTTTTCCAAGGTACCTTATGAAGGGGATGGTCACAGGCCGTGTATCTGGGAGGATATCCTCGCCGGAACGGGCCAACCGATGGGAACGCACTCCCTCCACTCGAACAGCGGAAATTCGGGGTGGCCGCTGCATACGAGTCCCCAGAAAACTATAGAAAGCCTGCTGCAGCTCTAGTTCTTTCACCTCCACGGGTAAAGGCTCTGTCAATGGGAGTCCGGAGGCGTCATCAGTATCGGTTTCCCATCCCAATTGAACCGTGGCTACGTACTTTTTAGGGAGGTTCATAACGGCATTGCTGAGCCTAGTAGCACTGCCGAGCAGTAGCACCAATGTCCCCTGGGCAGTTGAATCCAGGGTGCCGGCGTGGCCGATCTTTTGATCTTTGCCGAGCAGTCTTTTAACTGCGCTGACGCAACTGGTGCTTCTGGCACCATAAACTTTGGAGACTGGCAGAATTCCGTTATAGGACATAAAGAGCCTCTTCTAAAAGCGCTACTCCACGCTCCAGCGGTAGCGACAGCCGGCAACCGGCCGCGTATTTGTGCCCTCCTCCCCCCCAATGCGCAGCAAAGGCCTGGGCAGAGCAGTCTCCACGGGAACGGACGCTGCACCGAAGTTCCTTTTCGGTTTCGATGACAAGAACTGTCATATCCACGGCTTTCATTCGGGTTAATTCATTGACAAGCCCTTCAGTATCCTCTTCTCCGGCTCCAGTGCTATCAAAATCCTCACGGGAAAGCCAAGACAAGACACTCCGTTTTCCTATTCTTTTGGCCCTGCTCAGAGCCCTTCCCCAAAGGTGAAGCTTGCTTAGGCTGTCATGGTGATAAAGCATCTCATCCACCTCTACTGGCGAAATGCCGGATTCCAACAAGGCGGCCGCGGCTTTCAGGGTCTCTGCCGTGGTATTGGAATAACTAAATCCCCCCGTATCGGTGACCATTGCGACGTACAGCGGCAGAGCTATATTTCGCCCCATGGAGCAGCCCAAAGAAGGGATTAGGCTGCATAGCATCTCACCCACCGCCGCTGCCCCAGGTTCTACCCAACACAATTTCCCGAAGCGAGGATTATCGGGGTGGTGATCGATGTTAATATCCACGTCTTCGGCCACAAGCCCGGGGATAGATCGGCCGACGGTACTGGTGTCGAGGCAGACCGTCAAGGCACCGTCGCGAGGCAACGTCTCATAACGACAATAGTCCGTCGTATAGGGCAAAAAGGAATACATTAAGGGCAGCTGATCCGCGCCGCCCCATTGAACTTTTTTCCCAAGGGCCGCCCCAGCCGCCGCTAAGGCACTGGCCGATCCCAGAGCGTCGCCATCGGGCTTTACATGGACTAGAATGCGCCAAAAGGAGGCCTCTAAAAGCAGGTTGATAATCCTCTGTTTGATTGCTTCAGTGGCCATCGCTGTCGTCATCTGTCTGGTCTTCTCCATCTCCGGCCGCTTCTTCAATTTGGGACTGAGCCCTTTCACGTTCCTGAAGTTCTGCCGTCACATAGTCGAGAATCTTGTCCATTTCTCTGGCTTGAATCTCGCTTTCGTCAAAGATAAAGCGCAGTTCCGGAACGGTCCTCAGCGAGAGATTGCGGCTTAATGCCTGTCGGACAGCGCTTGAAACCTTTTCCAGGGCTTTGGCCAAGCCTTGACGGCCCTTTTCATTTAACGTCGTATAATACACTTTTGCTGTTTTTAAATCTTTAGCGCAGTCTACCGACGTGATAATCGCGTCATGAACGCGGTCCTCTTTGATGACCGACGATAAGATATGCGAAATTTCCCTCTGGAGCTGGCTGTTAACGCGCTCCATTCTAAAGCCAGGCATCGCTCAAGCTCCCTTCCGTCCTAACTGTCAATGGCATCGAAGGACAAAATAGACCTCTATTATAGTGCAATTGATTTTGAAAAAGAACGCCGCATTTCTGCATTGCTGAAACAAGAAGACCCCCTATCCTCCGAATACAGCAGAACGGGGATAGAGGGAATCCTTACGCCGATCGACAAAGCCTTCTTCTTCGTTTTATGGCTCTAAAGCGTGCGTTTTTCCTCGACGATTTGATAGGTTTCTACCATGTCGCCCTCGTGAAAATCTTGATAGTTCGTAAAGGTCATGCCGCATTCAAAACCGGCGTTGACCTCTGAGGCTTCGTCCTTTTCGCGGCGCAGCGACGCGATAGCCCCGTCCCAGATCACGATTCCATCGCGGACGAGCCGCACCTTGGAACCCCGCTTAATCGTTCCCGATAGGACGCGGCATCCCGCGATTTTTCCGACTTTAGGAGCCTTGAAGATCTTGCGTATCTCTGCCTGGCCAGTCTGCTGTTCCTTAATATCGGGCGCCAACAGACCCTCCATGGCTGCTTTAACGTCGTCGATAATATCGTAGATTACGCTGTAAAGCCGGATTTGAATGTTCTCCCGCTCTGCCAACTTGCTGGCATTAGAGTCAGGACGGACGTTAAAGCCTACCACTATGGCGTTGGAAGCCGAGGCGAGCATCACATCGGATTCTGAAATTCGACCGACCCCGGTGTGAACGATGTTAACATGGACCTCCTGGGTGTTCAGTTTATCCAGGGAGCCAGCGATCGCCTCGATGGTGCCCTGGACATCGCATTTGACCACTAGATTCAGCGTAGGTGTAGAGCCTTCCTGCATCTGAGTATAGAGGTCTTCAAGGGTCATGCGTTTCATGGCAGAGTTCTGAGACTCTCTACGGGCCTCGTCCAATTGGCCGAAGTGATCGCGAGCTTCTTTCTCGTTTTTGATCAGGTGGAATCGCTCTCCTGGCTGGGGGACTGAGTTAAGACCCAAAAGCTCTACGGCAGTGCTGGGACCAGCGGACTTGACGGTCTCTCCCGTATCGCCGAGCATGGCCCGGACACGGCCCCAGCTGCTGTCCAGCAAAATCATGTTTCCCGTCCGAAGAGTCCCCTGCTGAACGATCACCGTGGCCATGGGACCTTTGCCCTTATCAAGCCGGGCCTCGATCACTACACCTTCAGCCTCAACGGTGGGATCGGCCTGAAGTTCCTGCACCTCCGCGACGAGCTGAATCATCTCTAGCAGTTGGTCAATTCCTGTGCCCGTTTTAGCGGAAATGGGAACCATAATTGTATCCCCTCCCCAGTCCTCAGGCACCAGGCCGTATCCGCTGAGCTGTTGCTTCACCTGATCAGGATTAGCGGACGGTTTGTCCATTTTGTTGATGGCCACGATAACGGGCACGTTGGCGGCCTTAGCGTGATTGATGGCTTCTATGGTCTGGGGCATCACGCCGTCGTCAGCAGCCACCACAAGAACGGCGATATCGGTGATCTGGGCGCCCCGGGCTCGCATGGACGTGAATGCAGCATGGCCTGGAGTATCGAGAAAGACGATGATCTTGCCGTTGTGGACCACATGGGAAGCGCCTATGTGCTGGGTTATGCCACCGGCTTCGCGAGCGGTTATCCTGGTCTTGCGTATGGTATCGAGCAGAGAAGTTTTGCCGTGGTCCACATGGCCCATAACAGTCACAATGGGCGGCCGGGGCTTCATATGGGTTCCTCTAAGCTCAGGCTTAGCGTTTTTTGCGCTGGATCCTTTTTTCTTAGGATCCTCAGGCTGGGCTTTCGACCAGTCTAAATTGACACCACAGGCTTCGCCTAATACCAAAAGCACATCGTCGTTAGCAGCAGCCGTGGCTGGCAACATCATGCCGTGGGCCATCAATTTTTTTACCGCTTCCCCGGAAGAAAGGCCCAACAGATCGGCGACATCTTTAATGCTAGCTCCTGAAGGCAAGAGAATTTCTCTAGGAGAAGACCTATCAGAGACAGCTTCTTTCGCAGCTTTCTGCTCCTGTAGTGGCTGCACAGCCTTGGGCTCGTTCCTCTTTTTGATAAATTCTTCGACCTTTTGGACCATATCGTCTTCCAAGGTGCTCATATGTGATTTGACCCCTATGCCCATTTTTTCCAGAAGGCCAGTCAATTCTTTATTCGAAAGGTCCAATAGCTTGGCCAGTTCGTAAACACGCATTTTACTCAAAAGCCTCTCCTCCTTTCGGAAGGAGGTCCCCCACCTTCCGAGCAAAACCGCTGTTTTGGGCTATTGCGATAACTTGTGTATGCTGGAGACCAACCGCCCGCCCCAGCTCGCTCCGACAGACCCCAGCCAGCACCGAGATAGTAGCTTCTTTATTGCGGATCGACCGCTCCAGAGATAGAGAACGATCTTCAGAAAAGATCACCAACAGCTTTTTTTGCTTCAGCTGTTCCAGCACCCTATCCTGTCCTATAATCAGCTCTCCTGCTTTTCTCGCAAGGCCTAGTAGCGGAAAAAGCTCTGATCGTTGAACTCCTGGGGCAGTCTTGGGAATAGATCCTATTTTTTCCTCTAAACGATTGTAAATAACCTCTGGAACTAAAATTTTTAGCGCTTTATCAAAAAGACGTTTTTTCTTTGCCAGCACAAAACAGGCTGACTCAGGACAGAGATAGGCACCTCGGCCAGAAAGTTTTCCATGCTCATCTATCGCCACATCTCCGTCGGGAGTCCGTACGATCCGGATCATCTCCTGGGGAGGCTGTTCCCGGCGGCAAGCCACACAGGACCTGGGATTGTGAGAGCGCCTCAAACTCAACCGTCCTTTCTCTCAAAGAGATCAGCCAACGATAGAGAATGCTCCTCGGCAGTGTTAATATCCAGTTTCCAACCGGTTAGGCGAGCGGCAAGCCTGACGTTTTGCCCCGCCTTACCGATGGCCAGTGACAGCTGATCGGGCAACGAGTATACCTTGACCGTTCGCTCCTGTTCCAGTACCGGTTCTATGCGAAGGGGCTTAGCTGGAGAAAGGGCGTTTTTGATAAAGATCAGCGGATCGTCACTCCAGACGATTATATCGATTTTTTCGTTGTTAAGATCGCTGCTGATGGCTTTAATCCTCGAGCCGTTATTGCCAACGCATGCGCCTACAGGGTCTACGCTATTGTCTGTGGAAGCTACAGCGACCTTAGCTCGTGTGCCAGCCTCTCGGACTATATTCTTGATTTCAAGGGTTCCGTCGGCGATCTCGGGGACCTCTAACTCTAAAAGACGGCGCAAAAGGCCAGGATGGGTGCGAGATACGATGATCCGTGGTCCCCTTGTAGTTTGACGCACATCCAGAAGCAGAAATTTCATCTTAGTGCCAAGATGATAGCTCTCCTCGGCAATGCGCTCTTCCTTCGGCAGAATTGCCTCGCTTCGCTCACTGATCCTAACAAAGACCTGATCGTTTTCTGACTTAAAAATTGTCCCCGTTACTAGATCGCCTACTTTTCCGGCAAACTCGTTATAGACGATCTCTCTTTCCGCGTCCTTGAGCCGCTGAATAATCACCTGACGGGCCGTCTGTGCGGCGATTCGCCCAAAACGTTCAGGATGTTCAGCCACGAGAACCCGGATTTCGTCGCCAATTTCGATGTTTTGCCCCAGCTCACGAGCGTCCTGAAGGCTGATTTCGCTGCTTTGAGGCCTCGGGTTATCGACGACTCTTTTAACGTCGTAGATTTCCACATCTCCAGTTTCTCTATTTATCTTCACTTCCGGCTCGGTGTTGCCTTCTCTGAATTTCCGGTAAGCCGATGCAAGGGCGGCTTCGAGGCTTGAGATGACCACATCCTCTGAGATATTGCGTTCCTCGATCAGCTGCCTCAAGGCTTTCAAAAAATCGCGCCCCAAGTCCATTTTACTTCACTCCCTTTTTTTTGAAAGTTTTCTTGGGCTGCTTTGTCTCTACAAAAGCGAGGCAAGCTTCGTCAATTAGATCGTAAGGAAAATCCAGAGGGCCCATATCTCCGTCGATCATCACCATCTGATCCCTCACCCCAACAATACCCCCGCTCAGCCTCCGACGGCCTTCAAAGGGCTCTTTTAAGCGGATTTTAACGGCTTTCCCGGTGAAGCGGCTAAAATCGGCCAGAGAAAACAGGGGTCTCTCGATTCCAGGCGAACTGACTTCCAGGTAATATCGGTAGTCTTCCATGAGATCTTGTGCGTCCAGAAAATCCTCCACTGCACGGGAAACTCTTTCGCAGTCGCCCACGGAAATGCCCGATCGGTGATCAATATAGAGGCGCAGAACCAGAACTCCCTCTTCGCAGGGACATTGGATCCCGACGAATTCATATCCCAGCTCCTCGACCAGAGGCTTTAGAGCAGGCGATAACTTTAGCTGCAGCCCGGCAGCGTTGATCTTCTGATTCATCACAATTCCTCCAAAATTTTAGTAAGAGCCATAAAAAACGAAGAGTGGGGAATCCCCACTCTTCTATCAGCTACACTCTGCCGCTTGTAGTATAGCAAAACAGAACAGGAACTACAGCGCTCCTCCCAGGAACCCGTAATTTATCTGCTTGCCTTGAACAACAGTTCCGATGGGCGTGCACCGAAAGAAAATTTCAGACATAACAACTTCCCATATCATACCGCACTTTCTTTCGTTGTCAACCCTGTGTTACAGCCCTTTAGCAACGATCTCCACGAGAGCGTCCTCAATAGCAACTTGTGCGATTGTTCTAAGCTCCTTTCCCGTTCTCCCAGCTCAGCAGAAGCGAAGAGTTGATGATAACGAACACGGACCCTGCATTATGGACTAAGGCCCCCAACAGTGGATTCAGAACTCCCCAAAAGGCAAGGCCAATGGCCAGAAAGTTCAGGATCATAGAAAAGCTCAGATTAAATCGGATCGTCCTCATCATGCGCTTTGATAAAGCCACAAGATGGGGTAGCCTTTTCACGTCATCGTCCACCAAGACTATGTCAGCAGCATCAACGGCGATATCGTTTCCTGCGCCGCCCATGGCGATTCCAACGGTGGCTTTTTTTAGTGCAGGGGCGTCGTTGATACCATCGCCAATCATGGCTATGGCCTCTCCTTGCCCCATACAGGAATCTATATAGTCCAATTTTTTCTGGGGCAAGCAGTTAGCATGGACCTCATCAATGGCCAATTTCCGGGCTATTTCTCCGGCCGCGTTGTGGTTATCGCCTGTAAGGAGGACAGGATGGATCCCAAGCTTTTTCAACTGGTCTATCAAAGAGGCACTATTGGCCCGAATGGTGTCGGCCAATGCTACTATGCCGACCAACGAGCCGCCCCATGATAGATAGGTAACAGAACTCCCCCTGCTCAGATGTTTTTCTGCCCTTGCCGCTGCCTCTACTGGAATGGAAATGCCCTGAAAGCTCAAAAGCTTCTCGCTGCCGGCCAGGGCTTTTTTGCCGTCCACCGTCCCTATAACCCCCTGTCCTGGGATCATCTGAAAATTCTCGCACCTGGCAATCGGCCCTCCTTCGGTCTCCCGGTAACAGCTTAAAATCGCTTTTCCAAGAGGGTGTTCTGAAAATTGTTCTACAGCAGCGGCAAGTCCATAAATTTCAGATGGCGTCATACTGGAAAAGGTCTCCACAGAGACCACTCGAGGTTTCCCACAGGTAAGGGTTCCCGTTTTATCGAAGGCAATATTAACGACCTTGGCCAGCCGCTCTAGAGCGTCGCCTTCGCGCACTAAAAAGCCACCTTTAGCGGCATTTCCGATGGCAGCCATAATCGCTGTGGGCGTGGCCAAAACCAAAGCGCAGGGACAAAAGACCACGAGAACCGTCACGGCTCGCAAAATTTCTCCTGTAATTGCCCAGACACCAAGGGCCGAAACCATGGCTGCGACCACGACCCAAGTAGCCCAACGATCGGCCAATCTGACGATTTTAGCTTTTCCGGCATCAGCCGACTGAACGAGCTGGATCATCCGTTGAATAGAGCTGTCGGCGCCGACTTTTAGGGCCTCCATGTCAAAAGCTCCGAACTGATTGACCGTGCCGCTGAGAACTTCGTCTCCTTCTCCCTTATCCACTGGCAGAGATTCGCCTGACATAACGGCTTGATTAATCGATGTCTGACCTGTCAAGATAACACCGTCCACAGGAATACGCTCTCCCGGTAAAACTCGGACTCTATCTCCCACAAGAACCCTATCTGCCGCTACAATGATTTCCTCGCCCTCTTTTATCAGACGGGCCGTCTGGGGTGTCAAGCGAACCAATTTCTCAAGGCCAGCCCTGGCCTTCGCTACGGTAAGATCCTCCAACAAAGCGCCAATTTGCATGATAAAAGCCACTTCGCCTGCGGCAAAGATCTCTCCGGTCATGACAGAGGCAACTAAGGCCAAGGAGACTAACACATCGGCTTTGATGTCAAAGGCCGTCGCAAGGCCTATAGTTGCTTCTATTATGATGGGAACGCCGCAGAGCACTATGGCGATCCAAGCGGCGTCGAAGGGCAGATGGAAAAAATCGAAGAAGCTGATCGCCAAGGCTACGCCGGAAATTACCAGGAAGGCCACGTCTTTTTTCGTGCCTCCAAACTCCAATAGCTGTTCCAACTTCTCTATAAAAACTTTCATGGGGATCCTCCTATACATATGGGGGTATGGGTATAAGGTAAATCTCCAGACTATCATTGTCAAGAATCAAAAAGTGCAGGCTTCCGAAGAAACCTGCACTGACCGTTACTGCATATTAGCAAATCGCTCTACAGCTTTAGTAAAGTCCTCGATGGTCTTGTCGGCGTCGCCCTTTTCGATGGCATTACGAAGGCAGTGTCGGATATGGCCTTCTAAGACCACTTGGCCGACTTTATTCAACGCAGACTTGGCCGCGTTGATCTGGGAAAGCACGTCTTCGCAGGGAATATTCTCCTCGATCATCCTATCAATCGCTTGAAGCTGCCCGAGGATTTTTTTCAGGCGACGGTGCAAGTTCGGCAAATCCATGCACTGTTTCATGGTTTTCTCTACCTCACCATTTTTGTTTTCTCTTTTCTTCCGGCGCTACAACAAAAGGAGAATTTCAGTTAAGTTTAGAAGGGCTTCTAAGCCCCAGTTCGCGAAAGATTCAAGAATGCCCCCGCCCCAAAGCCGCCCGGACAGGATAAAAGCTCTCTCCGAGCTTGTTGTTATTGTTATAGAATAGTTGTTATTGTTATGGAATATCGGGAAAAGTCTCCGCAAGAGTGGCTGCACACCAGATCTGCATGGCTTGGGCAGAGCCAATAGGATCTATCTTTTCGCCGGATTTAAATTTTAAGTTGACGGTTCCTTCTCCGAGAACCGATTCAATGGAATCCTGAATCGCCCCTTTCCAGGAGGCCAACCGCGGGATTTGTGCAGTCAAAACGATATCGAGCCACTCCAATGTCCATCCCTGCGCTTGAACTCTGTGGTAAGCGTCTTTCAGGAGTTCTAAGCTCCGAGCGCCGCGGTACTGCTCGTCAGAAGCCTGGTATAACAACCCTATATCAGGAAGTCCAGCGGCACCCAACAGGGCGTCGGCGGCAGCGTGGCAGATCAGATCGGCATCGGAATGGCCGGCTAACCCTAAAGGCGCGGGAATCGACAGGCCTCCTAGGATTAAAGGGCGGCGGGGAACAAGAGGATGGATGTCATAACCGATGCCGCTGCGGACTCTTCCACCTTTTTGCACGAGTGCCCGGGCCATTTCCCAATCCCCTTCTTCGGTGATTTTAAAGTTCTCTCTTGCGCCATCCACTGCCTTTAGTGCTTTTCCAGAGCTTAACCATATCTCTGCTTCGTCTTTGTAATCCAACCCATCGGAGGCCTGAAGCAGCTCCAACAATTGACCTCTGGGGAAAAGCTGTGGTGTCTGGGTTGTGTATAGACCATCTCGTTCCACAGCGGTCCAGTGGCCCTCGGAGGTTAGGCGCTTCAAGGCGTTAACCTCGGCTAAAAGAGGGATCACTGCCCTTTCTCCAGAAAAGGCTTCCAGAAGCCGCAAACACAGAGAGAAACTCGCAAATGGGCGGGCACCGTCGTGAAGCATCACAGCTTCAGAGGATGTATTTTCCAAGGCGAACTTGACCGACTCAGAGCGGGTTTTTCCGCCGGCAATCACCGTCACATCGGGTGCATAGAGCTGAATTTTCCGTTGCTCCTCCTGGCTGAGCGAAGAGGGCAAGGTCATAAGGATCTCACTCACCGCTCCGGCCTCTCTTAGTTTGCGGGCAGTGTGAATGCTCCATTCCCAAAGAGGCCGCCGATTCAGCAGACGAAACTGCTTGGCTACGCCGCCTAGGCGCTCCCCTTTGCCCGCTGCAAGCACCACAAAAGCGACAGAATTCACCGGCGTCCCTCTCGCTTTATCCAGCCAAAGACCATGCGCCCGGCCGAGGTCTGTAGCATCGACGAGATAGTTACTTCCACTGTCTTTCCGATGTAAGGCGCTCCGTCTTCCACCACTAACATGGTGCCGTTTTCCAAATATCCCACGCCCTGATGGGCCTCTTTTCCCTCCCGCAATAGATCTACCGTCACCACGTCACCTGGCAGAAGCTCAGGTTTCAGCGCATTGGCCAGATCATTGACATTCAAAACTCGCAGGTTTTGAATTTGAGCAACTTTGTTCAAATTATAGTCGGTTGTCAATATTTCGCTGTCCAAGCGCCGCGCAAGGGCGATCAATGCGGCGTCAACGGTACTAGCCGACAGGACCTCTATGGAGGTCTCGTCAATTTGAATTGTTAAATTTGAGAGCTTCTGGAGTTCTCGAACCACGTCCAATCCACGGCGTCCTCTGGCTCTTCGATTGGAGTCCTTAGAGTCGGCAATGGCCTGGAGCTCCTCCAAAACGAAACGGGGCAACACCAACAGGCCCTGCAAAAAACCTGTCCTGGCTATTTCCAAAATGCGCCCGTCAATAATGACGCTAGTATCCAACACTTTACAGCGACACATCTCTCGCTCAGCTCTTTGAGGGGGCTTTTTTTCTCCGCCGCTTTCTCCTCGCTTAAGATTCAACTTCTGACGAAGTCCTAGAAAGGTCGCGATAATGTCGTTCTGACGTTTTACAAAAAGCTGGGCCGATACATAGCCGATGAGCACATTCAAAAGTACTGCAATATAGGACCCCATAGGAATCCCCGAGAAGGGTATGGCCAGGAGATTGGCCAGCAGCAAACCGAAGACCAGCCCTGCTATGCCAATAGACAGAGCCGGCCAGCTTACCCCCTGAAGTTGCCTTTCGATGATCGACGCGATCGAACGTACCATCAACATGAACAGAGGTGCGACCAATAGGCCAATGAGTGCAAAAAATATTGCAGAAGAGATCATCAAGATAAAGCCAAAAAGCTGCCCCGTAGGCAGATAGGGGCCTAGAAGATCTGGCAGCCAATGGCTGCCAAACTGGAACCCTCCGATTCCTCCTAAAAGCATTAGAAGTGCCCGTGATATGACTACTAAAATGCCATTAAATTCATTCGCCATGACTTCACCTCCTTAAAAATTCTTCCACCAGTGGAAGATCACAAAAGATCATCGGACACTTCTCTACGGCTTTCAAGGGCTGCATGCAAGGTCACTCGGTCGGCAAATTCTATGCTACCACCTACGGGCAAGCCGTAGGCAAGGCGGCTTTTGCGAACGGGCAGATCGCGCAATGCCTCAAGTAGCGCGTAAAAGGTCATGTCTCCTTCGATCCGAGGATTGGTCGCAATGATAATTTCTTCAATAGGATTGGCCCCGATGTGTTTTCTCAATCGCTGGACAGTTTCCGGCAGCAAGCTTTCTCGGTCCTCCAAGGGAGAGATGGCTGTTCCCAAAACGAAGTAGAGTCCGTTGTAAAGGCCCGACTGTTCGATGGACATCAAATCTTCCAAGGCTTCAACGATACAGAGGCTGTTCCGATCCCTTACGGGATCGGAACAGATCGCACAGGGCTGAGTTTCCGTCAAATTGCCACAGCACTGGCACAGCATGAGCTTCTGCTGGACTTCTAAAACTGCTTCGGATAATTCTTGCCCAAAGCTGTCCCCTTTTTGAAAAATATAAAAGGCCATCCTACGGGCGCTTTTCTCGCCTATACCGGGCAGTTTCTTTAAAAGAGAAATCAAACGATCCAGCGACAGAGGAAGTGCCATAGTCTAAAAGGGTAGTCCTAAACCACCGAGACCGCCGGTAATTTGTCCCATTTTCCGCTGCATCAATTCCTGAGCTTTGCGAGCACCATCGGAAACAGCAGCCAACACAAGGTCTTCCAGCATTTCCACGTCCTCGGGATTGGCCACTTCGGGGGAAATTTTAATTCCGACCAATTCTCCCTGACCGTTGACCGTAGCTTTGACCATCCCACCTCCGGCATTGCCTTCAACCCGTTCTTTCTGCAGCTCTTCCTGTATTTTCTGCATCTGGGCCTGCATTTTCTGGGCCTGCTTAAGCATGTTCCCCATATTGCCCATTTTCCCTGGATTCATCTTTGCAAAACCTCCGTTTAGTTTGAAAAATTCACTTACCGATGGTGATATTTAGACCCTCTATAAATCATCGCAGATCGGTAAATCTGTTCGGTTAAAAGCAATAGAGCCATCTCGTGAGTCAAAGTAAATCGAGATAATGATATCACCAGATCGGCTCTTCGGTAAATCGCTTGCGCCACACCATAGGGTCCTCCAATCAGAAAGCAAAGGCGGCCCTGTCCTACCGTCGCGAGTGCGCTGTAAATCCGGACGCTGAGCTCATCGCTGGTCAACAGAGTTCCTCTCTCATCGAGAAGAAAAACGCGGTCTTTAGGCCCAATCCTTTTGAGAATCTCCGCAGAATCCAATCCTCTCCGCTGGTTTTCGTTGATAGATTTTCCTTTAGCCGGGTCTGGGATAAATAACCACTCGATTGCCAGCAACGGCTTCAGTCGCTGTTCATAGTATTTCCATCCGTCTAAAATGAAGGATATTTTAGGCTTCCCCAAGGCTATAACTGCAAGTTTCATGATCTTGGCAGCTTGCTCCTACGATAGCGCTCTTCTTTTTCCAAACGCCTTTGAACTCTCAGGCGTCGTAGAGTCTGTTGTAAAGGCAGGACTTGATGTTCGTAGTGCTGAAGATCTTTCTGACATCGAAAAATCTCCTGGTCCAAGGATCGTAGCAGCAGGATATCGTTAACATAGGGCCAGAGCATGGACACCAGTTTCTCCATTTCGCTGGCAACCGATTCAATTTGCGGCGTGCTGAGCAAAGACAAAAAAGGCGTCACAGGGCTCGTCCGAAGCCCCGGTGCTGGCTCGACTTGAACGCAACGGACTCCACTGCACCTTTTTTCTACCAGTTGAACGCTTTCAGGTGGCAATCCCATGCGGAGAAGTTCCACGCCGTGAATCCCTTCATAGATCTGTAGGTAAGCCAACGATGCCGAAGCTTCATCGCCCATGGCTGTCAGCTCGTCTTTCCGTTTTTGGAGCTTCGCCAAAAGGTGCTGACGCACCTCAGCGAGGCGCCGAAGCTCTGAGGTCTTTGCCAGGATCTTAGGGTCTCTATTGTTCACTATCGGCATCCTCCAATGTTTCCGAGAATTGGTGGGAATAGCTAAATTCCCGGAGCAACGACAATGGGATGCGCGACAGCTGCTCTTCCGGAAGAATGGAGAGAATCTGCCAAATTTCGTCAAAGGAACTTTGGGACTTCACTCTCAAGTCAGCAAGGCTTCTTTTCAGGGCTCTTAAAAACTTTTTTTCGGTACCAGAAAGGGCGATGGCGGCCCTTTCTTTTTCCTGAAATTGGGCAAGCAAGTCCTTGATTTGACGGCGCAGAAGAGGGGCATATTCGAAGTCCTTGCCGTATCCTCGGCCAATGGCGGGAGTGTAGCTATCCATGGACAGAGCTCCGTCGCTTTCTAGCACCAGAACGCCGTCGAAGAGATCTTTCAAAGATGCCAAAGGAGAGGAAACACCGGAGGAAAGCCTCTCGGACAGGATCGTCATGACCGTGATCCGACCTTTGCTGTTCCTCAATAAATCCAAGAAACGGCAAAGTTCGCCGCGGAACGCCGCTAAAGAGCCGCGATGACTGTGGAAATTTCCCCGTAGTACCTGATCTTCTTCGAAAAGCCTGTGCCACGCTTCTAGTTCAACTATGAGAAGGAACACATCTCTCCCTTCGTCGGCCTGCGCAATGGCCCTTTGAACTCCCCTTTGGAGGGGCAGCAATTCCTGATGCAGAGGTCTGCCGCTTTTCGATATAAAGAGCCCTTCTTTTTCCAGCCCCAGATCGTGCCAAAGCTCCTCCAGGTCCTTCCGCTCTTCCTGAGAGGTGTCAAGGGCTATGACAGAGACCAGTTGTTTGTCGTAGAGAGCTCCTTGAATCAGACCGAATAACAGCGGGAAGGTCCCTCTCCAAGAGCGGCTTTCTAAAAAAAGCGATTGGCCTCTTTGAAAGGGAAAGAGCGAGTCCACAGCGGTCAAACCGGTTCTAAGGGGGACCAAACTGCGGGACTCCAGAGTAACAAGGGGCTCCACGGGGAGCTCGGTCTCGCTGCTGTCGGCCCATACAATTATGGAGTCCCGGCCGATCTCCCCTCTTTCATCGCAGATTCGGATCTGGCAACGGCCCTCTTCGATAGCTACGACTCGCCCGAGAGAGGTCCTGCCCGATGATTCCTCAATGGTCACTAGATCGCTCAAAGATAGGCCAGGTAAATTTTCTACCCACAGAAAGGCCTGTGAAAGGTCACTGATTTGGCTGGCTCCAATTCGAGCAAGCTTCATTCTCGTCCTTCCCCCTTTCTGCTGTGATCTTTAAGCCACTGGATAAAGCAATTGCGTTGTCCATCCAAGCCTTCGCTGGAGCAAAGCCGGATCGCCCTTCGGAGCTGAAGAAGCTCTTTTTGAAGTGGAGCCAAAGGCCTGGCGACCAAATCGACAATGCTTCTTCGGTCCTCCTCGGAGAAGAGAAGAGATGGGGCCGGAGGGAAGGCCTCCCACAAAGGAGACTCAAAATAGAGTTCTTGGACGACCTCAATCAAGTCCTTTAATGCCTCTTGTTCCTCTTCGTCATAGCACGAAGAAGCTGTATCAAGCAACGCTTGCCACGCCTGCCCTAAAGGCATCAGATCGCCCCAAGAGTCCAACAAAGGGATGACCCGCTCAGATTCTTCTTTTAGGATGATCCCCGTTTCCATAAAACGCAGCAGCTGGAAGCCGTAAGGATGTTCTGAAATATAGGGATATTCTTCGTCTAAGCTCCAGCCCGCCACAAAGGAGATAGAGTACCCATCAACGCCGGGCTTTCGCGGCAAAGCTAAGAGCTGTGAAAAAAGCTGCCTGGTCATGTGGGGATACCCGTTTGGCAATAAGGGCTCTGAAGAAGCTTCCCCCAATTCTAAAAGACCGTTAAGCCAAAGCCTGAGGTCATCGACTACCACCAATGTTTTGGAGGCATTGGCGCTACGAATCAAGGCCATCAGGCATTCTGGAACGACGGCTCGCAGCGCGGGAGTCATCCATGGAGCAGACCAGATCAGAACACTTCGAGAAGTTCCCGCCAGCTCCATGGCTCTACAAAACATCTGAAGCTCCCGCAGACCGCCCTGACAGACCGCCAAAAAAACATCGGCCCCTTGAGATGCCGCCAGGCGCGCGCATAACGATGAAAACCCTCTACTGAGGTCGCCCACCAGGACGGTTCCGGAACCTTCCTGAAGTTTTACGAATTCCTCTAATTTACCAAGTCCCCAAAAACTCCTTTTTCGCGCTGGCTGCTCGGAGACAGGGCGCCGTGGCGAAAAACTCCCGAGTTTCCGTCCCAAGGGGTCAATCACAATTCCGTACTGTGGGGGTGAGCATGCAGGCATGGTTCGGGTGCCTAGAAATCTCAGCTCCGCGCCATACTTGAGCTTTTGGGGAAGGTCTAATGGGATTAGCTCTACATAATCTCCACTGTGTTTGCTCACCAGACCAAACCAAGACTGATCGATCGTGCAGACCAGCTCCCCCAAAATCACGGGGAAATCGACCTTAGTCCTTACGCACTCCTTTCGAATTGCCTTTACAGTGGAACATCGGTCGGTCATTATGGGCCAGGCTCCTTTCGCGGTGAAGGCAGCGGAATCCAACAAGGTGGCTCAGATCCCCAAAGTTGTCCCCTTTGAACAGCCGAGAGCTGATCCAAGAGCCCATCCTCATAAAGGACAATGGAAGCGGGCTCCTGTCCCAGCTCTCGAAATTCTTCATAGCTCATCTGAACATTAAAAGCGATCTCCTTGCATCCGAGGGCGGACCAAAGCCTCAAAAATGGCGGAGACCCTACAAGCAAAATCGGGGTTTGCATAAAATCGTTCCTTAATAATCTCCTCAGCGTCATTCAAGCAGGGTCAAGCCACGAAGCAGGATTTGGCGATCCACTGAGCTCTGGAGCCCCACCAAAATGATCCCTAAATTACGCCATTCTAAAAGCTGTCTGGCCATATAGGCCATGGCCACATGGATCCCCAGGGGATTCACACGCCGCTGGGCAAGCTGCCACGCAAAAAACTGCTTCTCCAAAGACACCAGCAGTCCTGGGTTGTCTTCTACCACTAGAGGGATCTTCCAAATAGTACCACGCAGCAGTGCGGTCAAGTTTTTGCAGGAGCGCAGCTGATCGATTTCGAGGTCCTTTCCTCCACGGAGATAATCAGCTGCTGAACCTTTGGCTTCCCGCCGTTGTACGCCCATCCATATGCGAAGGTTCCAAAGATCTATAAGCCTACAGATATATTCGGCGACCAAAAGGCCGTTGCTCCCTCGAATGCGGCTCAGGATTCCATGCCCGTAGGCAAAAGCGCACTGTAGATAATAGAACTCGGATTTCCATAAAGAACCGGTTTCTTTAAGGGTTTGCATGGCTTCCCAAAGGCTGCTGGACAGACCAGAGGGACTGTAGCGGCATATTTCGCCGATTAGGGCCCCATCTCCGCGGCAAGATTCGAGCTTTCGCCAAAAGAGCTTTCTCAGATCTCCGTAAGCGAGAATCGCTGACTGGCGAAAATGCTGCGCCGCCCGGAGACTTCGGAGGAAAATCAATCCATTGTTGATATCGGACTGGATTGACAGCACCGTCACCAACCCCTGAAGCTCTCCCTTGGCCCAGCGGCGCAGGTCGCCTAAACGCTCTTCGGCAAAGGCCGAGATCAAAGGCTCAAGGCGCCCAGCTAGAGGGACAGAGCGCAAAAGAAACCTCTGACGGTAGATCTCAGCATAGGGGCTCAGCAAAATTCTTCTCTCAAAATGGGCCAGGTCCCCTAAAAGGAGGTCCTCTAAATCGGCTATCGAAAAGAATTCTCTAAAACGGGAGCGAAGCCGGCTGTTGACGTAGCCGTAATTTTCTCCCTTAAAGTCCCCGCAGGACCATGTGGTTCCTGAGCTTTTTCCAGCAGGTGTGGAACGTGCAGTCAAGGACAGCCCCCCCCTTCCCTAATACGAAAAGTCCACCCCAACGGTCTGTCGACTTTTCCACTATGGCAATTTCAGGGAAAAGCTGGCCCAACAGCTTCGCTTCAAGGCTTTCGCATTCAAAGCCGATGATTCGGAGTATTTTCGAGGCCCGCTCTGACAGTTCTCTTAAATAGCCTGAATATCTTGGCCCCTGACGAAAGTCGATTAGAGCTTTCTGCAAAGCCCTCTCAAGGCAGGAGATACGAAATTCCGTCAGGCTGCACCGCCCTTCGCTGTCGATTTCCCGTAGCGTCCGTTCCTGTATCCCCTGTATCTCCGTTCGCTTGCGATCATAGGACAGTTCTAGTTCTGCTAAAAGCCTTTCCGCTTCGGTCCGGCGCTGCACAATAAGGGCCATGGCTTCATCTATAAAACGGCCTTCGCTCTGACGGAGTGTAGCCTCAAATTCCCTTTCAAGGACATTCGAAAAGGTCCACATGGCCTCCACAGTCCAGGCCTTCCTAGGCAAACTGGAGGATCAGCATGATGGCAACCACGAAGCCGAGAATTACCATCGTTTCAGGAATGGCTTCCAGGATGATCATAGTGCCGGCTGTCTCTGGCTTTTCTGCTATGGTTCCAGCGGCAACACTGCCTATACGGGCTTGCGCGAAGGCCGTTGCCACAGCAGGAATTCCAACGGCCAGGGCGGCAGCCAGTGCTATAAGTCCTTTCTCCATCATTACAGACTCCTCCTATATGCAAAAGGTTTATAGGGAACTCCCTTGCCGTCGTAGAATTTTCCCATAAATTCCACGTAATGCAGTCGAGCTGAGTGAAGGCTCGATTCGCCAAAGGCAAGAACGAAATTGAGCAGGTGAATCGACAGCGCCATAAAGAGTCCCAAAAAAGAAATACCCAGCACATCGATAAATTTCGACGCTGCTACAGCAAGGATCGCCGACGAAAGTCCAATCGCCCCGATACGGACATAGCTTAGGATGCTACCAAAGGTGCTCATCGACTCAACAAGGCCGCCGATTCCGCCGCCAGCCATGAGCAAAATGAGCCCCAAAACACCGGCGGCCAGGCTTCCTGGCAAAGCTCCTTGGGGCAGATACTGGCGAGCCGTCATCAGCGCGCTGACCATGGCCAGTATCACCATGACATTGCCGAGTTTTTCCACGGCATGACGTTTATGACGGCCTCTAAATCCCTGTACTATTCCCAGCATCAAGCCTATAAGTATGTGGCCAAGTCCCAAAGCTACGGTGAAAAGCAACACTGGCATGACGACGTGAGAACGCTCTACCCACAACGGGGTAAAGTGGAACACTCTATGGCCAAAATCGCCGAAGAACTCGCCGAAGGCGCATCCCCACAACAAACTCCAAGCTGCCACGGTCATCAAGATGAATGCGCCATCCCTCAAAAGAGCCGAAGAACACCTACGCCGCAACTGCCAAGTCAGCAGAAGCATGATCAGACCGTAGCCCCCATCGCCGACTATACAGCCGGAAAACAACGGAAAAAAAAGGCCAATCATCACCGTGGGATCTGTAGTCCCATAGCAGGGCGGCCGCACTAATTTGAGAAAAAGCTCAAAGGGCTTGAAGAACCCATTGTGCCTCAGCAATATGGGAACTCCAGAGTATTCTTCGACCTCAGGGGGGTGGGCTAGCAAAACGACAGCTTCACCGAAGCGTGCCGACAGAAACTCTCGAAGCTCTTCAGCAAAAACCTGGGGAAGCCAGCCATTGATAACCAAGGCCTCTCCAATGCGCTCGCATTGCTCCGCCACCTGCAACTGTTCCAATTTCCGTTCAATTAAAAAGAAAAAGGCCTTTTGTTTAGGGCCCCAATTCTCCTGAGTTCGTCTCAGGGATTCGTCAAAACTTTGGAGGCGCTGAGAATTTTTCTCCAAACTCTCCTGTATTAGCCTAATACTGTCCGGATAATCAGAGCCTACACATCCCCTCGGTGGAATCCATTCAGAGGCTCCTGCATCCAGTAAGATTTGGCGTACCAAGGGACCACAAAGTGACGGCACTGAAATTTCGACTGGAGAAAGTTCGTCCTTAGAAAAGCTGTGAAGCTGCCCTTGAACGACACCTTGAGCACCGGAGCAGGCCTCTTCGATTTGACGAAGCACCGGAGAATAGCTCTCTCGGCGAAGCCACCAGAGAGTGTGATAGTTTCCTGAGATTTTAGGCAACGCAGGGGGGGCAATTCGGTCCAAAAGAAAGCGCAGTTCGATGTTTTTTTGTCTGAGCTTTTCCTGTTCGGACGACAAGTGCTCTAGGTCGCCTTTGAATTTTTTTAAACTCAGCTCTATTTCGGGTATCAATTCCTCTAAAGGGTACAAAAGCGTTGCCTCTAGCGAGTTGATCTGATCCTCCGATACAGAGACGTCTTTCACGCCAAGCTTTTCCATCACTGCAATTAGCTGTTCCCGCAGCAACAGAAGTTGAGAAGCCTTGCCGTTGTGGTCTTCCCCTTTATCGCTCAGCACCAGTTGAAGCTTTCCAAAGTCCTGCAGAACCGGTATGATCTGTCCCCCTAGAGATTGAGGCGCAAGCACTGTGACCTTCAGCATGGGCTCAATCAAGGGGCAGCACCTCCTCCAGGAGCGTCGATAAAAGGGACTTCACTTCCCCATCCAAATTATACTTAGCGCTGTAGAGCTGATCCTGCCAGTATTGCCGGCGGTTCTCACATTCTGCTTGACAGTGTCGCCTCAAATTTTGCAGCTCCTGGGCAAAGTGTTCCTCGGCGATACGAGCGGTATTATCTACCATCTCTCGAGTTTTACGGTCCACCATTTCCATTTTACTGGCCAGGTCGGCCTGATACATTTCGTGCCGGCATTGCTGCTGGGATTCCAGCTCACGAAGCATTTCCAACCAATCTTGGGAAGAATAGCTAGAGTTCTCCATTGTTTTTTCCTGATCTCATCAGATATTCGCAGAAATCTCCTCTGTCGATGACGCCTATTAACAGGCGGCCGTCGACGACGGGCAGCCGTTTGATCTTACGCCGCAGCATCAAGTCCGCCACGTTCATAATGCTGACCCGGCGCGAAACGAAAAAGCAGTCCCTCTGCATGTAATCGCTTACAGGTTTCTCCCGTATATCGGCAAATTTATGAAAAAGCAGATCCTTCTCTTGAAAGAGAAAGGCGTCCTGAGCCAGCACTTCCAAATAGGTCGGCAAAGAAGAGCGCAACACATCGGATTCGGCGAAAAAACCCATCAGATGCCAAGCCTCATCGACAACAGGAACACCGCTCAGACCGTGGCTGTGGAGAACATGAATGGCGTCTTCCACTGTATCGGTCTCCATTACCGCCGTTAAATCCTTTTTCATCAGCATTTCTGCGACGATGGTGTTCATCGATGAGTTTCCTTCCAGGGGAAAATTTTAAATTTCTCTCTGACCACAAGCCACAAAAACGAGAAAAGCTCCAGGTCACGACGGAACCGCCAGGGCTCCTGAATTAGACGATACAACCATTCGCAGCCTATTTTTTGCCAAAGCAAAGGAGCCCGTTTAAGACGGCCAGCGTAAACGTCAAAACTTCCTCCAACTCCTACTGCAAGAACACCGGGCAAGGCCTCTCTATTTTCGTCGAGCCACTTCTCCTGTGCCGGTTGTCCCAGGGCAACAAAGAGAATTCGCGCTCCGGAGTCATGAACCTCTCTAGCAATCTGTTTTGAGATCCTGCGATTAAAGTAGCCGTCCCGAGTCCCAGCAATCTCAAGGCCCCTATGGAGTTCCATAAGGCGCAAGGCCGCGCTTTCTGCCACACCGGGACGCCCCCCCAGCAGATATACTGGCAGACGATCCACCGTGGCCAACCGGCACAGCTTATCCATGAAATCGATCCCTGCGATGCGCTCTACTGCGGGGATTCTCAGGGCTTTCAATGCCCATAGGAGACCAGCACCGTCGGGCAAAGTCAAATCCGCCTCTGTGGCAATAGCGCTAAATTCCGGATCTTTACGGGCCTGGCAAAGCGCCAGAGCGTTGACGGTCACCACAAGCCGAAACTTAGGCTGACGGCTGCGGAGCCATGCCATAGCCTTGGAAAGAGCGTAATTCATCGATATACCATCGATTTTCACGCCCCAAAGGGAACGGTTCGCGTCCTCTTCCCCCTTGCCGCCCCACAGGGTCCACAGCAGCACCGCTAGAGCAGCAGCGACCATGAGCCACAAGCCTCGCAGCGGCGAGGAGCTGGGACCCAACTGAATAAAGGCTACAGTTCCCCCCACAAGAAGACAGATAGTGGTGACCAAACGCACAGCCGCAGGATGGTCTACACCGCGCTCAATGACCTTACCATAAAGATAGGGCATAGATACAGCCGGTTTTCGAAAGAGGGTATGGCTGACCAATCCGAGAGAAATTTCGACCAACGGCACGGAGTAGAAGCCCAAAGGCACCACCATAAGAGCTGTAATAGCGATGCCCTTACTCATGCCTAAAATGGATACTCCAGCCACCACTACCCCCCATAGAGAGGCGATAGCGCACTCTAAATGACGATAATGATGGCCCAAACGGCTCCAGTAGGCCCCAACTAGCAGAAGGGAGCTCAAGGCCACGAAGAAACCTTCGCCGAGCTCTTGCTCCGAAAAAGAGGTGACCACCAATAACAACGACAGAATAACGCTCAACAAATGTCCTGCCAATCCAGGAACCTGATCAAGTCGCTGAAAGAGCACAGGGAACAGGGTCATCCACAGGGTGGTGATGAAGATAGACTGAAATCTTGTCAAATAGATATATCCACCGTCAGGAGCAGCAAAAAAGGATATGGCCGTTCCAGTAAGGGCAAAGAACAGCCCAGGCAGAGGAATTAAAAAGAACCATCCCCGCCCCGGACGGATTTGTTCCATCGTGCCAATTAGCAGGGCCAACATGGAGCTGGCAATTAACGAGCAAATATTAGGACTGCCACTCCAAAGGGCCAGAAGGATAAGTGCAGCCATCAAAGAGAGATCTCGCATGTAAAAATATTGGTCACGGCCGAGTTTTTTTCTAAAAAAACGCTGAAGCAGGACACAGGCCATCACCATGGCCAGCAGCGAAATCGCGAGCTCAGCGTTGTAGTTTACCGTCATCTATCGGGACTCCTTTCCAGCCTTGGAAAGAGAGGTCATTCTCTTTCCAAGGGAGTTTTGAGAATCGGATTCTAGGAAATACAGTCCCTTTATTGTAGCAAAGATTTCCTTAAAATCCAAAGGAAATGGATTCCTCGTCCCAAACGGTTCTATTTTACACAAAAAGAAGAAAGGCCGTCCAGAGGGGACCGAAAGATCTCTTAATTCCCAAGGAACCTACTGGCCTTTCTAGCGTTATCAGCTGTCAGCTGACCAGAGGGCGCAAAAATGGGGACCCTAAGAGCGGTCTCTTAAGGTCCCCACGGTGTTTTTTTGTTCTTTTAGGGCCGGGGCGGCGGCAGCTACCCCATTTGGAGGCCCGATCTAGGCCTTATTGTCCCTGGCCTCGGATCTGCTTCAGCAGCGACACCATCTCGAGAGCCGCCATAGCGGCTTCAGCTCCCTTATTGCCCGATTTACTGCCAGCTCTGACCAAAGCCTGCTCGAGGTTCTCGGTGGTCAAAACTCCGAAGGCTACAGGGATTCGAGCTTTCAATCCCACCTGAGCTAAGCCCTTGGACATCTCGGCGGAAACGTACTCGAAATGGGGCGTGTCGCCGCGAATCACGGCTCCTAGTGCGATTATGGCGTCATATTTGCCGCTCAGCGCCAGTTCCTCCGCAGTCAGAGGCAGCTCCCAAGCTCCAGGAACCCAGTAAACATCGACTCCGCCCATGTTGACGCCGTGACGGCTCAGCGCGTCTTTGGCTCCCTCTACCAACTTTGAACAGATTAGCTCGTTAAAGCGGGACACAATGATCCCGTAGCGCTCACTGCCGCCGACAAGATTGCCTTGGATGACCTTCATGATATTTCGATGTTCCTCCCTTTAAAATACCTGCAATTTTAAACTATTCTTTTGCAATGGAGCCCGCCGTTAAAGATGGAGCAAATGGCCCATCCGTTCCTCTTTTGTGTGCAGATACCGCTCGTTATAGCTGTTTGGCTCGATTTCCATGGGGATCCGTTCCACCACTTGGAGGCCATGGCCCTGGAGACCAGCTATTTTTGTGGGGTTATTGGTCAGCAATCGGATTTTGGAGAGCCCCAGATCCTTCAAAATTTGCGCGCCTATGCCGTAATCCCTAAGATCGGGCTTGTGCCCCAGGGCCACGTTGGCGTCCACCGTGTCCATACCCTGCTCTTGTAGCTCGTAGGCTTTCAATTTCTCTACTAAGCCAATTCCCCGGCCTTCTTGACGCATGTATAGCACCACGCCGCGGCCTTCCTTTTCGATCATCCGCAATGCGGCATGAAGCTGGGGACCGCAGTCGCATCGAAGGGATCCGAAAACATCTCCGGTCATGCACTCGGAATGGACCCTGACGAGCGGAGGCTCACTGCCGGAAAGGTCTCCTTTGATGATAGCTATGTGGGCCCTGTCGGGATCTTTCTCCAACATGCTGCAATAGGCCACCGCACGAAAATCGCCGTACTCCGTCGGCAAATGGATTTCAACTACCCTTTCGATCAAGCGGGTACGGTCCGAGCGCCAGGCGATCAATTGCGCTATAGAAAGGATCTTTAAACCATGGCTTCTAGAAAATTCCAATAGGTCAGGGAGCTTTGCCATGGCCCCATCTTCTTTCATAATGCCGCAGATCACCCCGGCAGGCCCGCAACCGGCTAGCATGGCCAAGTCCACGGCTGCCTCGGCGTGGCCGCAACGTTTAAGCACTCCGCCGTCCTGGACTATGACGGGGAACAGGTGGCCTGGCACCACGAAATCCTCGGGCTTTGCGTCCTTGGAGGCCAGTTTTCTGGCAGTCCTGGCTCGCTCTTCAGCGCTAACGCCGCTGTCAAGGCCCTCAACGGCGTCCAGGGAGGCAGCAAAGGTCTCCTTCCCTCCTCTGGATACCATGAGGTTCAGCCCAGCTTTGTGGGCCTGTTGGGCCGTCAGGGCTACAAAGATCAGCCCGCGGGCTGCTGTGGCCATGAAGTTAACGGCCTCCTTGGTGGCTTTCTCCGCCGCCATCAGAAGATCGCCTTCGTTATCGCTATCTCCATCGTCAACCACGATAATCCCACGACCTGCGGCGATTTCTTCCACTGCCTCTTCTACGGAACAAAAACACTGTCCAAAATCTTCGTTCATAGGTACCTCCGATGGACCTACCAGCCCATTTCTCGCAATCTTTCCTTGGTAAGCGGCGCTTCTCTTTGATCTTCTGGTTTTACGTTCAGAAGCCGCTCCACGTACTTTCCTATAATATCGGTCTCCAAATTCACCAGATCGCCACTGCGGCATAACCCCAAAGTGGTGGAATTCAGCGTCTCAGGGATGACGGCCACGGAAAAAGACGATGGCCCTAACTTCGCTATTGTCAAACTGATTCCATCGACACAGATGGAACCTTTGTGTACGATATAACGAAAATGATTTTCCGGCAAGCTGATCCAAAGGATTCCGTCAGAGGCGCCGCGCTGCAGCGACAGCACCGTGCCCATACAGTCAACGTGACCAGTTACTATATGGCCGTCAAGCCGTCTCCCGACGATCATTGCCCGTTCCAAGTTGACTTTCATGCCGGATCGCATATGCTGAAAACGGGCTATTTCCCAGGTTTCGCCGGTGATTTCAGCCACGAAGCGCTCTTTCGTACGAGAGACTACGGTAAGACAGGCTCCGCTCACTGCCACAGACTGACCAATTACCAATTCTCCGGCAAAAGAGGCTCCTATTTCAATGGCCCACACGCTTCCCCTCCGGGAAATCGCCCGGACCTCCCCTACCGTTTCAACCAATCCAGTGAACAAGCCATACCTCCATGAATCCAAATATCGTTACCCCATTCTCGAAGGGAGAGAATTTGGAGATTCTTGCGCTCTGCCATGCTCTGAAGCTTTAAGTTTCCCGTCAGTGTTTTCCCAGCTCCTAGAAAGCTAGGCGCCAAGAAAAGCGAAACTTCGTCGCCGTAGCCTGCGGCTAGGCAGCTGGAAATCAACGTTCCGCCGCCTTCGATCATCAAGCGGGCAATGCCTTGCTGTCCCAGATCCCGAAAAATTGCGCCTAAATCGGGCTTCCCGGTGGAATCGGGAGCTACTTGTCTGGCGTAGGGAGCCAGATTTTCGGGCACCGAAACCCCTTCCAGGCCGTAGATTAGAGCTCTGCCGGTCAGGGCCGCACAATCAGGAGAAATTCTTGAAAAATCGCTGTCCAGCAAAACGGGCCTGGGCGACTCTCCCTCGGTGGCCCGCACCGACAGAGCCGGATTGTCGTGGCTTACGGTGCCAGAGCCCACCATGATAGCGTCGTTTTCGGAGCGGATCAAATGGGACTTCTGGCGGGCCAGCTCGCCGGTGATCCACCGGCTTTCGCCGTCTGCCATGGCCAGATCGCCCTCCAGCGAGATCGCGGCCTTTATGGTAATCCAGGGAATTCCCCGGCGTTGCAGCGATAAAAAGCCGCGATTGAGCCATCGGGCTTCGGGCTCCAATACACCGCAAAGCACCTCTATTCCGGCCTCTTCCAGCATAGCTATTCCTCGCCCCGAGACCTTGGGGTTAGGGTCCATCATGGCCACGACGCACCGTTTCACTCCGGCAGCCACCAAGCGGGGAGCGCAGGGAGGCGTCCGGCCGTAGTGACTACAGGGCTCTAGGGTCACGTAAGCAGTGGCTCCCCTAGCTCTTTCTCCAGCATCGTCCAAGGCCGTAGGCTCGGCATGGGCCATACCGCAGGCTTTGTGATATCCCCGTCCGACAATGGCTCCATCCCGAACAATAACACAGCCCACCATGGGATTAGGCGCCGTGCGCCCCTGGCCCCTAATGGCCAAGCTGATGGCCTGGCGCATGTAGTACTCATCAATCCACCGCTGTCTCATGGATTGCCTCCTCTCCTGCCGCGCTTCCCCGCAGGTGTTCTAAAATTTTTGTAGCCTTTACAGGTCCAATACCGGAGATTTTTTGAAGCTCCCCAGGGTCCAGTTCGGCGATGCGCTGAACGCTGCCAAAGGCGGCCAACAATTGCGTGGACCGGTGTTTTCCTATGCCTGGAATGTCTTCTAAGGCCGAGCGGCTGAGCCGTCCTATCCTCTTATGCCTGTGGGTAGTGATGGCATAACGGTGGGATTCATCTCGAACCCTTTGTAACAGCCGCAGCGCCGGATCGGTCCGTTCAAGGCGGATCGGCTGAGCCTTTGGATCGGTAAAGATCAGCTCCTCGCGCTTTGCCAAGGCTATCGTTGGAATTTCGATGGGAACCTCTTTCAGTGCCTCCCTGGCGAAATCCAATTGCTCCGGGCCTCCGTCGATCAGGATGAGCTGAGGCAAAGGGCTTTCGGTCTTCAGCTGATGGTGGTACCGGCGCAGCACCGTCTCTTTCATAGAGCGAAAATCGTCGATGCCCTCGACGGTTTTGATCCTAAAGCGGCGGTACAGCGATGGGTTTGCAAAGCCCTGTTCGAAGACCACCGCCACGCCGTAGGTCTCGTGGCCCGAAGAATGGGATATATCAAAACCGTCGATCCGCCAGGGGACGGTGGGCAAACCGCAGAGATTCTGAAGGCGGAGCAA
>CAZNRB010000006.1:0-3392 GCA_964575405.1 uncultured Synergistaceae bacterium | reverse complement strand
CGTCGAGATCACCCGTTAAGGTAGAGGATATTTTCTGCCTCGTCAACCGCCAAAGGCTGCGGATCGTATCCCGAGCCCTGGCCGCTTCCTCAAAACGAAGCTCTTGGGCGTAGCGATCCATTCGCCTTCGAAGGCGGGCAATCAGGTCGGCCGTCTGGCCGTTCAAAAGCATTAGCACGTCGTCGACGATTTGTCCGTATTCCTTGGAGGAACATCTCCCGGCACAGGGGCCTCCGCATCGTTTCAGATCGTACATCAGGCAGGGACGGGCCAGCTGAACTTTGGGGAGATCTAGTGCGCAGTTCCGCAGAGGGAAATAGTCCCCTATGAGCTTCAGCAATTCCCGCAGGCCTCCCGTGGACGTGTAGGGGCCGAAGACCTTGCCCGGCAAGTTCTTCTGCCGTGTCACCACTACCCTGGGATAAGGCTCGCCGGTGACGATCACGTAGGGATAGCGGGTTCCCATTTTTAGTTCCACGTTGAAAAAGGGCTGGAGCTTTTTTATCAGACGGCTTTCAACGATAAAGGCCTCGGCCTCCGTCTCGGTGCGGATAAAGCTGATATCGGACACCGTCTGGACCAGTTTTCTCAGCCGGGGGATCGCAAAATCCCTATGGTTGAAATAGGAAGAAACTCTCCGTTTTAGGTTCTTGGCCTTTCCAATGTAAATAACCGTGCCAGATTGGTCGTGCATTAAATAAACGCCAGGACGATGAGGCAAAGTCCTCAGGATCGAGCAGATATGTTCCATCGCTTTGTTCTCATCCATATTAGAGCTCACCTCTGTACTCTTTTTCTAACAAATACAAAAAAAGAGATCCCGTGTATAATGGGCTTGACCTTCTTCATGCCATTTTATCAGATCGGAGGAAATACCCCATGGCACTGATGCTCTATAATGACCTCAGCCGAAAAAAGGAACCATTTGTGCCCCTTCATGAGGGTAAGGTAGGGTTCTACAGCTGCGGTCCTACGGTTTACGACTATTTTCATATAGGCAACGCCAGGCCCTTTATAGTCTTTGACGTGCTTCGCCGCTATCTGGAATTTTCCGGTTATCAGGTCACCTTCGTGCAGAACTTCACCGACATCGACGATAAAATGATCGACCGAGCCAAGCGGGACCATATCACCGTCCAGGACCTAGCCGAGAAGACCATAGCAGACTACTACGAAGACGCCGACGCCCTGGGCATCAAACGGGCCACCTTTTACCCTCGGGCGACTCACTATATATCTGAGATCATCGAACTCATCAAAACCCTTATAGAAAAGGGCCATGGCTACGAAGTCAACGGTACAGTCTACTTCGACGTCAACAGTTTCCCCCAGTACGGCAGGCTGTCGAAGCAAAGCATCGAAGACCTCCAATCGGGGATCCGAGTCGATATCGACGACGTCAAGAAAAGCCCCCTGGACTTCGTGCTCTGGAAACCCCAAAAGGAGGGCGAGCCGGCCTGGGAAAGCCCCTGGGGACTGGGACGGCCTGGCTGGCACATCGAGTGCAGCGCCATGTCCATGGATTTGATCGGTCAGACCGTGGACATCCACTCCGGCGGCATCGACCTGACGTTCCCCCACCACGAAAACGAAATAGCCCAGGCCGAGGCGGCCACAGGCAAGCCCTTTGTCCGGTACTGGCTTCACAACGAGTACATTTTGATCGACAAGGAAAAAATGTCAAAATCCTTGGGCAATTTCCTCACCGCCAGAGAGGCCCGCAAGCACTTCTCCCCTTTGGCCATCAGGATGTTCATGCTGGGAGCCCATTACCGCACGCCGGTGAACTTCACACAAGAGGCCTTGGATCAGGCCGCTGCCGCCGTAGAGCGGCTGCGCGACTGCTGGAGCGATCTACAGTTTACCAAAGCAAACCGGCTGGTTCGCCTCGGAGAACCAGCAGAGGAGTTCCTGCAGGAAATGGACCAGATCAGAGAGAGCTACATCGCGTCGATGGACGACGACTTCAATACCGCCGCTGCCATAGGGGACCTTTTCGACGCCGTAAGGGCTGTCAACACTTACCTGAAGGGACGGGAAGTGCTGTCCGCCGAGGCCGTACAGAAGGCTGAGGCCTTTTTCAACGACGTGGAGTCCATTATGGGCATCATAGGCATTCATCAATGCCAAGAGGACCCCGAAGCCGACGAAATCGAAACCCTCATCAGCGAGCGAAAGGCCGCTAGAGCTGCCAAGGACTTTAAGCGCTCCGACGCTATCCGCGACGAACTCATAGCCAGAGGCATCGTCCTGGAGGACACTCCCGACGGCACAAAATGGAAGAGAAAGCTCTGAGTCGCTGACCTTCTGTACCATAGCAAGGCCCTGACTGCCACAAGGCGAAGGGGGCTTAGGAAAATACTCCTGAGCCTTCTTCGCCTTTTTGGTAGGAATAAAGACACTTTCCCTTTGCTCCCGAGGCCAGCGGGCAGAAAGGCAGTTCTCTGCTTCCGCCAAAGGACTTAGGTGAAAGTTTGTGAAAGGCTCTTGACTGACTAATATTGACCTTTTATAATGACCTCCGTAAACAACCAATCCCCAAGGGAGTGAGCCCATGAATCTCAATAAATTAACGCAAAAATCCCAGGAGGCTTTGACGGAGGCTCAAAATATCGCTATGACCTATGGCCATCAGGAGATCGACGTAGAGCATCTCCTGTTGGCCTTGTTAAACCAGCAAGAGGGGCTGATACCGTCGCTGCTGGAAAAGTGCTGTGCCAGCGCCAAGGCGATTGCCGTGCGGGTAGAAGGCCTGCTGAACCGCAAGGCCCGTATCACCGGCGGCTATGATAAAGATCGAGTATACCTTTCAAAGGATCTCTCGCAGGTCTTTGTGGCCGCCGAAAAACAGGCCGCGGCCCTGAACGACGAATACCTTTCGGTGGAGCACCTCTTCGCCGCTATTTTGGACGGCCACGGCGAAGTAGCCAAGATCCTGGCCGAAAGCGGCGTAACAAAGGACGGCTTTTTTAAGGCCCTAGAGGCCGTACGGGGCGGCGCCCGGGTCCAGAGCGCCACGCCGGAAGAGACCTATGAGGCCCTCAAAAAATACGGCGTCGATCTGGTGGAATACGGCAAAAAGGGAAAATTGGATCCCGTCATCGGTCGAGACGACGAAATCCTCCGAGTCATACAGATCCTGAGCCGCAAGACCAAGAACAACCCCGTGCTGATCGGCGAGCCCGGCGTGGGGAAAACGGCCATCGTAGAGGGGCTGGCCCAGCGGATCATAAGCGGCGACGTGCCCGAGGACCTGAAGGACCGCACTGTATTCGCCCTCGATATGGGGTCTCTCATCGCCGGAGCCAAATACCGAGGCGAGTTCGAGGAGCGCCTCAAGGCGGTGATCAACGAGGTGAAGCGCAGCGAAGGCCGCATTCTGCTGTTCATCG
>CAZNRB010000005.1:0-37268 GCA_964575405.1 uncultured Synergistaceae bacterium | reverse complement strand
TCCGACTTGGTCAAGGTGGACATGCTGATCAACCAGGAGCCGGTGGACGCCTTTTCCTTCATATGCCACAGCGACGACGCCTACCATAGGGGTCACGCCGCGGTGATCAAGCTGAAGGAGCTGATCCCCCGTCAGCTTTTCGAGGTGCCCATTCAGGCCTCTATAGGCAAGAAGGTCATCGTGAGGGCCAACGTGAAGGCCCTGCGCAAGGACGTGCTGGCCAAGTGCTACGGCGGCGACGTGACCCGAAAGAACAAACTGCTGGAAAAACAGAAAAAGGGAAAAGAACGGATGAAACAGATCGGCAAAGTCTCGATACCACCGGAGGCCTTCATGTCCTTCCTGGACGTGAACGATGGAAAAGACGGCAAATAGGCCCTTCCAGGTTCTCCGGGGCCCCCTTTCGCTCTACGTTCACGTGCCCTTTTGCAGGAGCCGGTGCCACTATTGCAGCTTTTACTGCATGGTGCCTAAGCCAGGCGATATGGAGCGTTGGATCGGGGCCCTTCTCAAGGAGTGGCAACTGGTCAGGGAGCCCATGGAGGACGTGGAACTGAGGACCCTCTACATCGGTGGGGGAACGCCGTCGGTGGTGGACCTTGAACTTTGGCGCCCACTGTTAAAAGCCCTAGGGCAAGTGCCCTGGGCCAGCGACGTGGAGTTCACCGTAGAGGCCAATCCCGACAGCGTCACGCCGGAGCTTTTGTCGGTTCTGGAAGAAGGCGGAGCGAACCGCATCAGTTTGGGGATTCAAAGCCTCGACGACGGAGAATTGCGACGGCTTGGTCGGCGCCATGACAGCCGTCAGGCCTTGGAAGCCTTGGCGCTCTGCCAGGACAGGGGATTTCAGGTCAGCGGTGACTTGATCTTTGGCCTCCCCGGCCAGACGGTGCGGCGTTGGCATATAAGCCTGTCGGGTCTGGTCCGGGCTGGATTGGATCACATATCGCTGTACCAGCTGACGCTGGACCCAGGTAGTCTCTGGCATCGCCGGCCGCCGGCAGACCTGCCCGACGGTTACGGCATGTATCGATGGGCCCAGTACTACCTTCCTCGCAAGGGCTTGGAGCAATACGAGATCGCCAGCTTCGCCAGGCCAGGCCAGGAAAGCCGCCACAACGGGGCCTATTGGGCCCGGGAGAATGTGATTGCCCTGGGACCGTCGGCCTGGGGTTTTGTGGCCCCTTGCCGTTACGCTAACAGCCCCTCGCTGGAAGACTGGATTCAGCACGTCGACGGAGGTACCCTGCCTGTGACCTTTCAGGAACGGCGCACCGGCGGCGAAGAGGCCTCTGAGGCAGCGGTGCTGGCCCTCAGAACCCGCCGGGGATTGGTCTTCCAGGACTTTAGTAACCGTTACGGCCAGCCCTATCTAGAGGAGTTGCTGCGGCGAATCGTCAGGTTGCCGGAAAATTGTTTTGTCTTCAGTCATGACAGAGTGGCCCTCAGCGCTAAGGGCATGAGGGTAGGCAACGTAATCTGGTCGGAGCTCTTGGATTTGTGATCAAAGGAGTTGGAAAGGGGCTTTGCGAAAAAGGAGCGATGCCATGGACGGCAATTTTCTGCCGGTTTGCCGCGCTGACATGGAGCGACGTGGATGGGATCAGTTGGATTTCCTGCTGATCACCGGCGATGGCTACGTGGATCATCCTACTTTTGCGAACGGTCTGATTGCTCGATGGATGGAGCATCTGGGCTATCGCATTGGCGTGATTCCCCAGCCCGACTGGAGTCGCTCCAGGGATTTTAGTGTGATGGGACGTCCCAGACTGGCAGTGATGGTATCGGCGGGGAATTTAGACTCCATGCTGAACAAGCTTACCGCGGCCCGGAACAAGCGGGTCCGCGATGAATATTCCCCCGGCGGAGAGACTGGCCGCCGTCCTGACAGGGCGACGCTGGTGTATTGCAATAGGGTTCGAGAGCTCTGGGGGGCTGTCCCGTTGATGATCGGCGGCATCGAAGCCAGCATGCGGCGTTTTGCCCATTACGACTATTGGTCCGACAAGGTCCGGCGCTCTATGTTGGCCGATTCCAAGGCTGATCTCCTGATTTACGGCATGGGCGAACTTCAATTGGCGAAGATCGCCCGGCTTCTGGATCGCGGTGTGCCCATAGATTCCATAGTCTCAGTGCCTGGCACCTGCGTAATGGGCCGGGCCCGACCTGAAGGCAGCATTGAAATCCCTTCTTATGAGGAAGTGAGTAGCGATAAAAGGGCCTACGCTCTGGCCTATCGCCTTCAAAGCGCTGAGCAGGATGCCTTTAGGGGGCGAACGGTGGTTCAGCGCCACGGCGATCGATGGCTGATCCAGAATCCACCTATGCGGCCTCTGACCACTGAGGAGCTCGATAGGGTCAATGAACTGGCCTATACTCGGGATCCCCATCCAATGTACCATAGCTGTGGCGGCATTCCGGCCATAGAGGAAGTACGCTTCAGCATAGCCAGCACACGGGGATGTTTCGGCAGCTGCGCTTTTTGCGCGATCCATGCTCACCAGGGGAGGATCGTGCAGGCTCGAAGCCAGGCTTCGATTCTGCGAGAGGCCAGGTCCATGATTAAACACAGAGCTTTCAAGGGCTATATCCACGACATAGGAGGGCCTACGGGAAATTTTCGAGGCCCAGCCTGTCCCGAGCAGTTGAAGCGAGGGAGTTGTCCCCATCGGGAATGCATGGCTCCTTCCCTCTGCCCTCACATAAAGGCCGATCACTCAGAATTTCTTGAACTGCTGGCAAAGCTTCGAGCTCTTCCCGGCGTGAAAAAGGTCTTCATCCGTTCTGGGCTTCGATACGATTATATTTTGGCCGATCCCCAGGGAGGGCGTTTTGTGGAGGAGCTTTGCCGCTACCACGTGAGCGGTCAACTGAGAGTCGCTCCGGAGCATTCCAGTCCCAGAGTTCTAGCGTTAATGGGCAAGCCACCTATCGAGGAATATTTAAGGTTCAAGAGACTTTTTGACGACACCAATCGCCGCATCGGCAAGGAACAGTATCTCTTGCCCTATTTGATTTCCAGCCATCCTGGCTGCACACTGGAGGATGCCATAGAGCTGGCGGAATTCTTGCGGGATCAACGTTTTACCCCCGATCAAGTGCAGGATTTTATTCCCACGCCGGGCAGTTTAGCGACCTGTATGTTCTATACGGGGCTGGATCCTGCAACTATGAAACCTCTTTACGTGGCGAGGGGCGGTCATGAAAAAGCACTTCAGCGAGCCCTGCTCCAGTATCGAAGGCCTGAAAATAGGGAATTAGTCCTCGAAGCCCTTCGCAGGGCCCACAGAGAGGACCTGAGCGGCCATGGTCCTGGCTGCTTAATTTCCCCAGCCCTTCGGGGCGGGAGCAGCAGCAGGAAAAAGACTCTTGAGGGCTCCAGTGCCGACAGAAAGGGAAGGAGAAGGGATAATGGCAGAAACCATCGCCGCGGCGCTGGATAGAATGGGGCTTTTTTGGCGGGCCTCGGTGAATCTCAAAGAGCTGTGCAGCTGGCGCATCGGAGGCCCGGCGGACTATCTGGTAGAGCCGGAAAAGGAGGAACAGGTCCGGGAGCTCTTCATTTTGGCCAGAGAGCGAGAATTGCCTCTATTGGTGCTTGGCCAGGGCTCTAACTTGCTCTTCGACGACTTGGGCTTTCGGGGCATTGTGATGCGCTTCGGACGCCGCTTCGGCGGCTATCGTTTCGATGGGGATTGCCTTGAGGCTCAGGCCGGAGCCTGGGTGCCTTTCCTGGCCAGGAACAGCGCGGCCCGGGGTTTGTCAGGGCTGGAGCATCTAGTGGGGATTCCCGGTAGCTTAGGCGGGCTAGTCTATATGAACGGAGGGAGCATGAGAAAGGCCATTGGCGACTCAATACTGCAGGTTCGCGGGCTGAACAGTTCAGGCGAAATACAGGACTTCCAGGTCAGTCAATGTGGCTTTTCCTATCGATATTCGGTCTTTCAGGAAAACGGAGCCCTGATCTTGAGGGCCAAGTTAAAGCTGATACCGTCGGACAGCGGCAGGGTACGGCGGGAAATGTTGTCGATCATGGCCGAGCGCAGAGGAAAATTTCCTCTAAAGCAGCCCAGCTGTGGCTCCGTGTTCAGCAACGATCCGGAGCTATACGCAGCCTACGGCCCGCCGGGCAAGATAATAGATCAAGGCGGCTATAAGGGCCTTCGGATCGGAGACGCTCAGGTGAGCACTCGTCACGGTAATTTTATTGTTAACCTTGGCAACGCCACCTCGGAGGACGTGATTAATCTGGTTAGGGAAGTGCGCCGCAGGATCCAGAACCTTACTGGTTTTACGTTGAGTTGCGAGGTCCGCTACGTGTCTCCTCACGGGGAAATAGCCCCTCTGGATCGATTCCTTTAGTTCCACTGATAAAATAAATCCCTTCACCTGTCCGGCCTCTTGGGATTCGGCAATTGCCCCCTAGGATAAATAGGCCGGACATTTCGGTGAAGGGCTTTCTTTTTTCTCCCCGATGGCGTTAAATGGTAAGCGTCTGAGATCCAAGCAGAGCCGAGACGATCTCGAACATATTGGATACAACTCCGGCGCCCAATTGATCGGTTAGATTGAAATGCTTGAGGCAGGTTCCGCAGACCAACAGAGTGCCGCCCTGGTTCACGAATTCCTGGAGGACTTCCGCGCTGGAAGTGCCCTTAACGGCCAGCTTGACGCCTTCGTTCATCAGGGCCACCACAGCAGGGCGTTCCGCTTTGTCCAGCTGCGTCAATGTGCCCAGAAATGCCTTGATCAGCACTTCTCCGAGCTCTTTGTCGCCGCCGCCCACCACGTTGTGGGAGATGAACACAGCCCGTTTTGCCGCGACAGAGGGGGCCGCAGCTGAAACCTGGGGCTTAGGCGCCGGGTTAATCCGCATGGCGTCTACGATAATATCTGCTCCCTCTGCAATCAGCGATATGGTGTAGCCCTGACTTTTCAAATAGCGGGAGACGTTCTGCCCTGCTTCTGGATTGTCCACCGTTACCTTTAAGGCTTCGGGGTTTTCCGATAGCGCGGCTTTGGTCATGATCACGGGCTGTGGACAAGGTTTGCCTCTGGCGTCGATATATTTCATTATAGGACCTTCTTTCTGCAAGATTCCGTCTGGACTCGGCCGGGGAGAAGAACCGTTCCGTCATGTGCGATAATAGGGCATGTAAATTATAGCATTTAATTAAGGGACTTGTTCCCCCATAGAATTTTGAGTTCTGACCGGGCAGGTGTTGATATTGAGGAAAAAAGACGTGGGCTACGAGACACGGAAGGTTCTACGGGACCTTCCTTCCATGGAAAAAATCTTGGGTGATCCCAGGCTACAAGACTTTGAAAAAATCCTTGACCGAGAAAGGCTGAAAATAATTTGCCGCCAGATGTTGGATTGCTGGCGCGCTAAAATACTTGAACAAGAGATCAGCCGTTACGACGAAGGGCAGTTTTTTGCTGAAATAGGCAGCGCCCTCCAAAGCCGCCTTTCTCCGAGCCTCCGTCGAGTGATCAACTGCACGGGCGTGGTGGTGCACACGAACTTAGGTCGCTCTTCTCTGGCTGAAGAAGCCCTCAGAGCCGTCCAAGAGTGCTCCAGAGGATACAGCACTTTGGAGTACAATCTGGAAAGGGGCAGCCGAGGGCAACGGAACACCCACATCGAATGGCTCCTATGTCAGATTACCGGAGCCGAAGCGGCGCTGGTGGTCAACAACAACGCCAGTGCGGTGTTGCTCTGTCTGGCAGCCTTGGCTGCTGGGCGAGAGGCAGTAGTTTCTCGGGGCGAGTTGGTAGAGATAGGCGGCTCTTTCAGGATCCCCGACATCATGAAATTTGCCGGAGCCGAGCTAATCGAAGTGGGCTGCACCAATCGGACCCACCTGAGGGACTATGCCGAAGCTATTACCGATCAGACAGCCATGCTGCTGAAGGTCCATCCTTCTAATTTTCGCATCACCGGCTTTCACTGCCAAGTTCCCAGGGAGGATCTGGTAGAGCTGGCCCACAGCAGGGGGTTGTTGCTGATGGAAGACTTGGGCAGCGGCTCTCTTGTCGACTGCCAGCAGTTGGGGTTGCAGGGCGAGGCTTCTGTGATGGATTGTCTGGCCGCAGGGGTAGACGTGGTTACCTTTTCCGGCGACAAACTTTTGGGCGGTCCTCAGATCGGCGGCATCGTCGGCAGCCGGGCTATAGTGGATAAACTGCGCCGGTATCCGCTGCTGCGGGCCCTGCGTTGCGATAAGATGACTCTAGCCGCTATGGAGGCCACTCTGCGTCTCTACCTCAAAGGACAGTGGAAACAGATTCCCACGCTGGCCAGAATCTGCTTGTCCGGCCAGGAATTGCACGACCGCGCGAAGGCCTTGCAGGATAGAATCGATAGCGATCTATCCCGCTTTGGCCTGATCACCGGCCTTGTCCCTGTAGAGGATGCCGTGGGCGGCGGCGCTTATCCGGAGGAGCCCCTAATGGGCTGGGCAGTATCGATCCGTCTGGCCGACGGTTCCCTTAGCGCCGGAGCACTTCAGGAGCGGCTTCGCAAAACTAGAATTCCCGTTATCGCTGGCGCTCAGGACAACGCTCTTCTGATTCACCTACGCACCTTGGACTATAATGAAACTGATGAACTTATGGCCTCTCTGTTGGAGGCTCTGGAGGCCCATTGATGAACCAAGAAATTTCTCTCGTAATCGGAACGGCCGGACATATCGATCACGGGAAAACCCAGTTGGTCAAGGCCCTGACAGGTGTGGACTGCGATCGTTTGGCAGAGGAGCGTAAAAGAGGTATTACCATCGAACTGGGTTTTGCTCCGCTGGTATTGCCCAGTAAAAGGGTTATCAGCCTGATCGACGTGCCAGGCCATGAACGGTTTATCCGCCAAATGGTGGCTGGAGCCTCAGGACTTGACGCCGTTATGCTGGTGGTGGCCGCCGACGAAGGCGTTATGCCCCAGACCAGGGAGCACCTGGACATCCTGGGGCTCTTGGGAGTTCAAAGCGGCATAGTGGTGCTCACCAAGTCGGACTTAGTGGATCCTGAGATGGTCGCTATGGCCCTAGAGGACGTGGAAAACCTGGTCAAGGGCACCTTCTTGGAGGGCTCTCCGATAGTGGCCGTATCGTCGGTCACCGGCGCTGGAATAGGCGCTCTGACGGAACAGTTGGAATCCTTGGTGGACCTTCTAAAGCCCAGAGAGCGGCAGGGCGCCTTCTTTATGCCCATAGACAGGACTTTCCCAGTAGCAGGTTTTGGCACGGTGGTGACCGGCACGGCCTACAGAGGTGTCATAAGCCAGGGTGACGAGGTGGACATATGGCCTGCAGGATTGGAGTCCCGGATCAGGTCCGTGCAGGTCCACGGTCAGCCGGTGGACCAGGGAACCGCGGGGCAGCGGGTTGCTCTCTGTCTTACCGATGTCCGTCTGGACCAGCTTCAGCGGGGAGACGTGGTCTGCGCTAAAGACGTATACCGCCCCAGTTCCTGTATAGACGTGAGCCTCCGCCTGCTGAAGAACGCACCCGAGGCGCTGACCCACTGGCAGAGGGTCCGGCTCCATTTGGGGACTTCCGATGTTTTGGCCAGAATCGTCCTGTTGGAGGGCAAGACTTTGGAGCCGGGCCATACTGAACCGTTGCAGTTAGTGTTGGAGGAGCCAGTAGTGGCCGCGTTGGGACAGCGCTTTGTCATACGCTTTTACAGCCCGCTACAGACCATTGGCGGCGGAGAAGTGCTAACCCCCTACGCTAAGCGTCCTTCAGGACGAAAGATGCGCGATGCCATCCATCAGAAGCTCCTGTCCCTCCAGGGCGTGGAAAACCGCCAGGAGCGAATTCTCAGAGTGCTGGATATGGACGGCCAGATGTCCTTGCCGGACTTAATGGTCCGAGTTCAGGAGCGCCGCAGCGATTTGATCCCTATTTTAGAAGCGCTGGAATCACAAAAACAGCTGGTCCATCTTAAAGCGGGTGAGGGACTGCTCCTGTCGGCCCAAGCAGCTGAGGGGTGGGCAGAGCGCTTCTGCGATGCCCTGAAAAAATATCATCAGGACTTCCCTCATCAGAAAGGCATGGTCTCTGACGACCTGATAAAGGCCCTTTTCCTCGAAGAAGAACGCCGCTACGGTCGGATTTTTCTGGAACGGCTGATAGCCGGCGGCAGGATCAAATCAGAGGAAGCTCTACTGAGAATGCCCGATTTTGTCCCGGTGGACGATAAAGCTTTCTGCCAGGATCGAGATCGCCTGCTGGAAATCTGTCGGGAGAAGGGGTACCAGATGCCCCTTTTGGAGGAGCTGCCGGCCGCAATGGGCAAAAGTGCCAAGGATTTCGCTTCGCTGTTGGAGCAAGTCAGAAAAAGCGGCGATGCGGCTATTTTAGACGGCACCTTTCTTCTTTCCAAAGAAGTGGAAGGCCAGTTAATGGAGCTCCTTAGCTCAGTTGAAGGCGGCTTCACGCTGGCCCAGGTGCGTGATCTGACCGGGAGCAGTCGAAAATACGTGTTGCCCCTAATGGAATATCTGGACGGGAAGGGCATAACGCGGAGAGTAGGGGATAAGCGCATCGTCCTTAGAAAAGGCTAGTTCCTATAGACGGACGGGGCGCAGCGCTTCCACAATGCGTTTTCAATCAGGACAAGCAAAGATGGAATATCACAGCTGGGGCAAAATCAACCTTACATTGCGGATCCTGGGCCGCAACGACAGGGGCTATCATGAGCTGATCTCCCTCTTCTGGAAAATTGGCCCCTTTGAATCCCTTACAGTGGAAATCCTCCCCGAGGGCTGCTGCCAGGACGAGCTTTCGGTCTCCGGAGCCGCCGTCGATGGGCCAAACATCTTGGAAAAGACCTTGTACAACTGCAGAAAGTCTGGCTCTTTGATCCCATGGCTGCGCATGAATTTGAAAAAGCAAATTCCTCCTGGCACTGGCCTAGGCTGCGGCAGCGGCAATGCGGCGGCGCTCATGGAGTGGCTGGCCCTGCAAGGCTATAACGTGGGGGACCTGGCTCCACGAGTTGGTGCCGATGTCCCCTTTTTTCTGGGGTCTTCTGCGCTGGCCCGGGTCTCGGGCATTGGGGAGATTTTAGAACCTTTGAAAGAAACTCTGCCCCTGAGGGTACTAATCGCCCTGCCTGTTTGGCGCTCGATGACAGCATCGGCTTTCCGGGAATTGGACAGCTTTTATGGCACATCCTGGCCCAGCACCTACCAGGATGCCCTGGAAGAGTCCAACCTGATTTTAGATAAGCTCAAGGCAGGGCGCTTCGTCGGCCTGTTGCCCAACGATTTCACGGGGCCCCTCATGGTCAGTCATAGGGAATACCAGGAGCTTTTTGAAGCCTTTCAAAGCCAAGGAGCCCTCGCCTGGGGGATCAGCGGCAGCGGCAGCGCCGCCTTTGGGCTGTGGCATCGAGAAGATGTGTTTGACTTTTCTTTCCGTCGGCCCTGGCTTGAGCGACCCTTGACCTGCCAGCTCCTGTTGTAGAATGACTTTTTTGAGGGCCCATCGGAAAATCTGTTGCCACGCTCTAAAGCCCCTTAAAGAGCGAGAAAATTTTTACTGTTTCTTATTGACAATTAAGGGCCGTCTGGATAATAATGTTCGGCGGCTAAAGTTTGATTCTCTCTGTTATCCCATTGCGAGGGGCTCTTTGGGAGCTTATAAAACGAACAGACGAGTTCTTTGTACCATCAAAATAAGGGCGGATTCGCCTGAAATGGGTCGGCACTACTCGAATTTGAGGACTATATAAAGAGGTATGGGCGAGCGATGAAAAGCCAGCGCACAGAACGATTGATCCGCATTACATCTCGATTTCTCTCGTCTCCGTCGAGCCAGATTTCCCTGACTGCTTTGGCGGAGGACTTTGGCGTTTCTAAAACGGTTATCAGCGACGATGTGGCTCTAGTAAATGGGGCCCTGATTCAGGAAGGCTATGGACGGCTGGTGGTGGACCGCGGCCGTGCAGGCGGAGCCTTTTATATTCCCGATATGGCACCGGCAGTGCGGGATTGTTTTTTGGCGGAGATGGCTGACAGGCTGAATCAACCCGAGCGGTTGCTCCCCGGTGGCTTGATCTATTACGCCGACCTGCTGTTTAATCCAGCCACCGCCGATATGCTCGGCCAGGCCCTAGCGTCGGATTTCAAGGAAAGCCGTCCCGACATCATCATGACATCGGAGGTCAAGGGAATTCCCCTTGGCCTGGCCGCTGCTCGAGCCCTAGGAGTGTCTCTAGCGGTCTGCCGTTTCCGCAATCGAGCCAGTGATGGCCCTGCTGTATGCGTGCACTACCCAACCCCCAGCGGCGAAGCTAGGGCCGTCTACATGGGGACGAAACAATTAACTCAGGACGACAAAGTTTTGATTATCGATGATTTTATGCGGGGAGGGAGTACGGCTGCCGGCATGTGTCAGGTCGTGCAGGAATTTGGAGCCGATCTGGTGGGAATCGGTGCCTTTATGGTGTCCGATGAGCCCCAGCAAAAGGCTGTGGACAATTACAAGTCCCTGCTTACTTTGTCGCTGAGCGGCGAGAAAAAAGTTTCTGTCAGTTCACAGTAAAACCTCGTTGACGGCACGTCATAGTCTGGTATAAAATTACCAGGCATGAGGAGAAGCCATCTCGTAGGAATTTCTGCAGCGCTGACAGATGGACCGGTTGCCGGACAGGGCGGAGGAAGTCCTGAAAAGTTTCTCTGTTCTTTGTTGCGCGGAGAATCGTCAGCTACTTAGGGAGGCTCCTTATGATTCGGGCCCATAGCTCAAGGGTTAGAGCTGCCGGCTCATAACCGGGAGGTTCCAGGTTCAAATCCTGGTGGGCCCACCAACTTTGTCAGGCCGCCCCGCATTGCGGAGCGGCCTTTTGGCGTATGGGAGTAGCTTTTTGCAAGGCCTAGGCAGGCGATGACAAAAGGCGAAAGGGAGCATTTCTCCTGTCTCGTTTCTCCTGTCTGCTATAATCAATCCCGTAAACTAACGAGCCACCGTAAAAGCTAAAGGAGGATCGTCCGATGAAGGTTTCAGATCTGTTGGGAATTTTGGACACTATCGCGCCCTTTTGTCTAGCGGAGCCTTGGGATCACTGTGGTCTCAGGCTGGGAAGCCCCGATTCGAAGATCCATAGCATAGCGGTGGCTCTGGATCCATTGCCTTCGACGATGGAAATGGCAGCCCAGAGAGGCTGCGATTTTCTGTTGACTCATCACCCTTTGATTTTTAATCCCTTGGAGGATCTAGTGCTGAAGGGCCTTACGGAGAAAGCAGTTGCATCAGCACTGCGCCTCGGTCTGTCGGTCGCCTCCTGTCACACCTGCTGGGATAGCTCTTCCGACGGCGTAAACGCGGTGTTAGCTGACCTTGCCGGTGTCAAGAAATGGAGACCAATAATTCCATCAGAGACCATCGAAGGTTGCGGTCTCGGAGCAGTGGGCGACCTGCCCCGAGAGATGTCCCCTCTGGAGGCAGGAGAGTACTTGGCGAAGTGTTGGAACCTCTCGGGTTTTCGCCTCTTAGAGGCATCTTCGGCCAAGGTAAGCTGTTTAGGGCTTTGTGGGGGAGCGGGCGGAGATCTTTGGTCCCCGGCTTTTCAGGCCGGAGCTCAGCTTTACGCCACCGCAGATTTGAGGTATCACGAATGCCAGGAGATGTTAGACCGGGACCTATCGTTGATGATCTGCGATCACGGCGAGATGGAAAGCCCATCCATGGCCAGGCTGGCAGAAAAGCTCGCCGCTAAATGCGATCTTCCTGTGATACTGCTGCCTCCGCAGCCGCTGCCCAGTAAATGGAGCCAAAACTGAAAAACGTTGCAGCCGATCCTGAGGCCTTTAGAGTCCACATTGAGGGATTTTCGGGTCCTCTGGATTTGTTGTGCCATATGGTGGAATTCAAGGAAATTGAGGCTGCTAATATCAAGGTTTCCGAGGTTATCTCCCTCTACGGCGTCTATTTGGCCCGAATAGGAAATCTCCCAATCGCTGCACTGGCAGAATTTATCGCCCAGGCTGCCCATCTAGTGCTTCAAAAAACGTTGGCTCTGTTGCCAAGGCTTCAGTCGGCTCCCGATGATTTTGGCCTAGATGATGGCGAAATTTTTCAGGATGAGGAGCCTGATTTAGAGACCCTGTTGGAGCGGTACCGTCCCTATCGAAAAGCGGCTTCCCTGTTAGAACAACTGAAACATTCTGCTGATCGTAGGCGCTTTCGCCCCAGCGATCCTATGCCGCCGATTTTTGATTTGGGCGATCTCTACTCCCTCTCGTCGCAGTGGCTTGAGCTCTTGGGGCGCCGCCGGTCCTTTTCCAATGAAGAAGATTGGGACAGTTGGGAGATGGAGGGCGTACCGCCGGCCATTCCCGACGAGATCCAGGTGGAGACTCGTATGGAGCGAATTCTGGAGCGGCTGAGCCTGTTTCATCAGGGCCTGTCCATGAGAGCTCTTCTTCAAGATGAGCCTGGCCGAAGCGCAGTGGTGGTGACATTGCTGGCGTTGCTGGAGCTCAGCAGGAGGGACCAAGTCAAACTGAGTCAGAAGGAGATGTTCGGCGATGTGCTCATCATCTGCGGGCAATCTGCCTAGCCTTGAATTGCAGCGGCAGATTCAAGCAGTCCTGTTTATCGCCTCCGAGGGGGCCACTATCTCAGAGATCGCTTCGTCCACAGGAGCGCCGGTGTCTGCGGTCCGTCGCATTTTGGAGGAGTTGTCGGAGCATTTTGCCGAGTCACACGGCATGGAAGTACTGGAGCTGGGGGGCAAGTGGTTTATGTCCACTGCCGCCGACATGAGCGAAGTGTTAGAGCGCTTCCACGAAGCCGACGAAAGCGAGAGAGTCCGCCTTAGCAGAGCATCCATGGAGACTTTAGCCGTTGTGGCCTATAATCAGCCTGTAACGCGATCAGAGATCGAGGAGATCCGCGGTGTTAGATGTGATAGAGTGATCGAGACCCTCTTGAGCCATGGCCTTATAAGGATTGCTGGACGGCGAAAGAGCACCGGTTCGCCTCTTTTGTACAGGACCACGGACCGCTTTCTCCAGATCTTCGGTTTAGGGGCTATTTCCGATCTGCCTACGGTGGCTGAAATCGAGGAACTGCGGCGCAGTCAACTTCCGACCCCGACGGAGCAGGATCAGGTTTTTAGATCAGAGGACTTCGAGGATGCGGCTGAATAAATATTTGGCGCTCTGCGGCGTAGGCTCCAGGCGGAAAGTGGAGGATTATATCTTCAGCGGCAGAGTGCTTTGCGACGGTTATCAGGTGTTGGAGCCAGCCTTTCAGGTCTCTGAGGGGACCATCGTTACCGTTGACGATGTTGAAGTCTATCCCCAAGAGCCTGTTTATCTGGCCATTAATAAGCCTAGGGGCTATGTCTGCGCCGTAACTGACAGCGATTATCCCGTGGTGTTGGACCTTTTGCCTAAAAGTTACGCTCCCTACCGCCTCTTCCCAGTAGGGAGACTGGATCTTCAAAGCGAAGGGCTTTTGCTTCTGACCAACGACGGCGACTTTGCACAGAGGTTGATCCATCCTAGAGCTGGTATCACTAAAGAGTACGAAGTACGCATGGACCGGCCAGTTAGCCGTGCTGATCTGGCCCAACTGAGACAGGGAGCCCTCTGGGAGGGGCGGCGGTTGATCCCCTCTGAGGTCGAAGTGTTGACCTACCGAGAGCCTATTGGCCGTTGGCTTCGCTTTGTCCTCCACGAAGGCGTTAAACGGGAGATCCGAATCATAGCCGAAGCGGTTGGCTTGAGGGTGGAGGTCCTGTTTCGCCGAAAAATCGGCAGGCTGGAACTGCGAAAGCTGCGTAGCGGTTGGATTTTGGAATTTTCGGCCGAAGAGCTGTGGCATATGATCCGTTTCGGCGGTGTCATCTGATCTCTCTGCCGGCTTCAGAAAGGCTCGAAACTGAGAAAAAATTGCCAAGCCTTTATCGAGAGGGGCGGAGAGGAAAATGGAACGAGGCGGAGTTATAGCTATTGATGGGCCTGCTGGCGCTGGAAAAAGCACTGTAGCCCGTCAGGTGGCGAAGCGTTTGGGTATAAATTACCTTGATACAGGGGCTATGTACCGGGCTTTGGCCTTTTATCTGGATGAGCAGGGGGTGCCGCCGAAGGAAAACAGCGAGCTCGCTCGCAGATTGTCGAACGTGACAGTCCGGCTCTCTGGCGGTAGGGTTACCGTCAACGACAGGGACGTGAGCGATCTAATCCGCGTACCTCCAGTGGATGAAATAGCCTCCACCTATGCGGCATTGCCCCAGGTGAGGGAGCGGCTGTTGGACATCCAGCGAGAGCAGGCCTTGAGGGGGTCCTTGGTCGCCGATGGGCGTGATATAGGTACCGTCGTGTTTCCCCTGGCGCCTGTGAAAATCTTTTTGACGGCCAGCTGCGAGGTTCGAGCGAAGCGCCGCTGGAAAGAGCTCCATGCCAAAGGGCTCGACGTAAGCTACGACGCGATCCTCCAGGAGATTGTGCACCGCGATAAAGCCGATATGGAACGGGAAATATCCCCCCTTCGGCAGGCGCCCGATGCGTACTTGTTAGATACTTCGAATTTGACGATCCCACAAGCGGTGGAACGGATTCTATCTCTGTTGGAGGAGAAGGGCTATGTTTCTTAGACCGGTGCTCTATTCTATAGTGCGGCTGTTTTGCAGCTGCTATTTTAAAGTCCATAACGATTTTATGGTTATAGGTAAGGAGTTGCTTCCCGCCCAGAGGCCCTTGGTCCTGGCGGCGAATCATACCAGCAATCTGGATCCCATCGCCGTGGGATTGGCCTTTCCAGATCGTCTGCGCCCTCTGGCGAAGGAGCAGCTTTTTGAGATCAACGGCATTTTCCGTTGGCTCATTACCACCCTTGGGGCCATCCCGGTAAAGCGGACTTCTGGGATTTCCTCTGGCGCGGCTTTGAAGGCCTTTCTCGAATTGCTTCAGCAGGGCGATAATTTGATGATTTTCCCCGAGGGCGCTCGCTCTGTCGACGGCAGGCTCAAACAAATAGAAAGCGGCGTCACCCTGTTGGCCACTAAGGTCCAGGTCCCTATCGTGCCGGTCTACGTCCATGGAACCCACGAGGCCATGCCAGTAGGGGCCTCCAAGATAGGCCGGAACAAAATTACGGTGCGCTACGGCAATCCAATCATGCCGGAAGACCATCAGGGTAAATCCCTCAAGGAGGAGCGCGAGTGGATACGGAGCAAACTCCAGTCAGAATTGGAAAGACTTCAGAGCCTGAGCATTGGCTGACCTCACTTCCGCCAGATTTTAAAAATCCCTTGCGGGAACGCAGGAAAGCGCTGATCTTCGGTCTGGATTCCGCTGATAGCGAAGAGATGGAGCTGCTTATGGAGGAGCTCCGGCTCTTGTTGGCCAATTTGGACGTGGAAGTGGTCGCCAATATGCTCCAAAAAAGAGCCCAGCCCGATCCTGCTTTTCTTATCGGATCCGGCAAGGCTAACCACATGGCCGTGCTCGCTAAAGCCAGCGGGGCCGATCTAGTGGTGTGCAACGATATGCTGAGCCCTATTCAGCTCAGCAACCTGAGAAAGACTGCGGACTGCGAAGTTTGGGATCGCGCTTTGGTGATCATGAAGATCTTTGAGCGCCGGGCCTCTACTGCTGAAGCCAAGCTTCAGGTCGATTTGGCCCGGTTCCGCTATGAAATGCCCCATTTGAAGGGATTGGGGCGCCAGATGTCCAACGCCGGCGCCGGTATCGGGACTCGAGGCCCAGGAGAAACTGAGTTTGAGCGCCATAGACGAAAGTTGGGACGGCGCATTGCCGAGATCAGCCGGAAGCTTGAAGAGATGGAGCGCCGCCGCCAAGGTCAACGCAAGCAGCGCCGCCGCATCGGCCTTCCTACCGCAGCCTTGGTAGGGTACACCAACAGCGGCAAAACTACACTGTTGCGCCGTCTAAGCGGCGATCATAAACTATATGCCGCCGATCAGCTTTTTGCCACCCTGGATACGGCCGTTCGCACGATCCATCTGCCCGGAGGCAAGCGTTTTTTGATGGCCGATACGGTGGGCTTCATCCGGCGTCTGCCGCCGCAATTGACGGCCGCTTTCCGGACTACTCTAGAGGAGATCTGCCATGCTGATATAATTTTCGTGGTCTTGGACGTCAACGATCCTCAGGTACTAGATACATACGACGTGATTCAGCGTACACTTATGGATATAGGAGCAGCTGCTCTGCCTCGGACCATTTTGCTCAATAAAATCGACAGGGCAGGCCCTCTTAGAACCAAGCGAGTGATGGAGCAGTTTAAGGATCGGGAGGGGGCGCCGGTTTACGGTGTCAGCGCCCTTACAGGCCAAGGTCTTGAGGACCTTTGGGAAGTGCTTTCCTGGGTAACACCACAGCCCCTTAGAGAGGAGAGAGCTAATGCTAGCCAGCATGACCGGTTTTAGCCGAGTCGCTTCGGAACAGCCCTGGGGGACCTTGACCCTGGAACTTTCCAGCATCAATTCCCGCTATCTGGAGATCTCTGTCCGGGCCTCGAAAGATCTTTTAAGCCTGGAACCATTGATTCAGTCCACGATACGCTCCAATTTTGCTCGCGGCAAAGTACAGGTTAGGGCCGATTTGAACTGGGCGCAAGGGGTGCGGGGTGGGCGGCTAAACACTGAGATTCTAAAAGACTACTATGCCGCCCTATTGGAGCTCCCAAAAAGCCTCGGCGGCCCCGCGCCGGCTTGGGATCAGTTGCTGTCGTTGCCTGGCGTCACCGAGCCGGCGGAGCTTCAGGAGCTAACTCGGCAGGAAGTGCAGCCTACGCTAGTTCAGTGTCTTGAAGATGCAGTGAGAGAACTGCAGGAGATGCGCTTGCGCGAGGGCTCTGTTCTGGAGGCGGACATTGTCCAGTCTTTGGAGGGCTATTCGCTTTTAATCGGCAGGATCAAGGATGCCTGGAAGGATGTGTCGGAGAAGGCCTTTTCCGATTTTCAGTACCGCGTCAGCCGCACGGTTGAGCGTTTAGGCTATGAAGTAGATCCTGCCAGGATGGCCCAGGAGTTGGTCATCCAAGCCGATAAATGGGACATTTCAGAAGAGTTGACCCGTTCAGAAAGTCACATCGGACAGTTCGGAGATCTCCTGCGAAAGGGAGGCACGGCGGGGCGTAAACTCGACTTTCTGATCCAGGAGATGAATCGCGAGATCAATACCATGGGATCCAAAGCGGCCAGCACCGAAGTGCGCTGGCTTGTGGTAGAAGGAAAGACGCTGCTCGAGAGGATCCGTGAGCAGGTTCAGAATGTGGAGTGACCGACACTATGACTTTGTCGCTGGTACACGTCGGATTCGGCAACATGGTGGTAGCTGAGCGAATAGTAGCTATTATTCATCCTACTTCTGCGCCGGTAAAGCGCCTTAAAGAAGAAGCCCGGGAACAGGGACGTCTGATCGATGCCACCAAGGGCCGCAAGACCCGCGCTATCATAATTACCGACAGCAATCATATCGTGCTTTCCGCCATTCAGCCGGAGACAATCGTCAACAGAGTGAACGAAGGTGACATTTCCGATGAGGAGGAATAGAAGAGGCCTGTTGTTTGTGCTTTCGGGGCCCAGCGGAGCTGGCAAGGGGACCCTTAGGCTGCGCCTTTTCCATGAGTTACCGGGGCTGGGCTATTCTATTTCCTGCACCACCAGGGCGCCTCGTCCTGGTGAGACCGATGGCGTGGACTATCGTTTCATCTCTCCTGTTAATTTTCAGCAACTGGTAGAAGATGGAAAATTTCTCGAATGGGCCTATGTCCACGGCCACAGCTACGGCACCTTGATTTCCGACGTGGAAGATGTCCTGCGCCAGGGAGTGGATCTTTTCCTTGAAATAGACGTGCAGGGGGCCCTGCAGGTGAAGAAAAAGATGCCCGAAGCGGTCACGCTTTTTGTAGCGCCGCCGTCCATGGAAGTCCTGGAACAGCGCCTCAGATCCCGAGGAACTGAATCGGAAGCTGCCGTGGCCTTGAGACTCCAGAACGCCTGCCGGGAGATGGAATTCGAATCGGAGTACGACTTTGTGATCGTCAACGACGATCTGGAACGGGCATTAGCGGAACTGCGAGGCATTGTCGAAAAGCTGCGTAGCCAATACGCCGAAAAGAATCGATGAGGGGAGAAGAGGACAATGCATTTTTTTGATATGGAAAAGGTAGCCAATAACGTCAACGTCCATAATAAGTATTTGCTGACTTCAATAGTAGCCCACCGTGCAAGGCAGATCAGCGAGATGAAAAGGCAGCGGCCCCAGGATTGCAACGCCGAAGAAAAGTACATCTCCATGGCCCTGGCCGATATGGAAACCGGTAGAGTGGAAGTCCATCTTCAGGCGGAGAAGATCCCCGTCGGTGACCGGCAATGACGACCTACCTTCCGCTGAATAACAAAAAAATTCTTTTCTGCGTCACTGGTGGCATTGCCGCTTATAAAATACCCCATACGGTTCGTGGTTTTATTCAGGCAGGAGCCCAGGTCCGGGTCATGATGAGCCGCGCTGCTGAAAGCTTTGTTAGCCCCATGGTGCTGTCCACCCTTACGCACCAGAGAGTCTGGAGAGAGGATGATTTCCTCTCGGAGGAACAGGGCTGGAAGATCCCCCATATAGCTATGGCCGATTGGGCAGACTGTGTCCTAGTGGCACCCTGTACGGCAGAGCGCCTTTCCCGTCTGGCCAGCGGCGGAGCGGGCACCTTGATAGATGCTACCGTGCTGGCTACCACCGCTCCGGTCCTTCTGTTTCCGGCCATGAACGTCCACATGCTGGGCAACAGCGCCACAAGGGACAATTTGTCCCTTGTGGCCTCCCGAGGATTTAGAATTGTGGACCCCGACTGCGGCGATCTGGCCTGTGGATATGAAGGTTCGGGGCGGTTGCCAGAGCGAGACCATATTCTGGAAGAGACCTGTCGGGCCCTCTGCGCCCAGGACCTGGCGGGCAAAACTCTGTTGATCACTGCAGGTCCCACCAGGGAGTTCCTTGATCCTGTGCGGTTTGTCAGCAATCCTAGTTCCGGCAAAATGGGCTACGCCTTGGCGCGAGCGGCTCGGTTTAGAGGAGCCAGGGTTTTGCTGGTCAGCGGCCCAGTGGGCCTCCAGGCGCCTTACGGCGTGGAGAAAATAGCCGTGACCTCGGCGCTGGAGATGTTTCAAACCGTTCAGGACCGGTTAGCAGAAAGCCATATGATCGTGGCCTGTGCCGCCGTGTCGGATTATCGCCCAGAGTTCCAATACGGCCACAAGATCAAGCGAGAAAAACAGGAAGTAGTGACCAGGACCTTCGTCCAAAATCCCGATATAGCGGCCTGGGTAGGATCCCACAAAAGGCCCAATCAGGTTTTGGTAGGCTTTGCCGCAGAGACGGAAGAGCTGAAGGCCAACGCTTTGGGCAAGCTGGAACGGAAAAATCTGGATTTCATAGCTGCTAACGACCTGACAGCCCAGGGAGCCGGCTTTAACGCTGATACCAACGCCGTGACGCTCTACGGACGGGATGGGAGCGAGTGCTCCCTCTACGGCAGCAAAGACGAAGTGGCCTGGGAGATCCTCAGCCGTGCCGCATCCCTTTTCGACTGATGGGCCATACCGTTGAGGTGTTGCTACCCGGTCCCTGGTGGCACAGCCTGACCTACCTGACGCAGGAACCCTGCGCCCCAGGGCTGCGGGTGCAGGTACCAATGGGAAAGGGGCACCGAGTGGGCCTAACGGTGTCACATCAGGAGGGTGCTAAGACCTCGCTGCCCAGGGACCTGGAGTTGCGGCCCATTGAGAGGCTTTTAGATCCCGTTCCCGCCCTGGGAGCGGGATTTTTAAAGGCGGCCTTTTGGACGGCCGACGCCTTTCTTTGCAGCCGTGGCGACCTGTTGCGGAGTTTGGTGCCCTCTTCCTTTTGGAAAGGCGCCGCCTTTCCGCCCTGGGAAGAGTCACTAGGCCCCGGCTTCAGCACTTCTTTCTGCTATGGTTACCATGACGGCCCACGGCTGGAGCGGTACCGCACCGAGCTATTGGGATGTACCGGCGGCGCTCTATGCCTTTTTCCTGAGCGGGAACAGGCCGTAAGCTTTCATAAAACCCTAAGAGGACTGATCCCAAAGGAACGGCTCTTCCTGTGGCCCCTGGGCGGAGAGGCAGTTGCCAAAGCCTGGAAGCAGGTCCTTCAGGTACCCGAGGCTGTAGTGATCGGCGGTCCCAGCGCCGTAGCTGCTCCTCTGACGTTGCCGCAACTCTTCCTGATCGACGACGAGTCGAACCCCGCCTGGTGGTCCCGTGTATCTCCCAGTTTTTCGTTGCGCAGTTTCCTGGCCGCCAGAGCCAAGGCCTCTGGGGCCGAGTTGCTGTTAGGCGGCCGATTGCCGTCGTCGCGGATCTTTCACAGCCTAGGGCCCCAAGATCCCGGCCTGCCTGAGGCCAATTTCAGGTTTGTTAAGATCTTCGACGCTCCCAAGGCCCTGGTCCAGGGTGTGAAGAGCCCCCTGCCCCTTTCGAAGCCCCTCATGGAGGCCACTTTGGCCCAGGTCAACCAGGGCCGTCCTGTGCTGTGGGTGCTGGACCGCCGTGGTTTCACCGACGAGCTCCGTTGCGGCGACTGTGGAGCCCTGATCCACTGTAGCCGCTGCGGGGGCTCTATGAGACTGGAAATGCAGACTTTACATTGCCGCTCCTGCGGCCATCGGTCCAAGGTCCCTCTGGAGTGCCCTGTATGCGGCGGTCTGGTACTGGAAGGCCGCCAACCAGGTCTGGAGGCCCTGGTGCCCATGGTGAAGCCCCTGGTTCAGGATCGACCCTTATTTCTGTGGCATCAAGATGACCCCGCAAAGGTCTCGGAAGCCCGCCGGAGGATTGAGATCCTGAAGTCCCAGGGCGGACTGGTGTTGGGCTCCCGCCGGTGCCTCAGCCTATTGGATCAGCTGGAGCCCACGTTGGTCTGTTGGCTCGACGGCGATGCCGAGAGCCGTCGATGTGACTACAGCGCCCGTTTTCAGGCCTATTCCATGATGCTGGAGTCCTGGGGCCGCGGCCAGGGTGCGCGGGAAGTGATAGTCCAGAGCCGCCGACCCCTCCAAGGCTGGCAGCGGGGGCTTAGGCAGGGGTGGAAAGTATTTTGGGACCAGGAGTTGGAGGATAGGAGGGACCTGGGGTTTCCTCCCTTCTCCTATCTAGTAGAGATCCAAAGCCCTCCAGGAGTGGACCACCTGAACTTAGGGCTAGCCCTGGAAGAAAGGGGATTGGAGGTCCTAGAGCCCGATCCCCAGGGCAGGAAACTGTGGATCCTGGCCCAGCATCTCGGGCCATTGCGTCGCGCCCTGGAGCCCTTTTTCTCCATAGCCAATTCCAGGAAGGGGTTCCCTCAGGTGCAGGTCCACATAGACTGAGATACCAGTAATTGGAGGACAGAACCATGGCAATTATCTCTATTGTGGGACGGCCCAACGTGGGCAAGTCCTCGCTGTTCAACCGGATCATAGGGGAGCGTCGTGCTATTGTAGACGACCTCCCAGGCGTGACCCGAGACAGGCTCTACGGCCAGGTGCAATGGAAAGATAGGACCTTTTACGTGGTAGACACCGGGGGCCTGCTGCTGAAGGACAGCGACCCCATCATGGAAGGGATGAAGGTCCAAATCCTCCAGGCAATTGAAGAAAGCGACGCTGTGATCTTCGCTGTTGACGGCAAGGAAGGCATCACTTGGATGGACCAAGATGTGGCAGCGGTACTTAGAAAAAGCGCTTCTAAAGTCATCGTAGCCGTCAATAAAATCGATGATCAATTTCATGATCACAGCGTCTACGACGCCTATATACTGGGCTTTGAGCAGGTGATCGGCGTCAGCGCTGTCCATAAACGGGGCATTGAGGATCTGCTGGATCAAGTAGTCAAGATGATACCTTCCGATCTGGAATCGGAGGGGCCTTCAGAAGAAGATTTGATAAAAGTTGCCCTAGTAGGGCGCCCCAATGTGGGAAAGTCCAGTACCCTTAATGCCTTGGCTGGTCATAACCGCTCTTTAGTCAGCGACGTCCCAGGCACGACCAGAGACTCTATCGATTGGATTATCGAGAGCGGCGGACGGCGCTTTCAAGTTGTGGACACGGCCGGATTGCGCCGCAAGAGCCGAATTAGCAGCGATATCGAATTTTATTCCACCGTCCGGACCATGGCCAGCGTGGATAAATGCGATGTGGCGGTTTTCGTGATGGATGCTACAGAATTGGCCACCGAGCAGGATCAACGGCTTGTGGGCGAGATCCTTGCCAGGGGTAAGGGGCTGGTATTGGTCGTAAATAAATGGGATCTGCTTCCATCAGACCCAAAAATCGGAGACGAGATCAACGAGAAACTTCGGGAACGTTTTCGTTTTGCCCTCCACGCTCCGGTATTGTTCAGCTCCGCCCTTTCTGGCCGGGGACTCCATAAGCTATTGGAGACGGTGATGAAGGTGAAGGATCGCCGTGACTCTCGGTTCAGTACCACCCTACTGAATCAGATAATCCGCGACCTGTTGGCCTTCGAACGGTTACCTACCGACGGAAGGGGGCGGCGGCTGCGAATTTACTATTGCACCCAAGGGGCATCGGTGCCGCCGTCCTTTGTGTTCTTTGTCAACGATGCGCAAATTGTCACCAAGTCCTTTGAGAACCACTTGGCGAAGAAAATTCGCGAATTAGGCGATTTCGACGGTGTACCGTTGAGATTTTTCTGGAGAACCAGCCGGAAAACAGCGTCATCGTCTTGACCGTAGCGCCCAATACTGTTAAAAATACCTTGGAGACTGATTCGCGGGCATTTTCGCCGGACGCTAGGCGAAAAAATGTTTTTCGGAAAAAGCCCTGAAGCAAGGTGCCCTCGTTTCGCTGCAGACTCCAAAGGTGACAATGCACCAATCATTTCAAGGAGGTTTCGCAACGTGACAAAAACCGAACTCATTAACGAAGTGGCATCGAAGGCTAACCTGAGCAAGAAGGCTGCCGGCGACGCTGTGGCCGCCGTTTTCGCCGCCATGGAGGAAGCTCTGGTCAAGGGCGAGAAGATCCAGCTGGTGGGCTTCGGCACCTTTGAGGTCCGGGAGCGGGCTGCCCGCACCGGGCGCAATCCCCAGGATCCCGGCAAGACCATTGAGATCCCCGCGAAAAAGGTCCCTCTGTTCCGTCCTGGCAAGACTTTGAAGGACCGCGTTAACTGACAGCAGAATCTATCCCGCTATATCAGAGATAAAAAACGACAAACGACAAAACGGCTCTGAGTAGCTACAGGCTGTCTCAGAGCCGTTTTATAATGCGTAAGCAGGACGAAAGGGCTAACGAGAGGGCTTTGCTACTTGTTCCCTCCGCTGACAGCACGCTTATTCTGCGGAGAAAAGTCACCCAGCGCCCCCATCCGGTCGGTCTATTCGTCGATATGAAGCAGTTCCCTGTAGGTCGGATAGGGCCACAGCTCTCTGGCTACGAGGCCTTCGGCGGTATCGCTCATCTTTCGAATAGCCTCCATCAGCGGTAAAGCCTCTTCAGTCAGGGTCTTAGCGCTTTGGAGCGCGTCCAGAGAGCGACAGCGGTTCTGAAGGTTTTCAAGGGATTTCATGGCTGAAATGATAGAGCTTTTCAGCTCCGCCAGATGGAGAATAGTATCCTTCCAGCTCTGATGGTTGCCCTGGAGCTCCTCGGGAATGGCTTGATAGGCTTGGTTCTCGCTGATGATTTGCTTGGATATGGCCGGCAGGATCCCTTCCCACATCATGGATCGCAGTACCGTCATTTCCACAGTCAGAGCTTGAACGTACTGTTCTATTCGAATTTCATGGTAGGCGCAGATTTCCCGGTCTGTCATGATGCCCAGGGAGGTTAAAAGCTCGCGATGTTCCGAAAGCAGATACTGGTCCAGGGCCTCTATTGGCGAAGAGCAGACCGGCAGGCCCCGCCGGCGTGCTTCTTCGGGCCAGCTCGGATCGTAGCCGTTGCCCTCAAAATGGATAGGGGAGCACTCGGCGCAAATCTTGCGGATAACGTCCAGTGCCGCGTCGGCTACTTCTACGCCCTCCAACATTCGGGCGTCCAGCATGTTGCAAAACTGCTCTAACCCTCCAGCCCACAGAGCCAAGCAGATCGTTAAGGGGGCGCCAATAGGCTGCGGGGCGCCTACGCCGCGGAACTCCCATTTGTTGCCGGTAAAAGCGATCGGCGAAGTTCGGTTGCGGTCCGAATTGTAGGCCTCGACGCTGGGCAGACGGTTCATTCCCAGGTCCAGTAGCACATTGGAGGGGATCTCCTCGGGAAGACCCTTTTCGATGTGTTCCAGCACTTGGCTTATGACTCCCCCCAGGTAGACGCTCATCACCGCTGGAGGCGCCTCGTGGCCTCCCAGGCGGTGCATGTTCCCGGCCGACAAGATCCCAGCCAGCAGCAGGCCGCCCCAACGCTGGACTCCCAGCATGAAGGAGCAGAGGAAGGACAGGAACTGGACGTTCCGCCGGGGATTAGACGAGGGCTTAAGAAGGTTGCGGCCTTCGCTGTCCCTCAGGGAGAAGTTCAAATGCTTACCGCTCCCGTTGATTCCCTCGAAAGGTTTTGAGTGGAGCAGCAGATGAAGGTGATGGCGCCGTGCCATCTTCCTCATCACTTCCATGAGCATGTGATTTTGGTCGCAGCCTCGGTTAGCCTCGGCCAACACAGGAGCGAACTCGAACTGTCCCGGTGCGGCCTCGTTGTGGCGCGTCATGATCACCTGGCCCAGGCGGTACATGTCCCGTTCCACGTCCTCCATAAAGGCCAGAACCCTCGGATGAATAGTCCCGAAATAGTGGGCTTCGATTGGTTGAGCCTTGGGCGAAGGCGCTCCAATTAGGGTACGACCGCAAGTGGTCAGATCGGGGCGGAGACGGGCTTTTTCCTCATCCACAAGGAAGAATTCCTGCTCGGCGCCTACGGTGACTTCTACGGAGCGGACCACACGGTTTCCAAAGGCCTTCAGGAGCCTCATGGCCTGCTTGTTGACAGCGTCGATGCTCTTGAGCAGCGGCGTTTTAATATCTAGAGGCGTGCCGTCGTAGGAGAGAAACACCGAGGGTATGCATAGGGTGCCGCCTTTATGGCTCGGCACGATAAAGGCAGGGCTCGAGGGATCCCATGCGCAGTACCCTCTGGCTTCAAAGGTGGAGCGCATGCCGCCGGAAGGGAAGGAGGAGGCGTCAGGTTCGCTGCGTACAAGCTCTTTGCCTCGAAAGGTATGGAGCGGGGTCCCCTCATCGTCCAGACTAAGAAAGGCCATATGCTTTTCGGCAGTGGAGTCAGTGCGCGGCTGGAACCAATGGGTGTAGTGGGTAGCCCCCTTCGACAGGGCCCATTCCTTCATCGCCGCCGCAACAAAATCGGCGATGGTGCTGTCCAATTTTTGTCCGCCCTCGATAGCGGTCAACAGCCGCTTGTAGACGTCTTCGGGGAGCCGTTCTTTCATGGCCTCACGATCAAAGACATGAATGCCGAAAATCTCCCTGGGTTGGCTTATGCCTGCGTCCATAGTGGGACCTCCTTGGTATTCGATGAGATCAGAAATCTAGGTGTCTTTTCTCCAATTCAGATAGAGCCTTAACGAGGAACGCTGAAAACTTCAATCTTTCTCTTTATACAGCCCCAAGCCCAAATTAGCAAATATTTAAGGTAGAAATTCGCTTTTAAGGCCTTTAGTGTTGGCATAAAATGTCAAATTCGCTTTTTTCGTAACAGTCGGTGATCATAAAGAGGCAAAGATGGATAGGGAGCTTAATTGAGCAAAATACCGTGAGATCTCGTCGAAAAATGGTACAATAATCGGTAGTATCCTGGCAAAATCATCCCTTAGAGCCTCTTGGAGCGATTTTGTTGGTGTCTGGGAGATGAGCATAGCGATGCGGCGACGAGTCAGCCACGGGAAAAAACTGAGCTCCAGAGGAAAAAAAGTGTTCCACGGCGTGCTGAGCCTTCTGATCGTTATCGCGGCGGTGCTTTCCTATGTAACGTGGTTGCGGTGGTTTTCCGGCGTTAAGGCACCTCCTATGGTGATGCCACATCCCTACGTTTACGAGGAGGCCCAGCCTGTGACGGCAGTTCTGCTTTGGCAAGAAGAACTGATACTTTCTCCTGTGGCCGGCGAGGTCCAGCTTCCTCGAGCCAACACTATCGCCAAGGTGGGCAAAGACGAGACGGTGGCTACAATACTTTACAGGGGGCGGACTCAAAGCCTTCGCGCTCCTGAGCAGGGCTATTTTATACCAGCCTGGGATGGGGTAGAAGGTAGCTGGAGCTATTCTGAGATATGGCCAGGCTCAGAACTATTGCCATCGCCCCCGCCGCTGAGGTGGGTTCCCAATCTCAGCGAGCTGTCCAGGGACTTGGTAGTTGGGAAACTGCTGCCGCTGCCCCAAAAAGTACGGGCCATCTTTTACGCCGACTTGACTCCCTCGTTGTACCGGGATCTGAAACGGGGATATTTGGATTTCCGCTTAGATCCCCAGGGGGCCACGTGGCGAGCTTCTGTGCGGGTTTTCCTCGCGCTGTCGGAGCAAAAAGTCAAAGTCGCCGTGGAACTTCCCTTTTTTCCTCCGGATTTGGTGGAGTCAAGGACCCTGTCCCTGTTGGTCTGCGCTGGCGAATCTGACGGAGTGCTGATCCCCGAATCGTCGGTGGTGCTCAAGGATGGAACCTACGGAGTCTACGAATTATTAGGCGATAGACTTATCTTCCGTCCCATCACTGGCAGGCCTTTGGAGAGGGGCATGTTTTTTGCCTCGTCGGGATTAAAATCAGGAAATCCTGTGATCCTCAACGGCCACGACGCCGCAGAAAGGAGGGTGCAGCTGTGGTGACAGTGAAGGAACGGATCGAAAGCGTTTTGAGCCGTATCGAGGAAGCTGCCGGCCGGAGCGGCCGCCGCAGCGGCGATATCACGCTGATAGCCGTCAGCAAAACCCAGCCTTTGGATGTAATCTTGGAAGCCGTCAAAACGGGGTTGATAGGCCATTTAGGAGAGAACAGAGTCCAGGAGGGGCAGGAAAAGATACCTCGATGGCCCTCCGATTTGCCGGTGACTTGGCACTTAATAGGCCATCTTCAGCGCAATAAGGCGAGGAAGGCCCTGGAGATTTTTGATCGAATTCAAAGTCTCGACAGCTCCAAGCTGGCCGATACGTTGGAGAGGATCCTTCAGGAAAAGGGCACTGCGGCAGAGATTCTAATGGAAGTGAACAGCTCTGGAGAAAAACAGAAGAGCGGGGTAGCCATGGAAGATTCCTATGCCTTGGCAGACCATATTTTGCGAAATTGCCCCTCTCTGAGGCTTCAGGGAATAATGACCGTGGGCCCCCTTGGAGGAGAAGAGGTGAAGATTCGCCGGGCCTTTGAGTCTGTCCGGGAGCTTAAAGCCGAGCTTTCACGGAGGACTGGCCTGTCTTTGCCGGTGCTCTCCATGGGAATGTCGGGCGATTATCAGTGGGCGATAGAAGAGGGGAGCACCATGGTCAGAGTAGGTTCGGCTATTTTCGGTGCCCGTAATTATAGGGAGGTGCGGTAATGTTCGGGAAACTGCTGGATCTTTTGGGGTTTTCCGATGACGGTGAAGTCGTCGTGACCGATTATAGGGAGCGGCAGCGTATTGGCCATCTGGAGCGCCTGAAGGATCACGGACGGATCTCAGAGCCTGTGGAGAGGGCAGGCTACGATGAAGCTCCTCCAGTTGAAATAGGTTTTGAAGGACAGGATGAAGCAGAACAGGCGCTGCTATCCCGGAAGGATCGGATATACCAGCCCTTGCCCATCGTGCCGGGGCTGATCATCGTTAGAGGAAACGATTGCGTTAAGCTCCTGGAGGATTTATTCGGGGCTCTCAGGCTGGGCAAACTGGTTCTTTTGGATCTCCAAGGCATAGACGTGGAGGGGGGGCAAAAGGTCCTGAACTCTCTTTTTGAGGCCGCCCGATCTATGCACGGAGGCTTTTTTCGGGTCGATCACAGCTGCGTTCTGATCTCGCCGGTAAAGGGCTGCGTGGAGGAATGGGCCCTGGAAGGAGACGAGGTGGAAGATATCGATGGCTAATAACGGTCTCATGCGGGCTATGGAAGTGGAGAGCGTCTCCTTTTCCAAGGTACTGCGGGGCTATGCCGCCGATGAGGTCGACGATTTTCTCGATCGGGTTGCCGACTCTCTGCAGCGCTATGCCGAGATTGTAGCGAATAACGAGATCCGCATACGCCAGCTAGAGGAACAGCTGACAGAGTACGGCCATCTGAAAGACTCACTGCAAGAAGCCCTTTTGATGGCCAAGCACAGCTCAGAAGAGCACGTCAAAGCAGCTCAAAAAGAATCAGAGGCTTTAGTGGCGGAAGCTAGATCCCGAGCAGAGGCTATCATTGCCGAGGCTCAAAAACGCTATGACTCGTTGCTGCGACAGTACGAAGATTTACAGCGCGACCGGGAGCACTTTGTGGCCGATGCTAGAGCCTTGGTGCTGCGGTTTAACTCTCTGCTGGATAGGGGCAGCCAGCGGGTGCCGTCTCAATCGTGAGCGGTTGCGCGGATAGGAAAAAGCACGGCCCAGGCAGCCTGTCTTTGACGAGTCCCGTGCGGTACCTAAAGGGGGTCGGTGAAGTACGGTCCATCCTGCTGGAGAGACTTGGCATTTCTACTGTAGAGGACCTGATCTATTTTTTCCCACGGCGCTATGAAGACCGCCGGCAGGTGACAGCACTGAAGGACTTGGTCCCCGGAGGCGCTCCCACTGCGGTTCGTGGCAGAGTAGTGGCGCTGGAACGTCGGACCACGGCGAAAAAACAGCTGGGACTTCTCAGGGCCTGTATTACCGATGGAGTTTCTCTGGCCTATGCTTTATGGTTCAATCGCCGGGGGCTGGAAAGCCTCCTGAAGCCAGGCGTGGAGCTTGCCCTCTATGGCCGGGTGGAAGCCAGGGGATCGTCGCTGGAGCTGGTCAATCCAGAGCTGGAGATTCTAAACGGCGGAGAAAGCCACAGCCTGGGGCGTATCGTGCCGGTCTATTCGGTAACTGCCGGAATTCCGGAAAAATGGCTGAGAATTTTAATCGAGACGACCCTCTCTCAGGTCCTAAGCCAAGTCCCAGAGCTTCTGCCCGAGGAATTGCGACAGGAACTCCAGCTGCCGTCTATAAGCTGGGCCCTGGAGCAAATGCACAGCCCCTCCGGCGAGAAGGATTGGAGACTAGCCAGACGTCGAATAGCCTTTGAAGAGCTTTTCGCTCTTCAGATAGGATTGGCCATCCGGCGGCTTCGCGGCGGAGATGGGCGCAAGGCCAGGCCCCTTAACGGTCCGTCGGAACTGGGCAGTCGCTTTTTGAAGCTTTTGCCCTTTTCGCTGACTGAGGATCAACGGAGAGTTTCCCGAGAGATCGATCGGGATTTAGCCAGTTCTTCACCGATGAACCGCCTTCTTCAGGGCGATGTGGGCTCCGGAAAAACTGTGGTCGCTCTGTTGGCTATGCTTCGCGCCTTGGATTCTAATGCCCAAGCAGCCCTTATGGCCCCTACAGCAGTGTTGGCACAACAGCACGCCTATACGCTTAAAAAATGGCTGGAACCGCTAGGCATCGAAGTGGGGCTTTTGTTAGGTGGAGCCAAGACGGCAGACCGCCAAAAAGTGCTGGAAAGGCTGGCCGCTGGCGTATTGAAGATCGTAGTAGGTACCCATGCCCTGCTTCAGCAGGGCGTAGAATTCCATGACCTGGGGCTGGTGGTGGTGGACGAGCAGCATCGCTTTGGCGTGCTCCAACGCAAGGCTCTGGCGGGCAAAGGCAGCTTCCACTGTCCCCATCGCCTAGTTATGACGGCTACCCCCATTCCTAGGACCTTGGCGCTGTCAATCTACGGCGACTTAGCGATCTCGACGATTCGCCTGATGCCCCAGGGACGCTGTCCTGTCCGAACCTGTTGGATCCGCGAGAATCGCCTGTCAGGGCTCATGGACTTTCTGGACCGGGAAATGGCTCAAGGGCGGCAGGTCTACTGGGTGTGCCCTCTGATCGAAGAAAGCGAAAGCCTGGAAGTCACTTCGCTGGAACAGCGCTACGAAGCGTTGAAAAAGGCCTTTAGCCACCGTCGTAAAGTCGCTTTCATCCACGGCCGCATGGCAAGAGCCGAGAAGGAACAGGTCATGGCCCAATTTAGTTCCGGCCAGATCGACCTGTTGGCGGCCACCACTGTCATTGAGGTGGGCGTAGACGTGCCTAACGCGTCGGTTATGGTTATAGAAGGGGCCGAGCGCTTTGGCCTATCGCAGCTGCATCAACTTAGGGGGCGCGTCGGACGAGGGGGCTATCAGTCCTGGTGCGTTATGGTGGCGGATCCTAAGGCCAGAGAGAGCGTTCAGCGATTGGAGGCCCTATGTCAATGCACCGATGGCTTCCAAATTGCCGAGACGGACCTTCGCCTTCGGGGCCCCGGAGAGTTCTGCGGCGTGCGGCAGCACGGACTGACGGACTTCCGTGTGGCCAATTTGATCCAGGACGGAGACCTGATGGAACAGGCTAGGACCTGGGCCCTGAGAATCCTGGAGAAAAATCCCTTTACTGACTATCCTGATCTGATGAAATGGGTGCTAGAGCGCTATGGCGAACTGCTGGACATCGCCCGCACCGGTTAGATAAAGGGACTGGATGGGAAGGCAGAAAGGTTAGACTGAAAGGGACCATACCATGGCAGAGTCCGAAAAAAGCAGGCAGCATTGGGAAGCTATCTTGGCGCGGCTGACGGCAACACCCCGTTGCCGGGCCGGCTTGGAACGGCGCCTAAGGGACCGAGGTTGTCCGGCTGAGACTGCCCAGGAGCTGCTGGATCGCTTCGAGGAGATCGGCCTTATCGACGACAAGGCCTACGGGTTGCTGTTCGTAGATTCTCATCAGGATTGGGGCCCCTTGCGGCTCAAGGGAGAACTGCGGGCGCGGGGCTTGGCTCCTGAGGTGATCCAGCAGGTCCTGGAGGAGGGCGAAATCGGCGAGTGGCAACGTGGAGCGTTGCTGGTACAGCGCTGGCAAGCCCAAGGCTTGTCGGAGGAGAAGATCCTGGGCCGGTTGTTACGCCGGGGCTTTTCCGCCGGCCTCTGTAGGGATCTGTTGGAAATGGGCTGGGAAAAGGACTTTTTTGATGGAAAATAGATAGAAAGACAGAAAGAAAAGAATAGAAAAGGCAGGTTAGGCAGCTGAGGGATCCTAGGCTGCCTTTTTCTATGGACCGAAGGCTCCGAGGGGCACCTTAGGGGTCAATGTTTAGTGAGCTCTTCCTGGGCTACAAACCAGCCCCAGGCCAATTCCAGATGGGAGGTCATGATCCTGGCGGCACCCTCTGGATCCTGAGCCTCCAGGGCCTGTAAGAGTCCCTGATGGTCCTGCCAGGCCTCCTGGGCCAAGGTCGGGAAGGCCTTGCTGAAAAAACGGGCACGGCTTTCGCCGATGTATCGTACCAGGAGATCTTGAATCCCTTCGTAGATGCGGTGAAGAATCTGATTTCCCGAGGCCTGCACTACTGCCCAGTGTAGCAGCGAATCCCAGTGGGCTCCATCGCCTTGTTGCCTCTCGCCGCGCTCTTCGATGACAGCCAGCTCTTCGATGCAGCGCCGGATCCGCTCCAGGTCCTGGGAGTTGCGGCGTTGGGCCGCCAACCTTGCAGCGGGCACCTCCACGATCTCGCGAATCTCCATTAGCTGCCGCAGCGAGTCCCTGGGCCAAAGGACCATCTTGGTGAAGTCCGGCAACTCCGGCATACCGTCGGTCCTCCTCAAAAGCCGGGCCCCTTGTCGTTCTCGAATCTCGATGATTCCCATCACTTCCAAAGCTACCAGCGCCTCTCGCAGCAGGTTTCGACTGATCTTCAAATCCGCGGCCATATCTCGCTCGGAGGGCAATTTTTCCCCCACTGAGATGGACCGGCGGGCTATTTCTCCGCAGATGGCTTCGATAATCTCTTCCCGTTTTCGCTCCATGGCTACCTCTTATCGTAATCGATTTATTTACTTTAACTTGGCTGGAATTTTCTGAAACAAATTTTTCGGGCTTTCTCCAAGCTGTCTTGTATATGTCCTGAAAGGCATTATAATACGTTATAAGGAATAATGGTAGTAGCAGTGGTAGTGCCAGAAATGGGAGGTCGATATTGTGAGAACTTTTGCTCGTGGCGCCCTGTGGGCCCTGGTGGTTGTGTTTTTCAGCTTGACGGTAGCCTATAGCGCCCCCAGAACGTTGAAGTTAGCCCACGCTGTCAACGAACAGGACGCTTTCCAGGTCTGTGCCCTCAAGATCAAGGAGGTCATCGAGGCCGAAAGCGACGGCCAACTGGAGGTGGCTCTGTTCCCCAACGCCTCTTTGGGCGACGAACGAACCCTGGTGGAGAACGTCCGCATGGGCGTGATCGACATGGCCATCGTCACCGGTGGCCCTGTGACCAACTTCATGCCCGAGTTCGGCATCTTCGATCTGCCCTTTTTGTTCCGCGATGAGGCTCATGCCTACAGAGTCTTAGACGGCGAAGTGGGCCAGAGGATCCTGGTCGGCATGGAACAGGCCGGTTGGAAGGGCCTTGCCTACGGCGAGCGTGGCTTCCGGGATTTGACCAACTCCAAGCATCCCGTGCATACTCCCGCCGATCTGGCAGGGCTGAAAATCCGGCTGATGGAAAATCCCATCTTCGTGGAGACCTTCCGCACCTTGGGAGCCAATGCTGTGCCCATGGCCTGGACCGAGACCCTTACGGCGCTGCAGCAGGGCACCATCGACGGCCAGGAGAACCCTCTGAACGTCATCGTGTCCTTTAAGCTCTACGACAGCCAGAAGTATTTGACGCTGACCCATCACGCCTATTCGCCTAACGTGATCATGATGAGCTTCCGGGCCTGGAACTCCCTGACGCCTGAGCAGCAGGATCTGGTCCAGCGGGCCGCTTTAGCCGGGGCCCAGGCCAATCGGGAGATCGACGCCCAGATGGCTGCCGAGTGGATGGAGTTCCTGAAAGAACAGGGCATGGAGATCGTGACGCCCGATCTGTCGCTGTACCGCCGGGCCGTGCAGCCCATCTATGATAAATACGTGGAGCAGTTCGGTCGGGAGAACGTGGAAGCGATCCTGAATCAGTAGGGGATCGCCATGGCAAAGTCCGATACTTTGAGGGGGGAGGACCAGGGCTTTTCGCCACTGGTCTCCCTCAGCTATAGGCTCAATAAAGTTTGCGAAGCTCTGTTGTTCCTGCTCATGTTGGCCATGATCGTGGTGACCACCGCCCAGGTGGCTTTCCGCATGGTCACTCAGGCTTTGACCTGGTCCGAGGAGCTGACCCGCTTCCTGCTGGTGTTCTGCTCACTAGTGGGTGCCACCGTGGCCTTTTACAGAGGAGCTCACATCTCGGTCACCATGGTGGTAGACGCGTTGCCCAGACCTCTTAGGATCCTGGTGGTCTGCTTTACCAATTTGGCGGGGCTCGGCTTTTTCGTCATCTTGGCCCGCTACGGCTGGCAGCTGATGCTCAGCGAGGCCCGGCAGATGACGCCGGCCTTGGGGATTTCCATGAAATGGCTCTACGCCATGTTTCCGGCCTTTTCAGTGGTGACCATAGTCCACCTGTTGGCCAATTTTGAAAAGCACCTGAGGGGGGGGAAGCTCTGATGGGACTCTTGATGGGCGGGACCTTTCTGCTTTTGGTGCTTTTAGGGGAACCGATTGGCTTGGCTATCGGCATCTCCAGCGTGGTGATGCTCTTCGCCAGCGATCTGCCCTATGAGATGCTGCCGCAGATGATGTTTTCTGGCAGTAGCGCTTTCTCTCTGGTGGCGGTGCCCTTTTTCGTTTTGGCTGGCGACTTGTTGGCCCGGGGCGGCATCTCGGAGCGGATCATCGCCTTTGCCGAGGCCAGTCTGGGCCGCCTCCGTGGTGGGCTCTCTATAGTCTCGGTGGTGGCCTCGATGTTCATTGCTGCCATTTCCGGTTCCGGAGCGGCTACCACCGCTGCCGTTGGCTCGGCTTTGCTGCCTCAGCTGGAGAAAAAGGGCTACGACGTGGACTTCTCGGCTGCGCTGATCGCGGCGGCGGGGACCATCGGCGTGGTAATCCCTCCCAGCGTGCCCATGGTGCTGTTTGCCACTATAGCCGGCGAATCGGTGGCCACGCTGTTCATGGCCGGTTTTGTTCCTGGCTTCCTCATGGGAGGTGCCCTGATCGCCCTGGCCCTTTGGGTGGCCCATTGCAGAGGCTATCCGGCGGCGGACCTGATCGACGGCAAGGAAAAGCGCCGTCGGTTCGTAGACGCCCTTTGGGGGCTTATGACGCCGGTGATCATACTGGGAGGCATTTTTTCAGGCGTCTTCACACCTTCGGAGGCGGCTGCCATCGCGGTGGATTACTCGCTGTTCGTGGCCTTTTTCATCTATAGGGCTTTGAACTGGAAAAAGTTCTACGATCTGGTGGTCAACGCTGGAATCACATCGGCTCTAGTGATGTTCATCATCGCCACTTCCACCCTTTTCGGGTGGGGCTTAGCCTTCTGTCAGGCGCCTGAACAGGTCGCTTCGGCCATGTTGGGCTTGGCCGGCGGCAGCGGCCCCATGATCTACCTGATGATCATGATCATCATCCTCATCGCAGGCATGTTCATGGAGACCTCCTCGGCGCTGATCGTGTTGACGCCCATTTTCCTGCCGTCGATCCGCGCTCTGGGGGGCAACATGATCCACTTTGGACTGTTGGTCACCGTTGGGCTGGCCATCGGTATGGCGACGCCGCCGGTAGCCATAAATCTCTACGTGGCCAGCGCTATAACGGGCATGCCCATGGAGCGCCTCAGCAAGCCCATTTTCCCGATGGTGCTGATCCTCATAACAGCCCTGCTGGTGCTGACTTACGTGCCCCAGCTGTCGCTGATTCTGCCGCGGCTCATGGGAGCCCTATAAGTCCCTTTTCATGTGTTGAGGGGGCTCTTTGAAATTCTGTAGTTGAGAAATTTTTGTAGTCGACTTGGAGGGGGACTATGCGAAGCGATCAAGCTAAAAAAGGCTATCTGCGGGCGCCACACCGCTCGCTGCTAAAGGCCGCAGGCTATACCGACTGGGAAATCGAACGTCCCTGGATCGGCGTGGCCAATTCCTACAACGCCATCATTCCCGGCCACGTGCACCTCCGGCGTATCGCCGAGGCCGTTAAGGAAGGAATCCGCAGTTGGGGCGGCTTGCCCCTGGAGTTCCCTGTGGTGGGAGTCTGCGACGGCATCGCCATGAACCACGAGGGCATGCGCTTTTCCCTGACCAGCCGGGAGCTTATCCGGGACTCCGTCGAGGTCATGGTGAAGGGCCACGCTCTGGATGCCCTGGTACTGATCCCCAACTGCGACAAAATCGTGCCGGGCATGTGCATGGCCGCTGCGGACCTGGACATCCCCACTGTGATGGTCAGCGGCGGTCCCATGCTGGCAGGTTGCACCAACGGCAAGGTCACGGACCTCTCAAACATCTTTGAGGCCGTGGGGGCCCGTGCTGCTGGCAAGATCGACGACGATGAGCTGCGCCATTACGAGGACACGGTCTGTCCCACCTGCGGTTCCTGCTCTGGCATGTTCACGGCCAACACCATGAACTGTATGATGGAAGTGCTCGGCCTGGCGCTGCCAGGCAACGGCACCATTCCAGCGGTTTACGCTGCCAGGGAGAGACTGGCCAAAGAAGCAGGACGCTGCATCATGGAGCTGGTTCAAAAGGGCATAACGGCCCGGCAGATATTGACCCAAAAGGCTCTGGAGAACGCCGTGGCCGTAGACATGGCACTGGGAGGGTCTACCAATACGGCGCTGCACCTGCCGGCCATTGCTGCCTGCGCCGGCGTGGACCTTAGCCTGGATCGGATGGACCAGATCAGCCGCGTCACGCCGCACCTCTGCAGCATGAGCCCCGGCGGAACTTGGCATATCGAGGACCTGGACCGCGCCGGAGGTATCAGCGCAGTTATGAAGGAGCTCCTGGATGCTGGCAAGCTCCACGGCGACGCCATGACCTGCCGGGGCACCGTGGCCGAGCGGGTAGCTAAGGCCAAAGTCACCGATCGCAGGGTGATTCGGTCCTTAGAGGATCCTGTGGATCCCGAAGGGGGCATCGCCGTGCTAAAGGGTACCTTAGCTCCCTTAGGTTCGGTAGTCAAGCAGACGGCGGTGCTTCCCGAAATGATGTGCCACACCGGTCCGGCTCGGGTCTTCAATTCCGAGGAAGAAGCCAGTGAAGCCATCTACGGCAACAGGATCAACGACGGCGACGTGGTGGTAATCCGCTACGAAGGCCCCAAGGGCGGGCCCGGCATGAGGGAAATGCTGTCGCCCACGTCGGCCATCGTGGGCATGGGCAAGGGCAACACGGTGGCACTGATCACCGACGGGCGCTTCTCCGGGGCAAGCCGCGGCGCCTCTATAGGCCACGTCTCGCCAGAAGCCGCCGAAGGCGGGCCCATCGGATTAGTGCAGGACGGCGACTTGATCGAGATCGACATCCCTAACCGCCGTTTGGATCTCAAGGTCTCCGAAGAGGAGCTTCAGCGGCGCCTAGCCGCCTGGAAGCCCCAACTTGACGAGACCGGCAGCCCCTTCTTGGACCGTTACCGCGCCTTCGTCACCTCCGGAGTAGAGGGCGCCGTTATGCGCCGCGAAAGATAACGCAATCAGAAACCACCGGCTTCGCCGGTGGTCAGACTGAAGACAAAGTCCCCCTTTTGCGGAGGATTTTGTCTTTTTTGTGTCCTAAGGAGATGGAGAAGGTTAAGATAACACGGTAGAATAGAGCAAGGCCAAAGCGAGGAGAGAAGCCCAATGATGACCCGAGAAGCTGACAGGAAAAGAGAGCAAATTAAGATTAGGAGGTGCGGACAAAAAAGTTAGGCTGAGCTGCCCGATTCTTGCGTCAGGAGTAAAAGACATTGGGTATTCAGGATCACAATACCGTCGGGCGCTGAAAATATACCGCTATACCAACTCAATTAGCCCTACCCTAAAGATCTTAGGCTACCATGGGAGCCTACAAACGCTATATAGCTGGATCACAGGAAAGCGGAGAAATCCTAGTGACTGAGGGATCTAGCATCTGTGCCTCAAGGTTGGCGATCGCTGCCCATCTCTAACAGCTGAAGTAAAACTCCAAGTCTTGCGCCGTTGTTTTGATCTTGGTGAGAAGGTACAATTAGTGGCATGCGAAATCAGCTATAGCCCCGTCGGCATCTAGGGAACCACTGATCAACTCCATTATTTTTATTTGAAAATGGAGTTATCTCCC
>CAZNRB010000004.1:0-43246 GCA_964575405.1 uncultured Synergistaceae bacterium | reverse complement strand
TCGTTGGTGGCGATGGGGTCCAGGGTCTTGGCGTCGTAGATGTTGGCGGCCACTAACCTGTCCTTAGCCACAGCCGGCCCAGCAGCCAGAGCGAGGCAAAGGACAACCGCCGCTGCAAACCACAAAGGGCTTCTCTTGTGGAACATAACGCATCAACTCCTCAAATGAAATAGTTTTGCGGGCTCTCCCGTCATCGATGAAGACAATCAATGAAGACAGATCCCCTCAAATCAAATCCATGATAGAGAACCCCACTTAAACATTATTATCTATTCCACCAGGCTAGTCAAGAGAGACATAACTAAAGGGAATTTTGTTCAACAAAAGGCTTCAAATAACTTTTATTTTAGTAACTAAAGTTGACGAAATTAATAAAAAATCCTGGAGCGGCCCGGCGAAGGGGAACGCCCCAGGAATAGTTTTGACAGTTTTTGAGATCAAAAGTTTTAATCCAAATGGGAAGCTATCCAGTCGCTGATCTCCCGCATCCTGGCCAGGCGAGACCGGGGGCGGCCGCTGCGGCTCAGCTCGTGGGATTCTCCCTTGAAGACGCAGAGGGCACTTTCCACTCCCTGGCGCTTCAGGGCGTGGAACATCTGGACGCCCTGATCCAGTTCGCAGCGAAAGTCCTCGTCGGAGTGGACCACCAGCGTGGGCGTTTTGAAGTTCGGGGCGTACTTGAGAGGCGAGTGGAACCACATTTTTTCCGGCTCATCCCAGATGTCGCCGGCCATCTGATCGGGGCCGAAGTAGTAGCCTATGTCGGAAGCCCCCGAGAAGGATATCCAGTTGCAGATACTGCGCTGGGTCACGGCAGCGCGGAACCGATCGGTGTGGCCGATGATCCAATTGGTCATAAAGCCACCGTAGGATCCGCCGGTGACGGCCAGACGCTGAGGATCTACGGGCAGGTTTTCCAGGGCCCAGTCCACTGCGGCCATCAGATCGTCGTAGTCCACGGTGCCGTATTTGCCCCTGATGTCGGCGAATTCGTTGCCCCGGCCGTCGCTCCCCCTGGGGTTGCAGTAAAGCACCACAAAGCCCCTGGCGGCCCAGCATTGCATCTCGTGGTGATAGACCGGACCGAAGGCCGTTTTCGGGCCGCCGTGGATGTGGAGGATCATAGGCAGCTTTTCGGCTGAGCTTTCGGGGGGCATCATGTACCACCCGTCGATCTTTTCGTCGCCGCTGGAGATTTGCACTGCCACGGGAAGGGCCACGGCATGGCTTTCCATGAAGGCTTTGTTGTGGGCCGTCACCTTGGGACAATCCACGACGGAGCCCAGATAGAGCTCTTGCAGCTCCGTGCCCTGGAGGCCCACCGAGGCCAGCTTACCGCCCTGGATATCGAAATCGTCCACGCTAAAGGGCAGGTCCAGTTCCTGGACTTGCCCCGATCCGTCGAGGCAACAGAGCTTGGACTGGCCGCCGGCGGTACTCAGGAACCAGGCCTTTTGCCCATCCACCTTGAAGGTCCCAGCCCAGCTTCGTAGGCCGTAGCGGCAGTCGCTGTTGACCGAGTTGGTCAGGCTGCGGTCCATTTGAGGCGTCAGGTCCTTCAAAAGGCCCTCCTGAAGCAGGTAAAAATGGCCGTTTTGGTTCAGGCCGTAGGACGCCATATCGCTGCCGCAGATCAGCACGGCGTCGCCCAAGTAGCCGGCGCCTTTGCAGGTGATCTCTTGGCCCTCTAACAGCGTCGTCTGGTGCCCCGAAGGGATGTGGATCTCCAGCAGCTTTTCCTTGAGAGGCCGTATATCCCGGAACAGGGGCCCCCAGGCCAAAAGCCTTTCGCCGTCGCCGCTGACCCGGAAGGCCGTCACATCCATTAGCTCCGGCGTGAGCCGCACCGGCTCGCCGGAGGGATCGATCCGGAAAAGGGCGCTGCGCTTCTGGCCGATATAGCCCTTGCCGTTGCTGGTAAAGGGGATCTGGTGGAACCGCATGTAGTCGGCCTCTTCTGGATTATGGAAGGGGGGAGTCACGTCGGCCTGGACTATCAGCCTATCGCTCCCTAGGGGCCAAAGGGCAGTGACCGCCAGCTTGAGGGAGCGGAAGAGCCGGCTTTCCCCGCCGGTCAGCGGGAGGCGGTAGATGGCGCTTTCCCCCTTGGGAAGCTGGTCGCGATCGCTCAGGAGCCACAGCGACTGGCCGTCCTGGGACCAAGCGAAGGCCTTTTCCCGGCCGGAGAAGGTGAGCTGCCGCGAAGCCCCCGCCCTTTCGTCGTAGAGCCAGAGGTCGCTGATGTAGCGGTTCTCTTGGAGATCGGCCCGGCTGACCATGTAGGCGCATAAAGTGCCATCGGGCGAAAAGGTGGGGCAGCCTAAAAACTGGAACTGGAGCAGATCTTGGGGCATAATTTTCTGGTTCATTTTCGGACTGGACTCCTTTCAGAAAATCAGAACAGAAGGCCTTGCCTCGTCGAAAACCTGGCGCCGCTGATAGCGCCCGAATCATTGTACCCCATTTTCTCTTGCCTTGACTAGGCAGGGCCAATTCAGTGGACCCGATTTCGCTGGATTTCGCCCTGGAAGGCCCTGAAGAAATGTGGTATAGCTAAGGCAAGGACATTTACCCAGGAGGTGCCTTAGGCGATGGAAATTCTGTCAAACATTCCGGAGCAGTCACCGGCCCAGGCCGTGGTGCTGCTGATCAAAGAGAACGGCGAAATTCCTTCTTTTTGGCCCCAGGAGCTGGGGGCCCAAGCGGCAGCACTGCGGACTTTCGCCCCAAAAATCTGCAAAAGCGGGACTGTGACCTTGATCCCCAATCCAGCGGAAGAGCGTTGGTTGGTCCTGTCGGGACTTGGAAAGGACGAATCCACGGCAGCGTTGCGGGACCGGTGCGCCGAGGCTGTTCGCAAGCTCATGGATCTGAAGGTTCAAAGGGTGGACCTGTGGCTTCCCGAAGAGGCCGGTTTTGAAACTTCCATAGCCGCCGCCGAGGGGATAAAGCTGGGCAGTTACCGCTTTGACGCCCATAAAAAGTCCTCCCAGGACTGTGGCGGCCAATGGCAGATAAGGTTCAACGGCAACCAGGAGGGCCTGAGAACCGGCGCCATCTTGGCCGATGCCCAGATCCAAGCCCGGGACTTGGCCAACGAGCCGGGCAACGTGATCGGTCCTTTGGAGCTGGCCAATGCCGCCAGGCGGGTGGCCGCCCGGTCCGGATTGGAATGCCGGATCTACGACGACCGGGAAATTTTAGATATGGCGATGAGGGCTCTCTGGAGCGTGGGGCAGGGATCGGCCCGCAAACCCAGGCTGGTCCACATGGTTTATCGCCCGGAACATCCGCGGCTCCCCCTGCGCCGGGTCGTTTTCGTGGGCAAGGCCGTGACCTTTGACAGCGGAGGGTTGAGTTTGAAAAGCCATAACGGCATGTTGTCGATGAAAAGCGATAAAACCGGCGCCTGCAACGTCATAGCCATAATGGAAGCAGTGTCGCAGCTGAAGCCGGATCTGGAGGTTCACGGAATTTTCGGAGCCGTGGAGAATATGCCCGATGGAAGAGCCTATCGGCCCGACGACATCATCAAGGCGAAAAACGGCAAGACCATTGAGATCAAAAATACCGATGCAGAGGGGCGGGTCACTTTGGCAGACACTTTAGCTTACGCCTGCGAGCAATCCCCGGACCTTTTGATCGATATGGCCACACTGACAGGAGCCGCCGCTACGGCATTGGGGAACTACACGGCGGCGGCTTTGGGCGACGACGAAAAGGCTGCTTCGGCTCTGATCAATGCAGGAAAGGCCGAAGGCGAACGGTTCCATCATTTCACTCTGGACGATCAGGAGCTCCGGCGCCAGATCGACAGCCCTTTTGCCGATGTTAAAAACTCCGGCGGTCCCGGCGGCGGTGCTATAACGGCGGCCATGTTCCTCCGGGAGTTCGTGACGCCTGGCTTGCCTTGGGTCCACCTCGATATTGCCGGAGTGGACTTTTACGACAGGGCCTTTGGATGTTATTCCGAAGGCTGTTCGGCCTTCGGCGTCAGGACCTGTCTGCGGCTGCTGTTGGAGTATTAAAATAAATAGTCCTAATATAGATAAATCGGCAATACAACGGGGCCTCCGCAGAGGGGCCCCGTTTTCCGTACAGAACCCTAGATAAGCATTTTTACTTATTTATCTGTTATTATTCTGGTTTTTATATCTTGAGCGAGCTTTGTATACATGAGACTTTGAGAAATATAGCTCAAAATAGAGGAGGTTAAATAACAAAGCCCAGAGAAAATGTGTTGGTTATAGAGGCAGGCGCACTTAATTCTGATGTGAAATTAATTTGCTTAAAAGAACAATTAACAGTGCAATTACTTCGAATCGCGAAGATTAGCCCCCGTTGTTTTTAGTTGAAATGAGGCAAAATATAGCTAGTGATTGATAAAATTTACTTATTTAATGAATATTGGCGGAAAGGTGCGCTATAGATATACTACAATGTAGTAATGTTCTCGTCGGATTGGAAGGTAGTGGATAAGCGAGAAATATTTGAATATATTTAAGGATGGAGATGATTTTATGGAAAGACTTACCGCACTAGTTACCGATGTTAATAGCTTTCTGTGGGGGCTTTACTGCTTGATCCCCCTGTTGGTCGGCACGGGGCTGTACTTCACTCTGAGGCTGGGCTTCATCCAGTTGCGCCACTTTGGCAAGGGGTGGCGCTACATCTTCGGGGGCTTTTCCCTGTCGGGGCAGAGAGCCGACAGCGACGGTATGTCGTCCTTTCAGGCCGTGTCCACGGCCATAGCGGCCCAGGTAGGTACCGGCAACTTGGCCGGCGCCGCCACGGCCATAGCTATGGGCGGCCCCGGAGCTATCTTCTGGATGTACGTGGCCGCCTTCGTGGGCATGGGCACCATCTACGCCGAGGCGGTGTTGGCCCAGACCTACAGGACCCGCGACGAGGACGGTGTGGTGGTAGGTGGCCCGGCCTACTACATCACCAAGGGCCTGGGCGAGGCTTGGCGGCCACTGGCTCTCTTCTTCTCTATAGCGGCCATTATCGCCCTGGGCCTGATCGGAAACCTGGTGCAGACCAACTCCATCGTCACGGCCTTCAACACCGCCTTTGGCGTCAACGAGATAGTCACCGGTCTGGTGGTGGCGGCGCTGGGAGGTTTTGTCATCTTCGGCGGCATGGGGCGCATCGCCTCCTTCGCCGAGAAGGTGGTGCCCTTCATGGCGGCGCTGTACATCCTGGGTGGCCTTTACATCATCGGCACCCATTTGGGCGCCGTGGTGCCGGCTATCAAGTCCATCTTCGTGGGCGCTTTCAACCCCGCAGCGGCCACCGGCGGCTTGATCGGGGCCACCTTGAAGGAGGCTATGCGCTACGGCGTGGCTCGGGGACTGTTCTCAAACGAGTCGGGCTTGGGCTCGACGCCCCACGCCCACGCCGTGGCCAAGGTCCAGCGCCCGGCCCAACAGGGCCTCTCGGCGGTGGTCAGCGTCTTCGTGGACACCTTCTTGGTGTTGAACATGACCGCTCTGGTGATTCTGGTCACCGGCGCGCTGGTGCCGGAGCTCCCTGGCGGCGAGGTGCTCAGCGGTATCGCCTTGACCCAGCGGGCCTTTGAGATCGGTCTGGGCAGGAGCTTGGGGTACAGCTTCGTGGCGCTCTGCTTGATGTCCTTCGCCTTCACCACCATCATAGGCTGGTACTTCTTCGCCGAGCAGAACGTGAAGTTCCTCACTGGCACCAAGTACCTGATACATTTCCGGACTTTAGTGGTGTTGTTCATAGTCCTGGGCTCCATGCTGCAGCTGAACCTGGTCTGGGAGTTGACGGATTTCTTCAACGGGCTCATGGCGTTCCCCAACTTGATCGCGCTGCTGGGACTCAGCAAGGTGGTGGTAGCCTCGCTGAAGCAGATCGACGAACTGGACGCTTCGGGCCATCTGAAGGCCTAAAGATCCTTAGAATCGGTGGCCTTGGGTCCCTTCCGGTTTTGCCGGAGGGGGCCTTTTTGTATAACGAAAACTTCCGGCTAATCCGGTGGTTCCTGATTCATGAGAATTCAAATAGGTATTTTTACGTATTTGGCTGTCATTGTTCTGTCCATTAGGCCTGTGGTGTTCTTTGTATACATGTCATTTTGCGAAAAATAGCGCAAAATAGGGGAGCTCAAACAAGAAGGTCCTTAGAAACTTTTAGTTATTGAAATAAAGTCACTTGATTTTGATGAAGAATTAATTCACTAAGAGAAATAATCAATAGGGCAATTTATTCGATTTATGAAAGGTTCCCTTTCTTGAATTTTATTCTAAATGGGATAAAATATAACTAACGGTCGATAAAGCTTGCCTTTTCAATAAAGATTGGCGGCGATAAGAGAACACTATGATGTAATCCAGTAAAGTCTTTTGTTGGATTAATGGAGTAGAGGCCAAGCGGAAGATTTGCATAAAGGATGGAGATGATTTTATGGAAAGGCTTACTGCACTGGTTACCGATGCTAACAGCTTTCTGTGGGGGCTCTATTGCTTGATCCCTCTGCTGGTGGGCACAGGGATCTATTTCACTCTGCGGCTCGGTTTCATTCAATTGAAGCATTTTGGGCAAGGTTGGCGCCATATTTTCGGCAACTTCTCCCTGTCGGGCAAGCGGGCCGGAGACGAGGGCATGTCCTCTTTCCAGGCCGTGGCCACGGCTATCGCCGCTCAAGTGGGCACCGGCAACTTGGCCGGCGCCGCTACGGCCATCGCTTTGGGCGGTCCTGGTGCTATTTTCTGGATGTACTTGGCGGCCTTTTTTGGTATGGCCACCATCTACGGCGAGGCCGTGCTGGCCCAGACCTATAAGGGCCATGACGAGAGCGGCGCCGTGGTGGGAGGTCCGGCCTATTACATCACCAACGGATTGGGCAAGGCTTGGAAGCCCCTGGCGGTGTTTTTCTCCGTCGCTACTATAATCGCGCTGGGATTGATCGGCCCCATGGTCCAGTCCAACTCCATCGCCGACGCTTTCCAGTCCGCCTTTGGCCTCAATAAACTGGTGGTGGGCGCCGTGTTGGCTGTGTTGGCCGGCTTTGTCTTCTTCGGTGGAACGGGCCGCATCGCCTCCTTTGCCGAGAAGGTGGTGCCCGTTATGGCCTTTCTGTACCTGCTGGGTGGAGCCTACATTTTGGTCACCCATCTGGGCGCCATAATCCCCGCCATAAAGTCCATCTTCGTGGGGGCCTTCAGTCCAACTGCGGCTACGGGCGGCCTGATCGGCGCCTCGATGAAGGAGGCCATCCGCTACGGCGTGGCCCGGGGGCTTTTTTCCAACGAGGCCGGTATGGGGTCTACGCCCCATGCCCACGCCGTGGCCAAGGTCCAGCGTCCGGCCCAGCAGGGCCTTTGCGCTATCGTCAGCGTGTTCATCGATACCTTCCTGGTGTTGAACATGACGGCTCTGGTAATTCTGGTGACGGGGGCCCTCGTGCCTGAGAGCGATGGCGGCGCCGTGCTTAACGGTATCGCCTTGACCCAAAGGGCCTTCGAGATCGGCCTGGGCCAGAACATCGGCTACAGCTTTGTGGCTATCTGCCTCATGTTCTTCGCCTTTACCACCATCATAGGATGGTACTTCTTCGCCGAGCAGAACGTGAAATATCTCCTTGGCGTCAAGGTCTTGGTCCCCTATCGGGCCCTGGTCATGGTCTTCCTGCTCGTAGGGGCGGTACTACACCTGGAACTGGTCTGGCAGCTGGCGGACTTCTTCAACGGTCTCATGGTGTTTCCCAACCTGATCGCCCTGTTGGGACTGAGCAAGATCGTGGTCAAGTCCTTGGATCAGCTTAACGAGCTGGACCGTTCTGGCAACCTGAAGGCCTAAAAGCCGTCCGAAAACTACCGGCGCTCTATTTTCCCGAAGTCCTCTTTAAAAGGGGGCTTCGGGATTTTTTTGTTCCACCGCCGCCCTGCTGGGGGATTGTTGCTGGATAGGGCGCGGAAATTGTCCACCATTATAGAGTGGACTTTACTGGGAAGGCCCTTTTCGTAAAATAGGGATGAACTTGCCGGAACATCTCGGTTTATAGGCTGAAAAGCTCCCTCGGAAAGGGAAATTGAGATAAAATGATGAAGCTGCTTCTCCGGAAGTTTGGGCGACGGTGCCGGATTTCTGCGGGCACTTGATCGTCAGAAATGCCAGAAATGGGGGATCTCTGTGAAACTTGGAATCGTGGGCCTGCCCAACGTGGGCAAGAGCACCCTTTTCAACGCCATCACCTCCGCGGGGGCCGAGGCGTCTAACTATCCTTTTTGCACCATCGAGCCCAACGTGGGAGTGGTCTCGGTGCCTGACCAGAGACTGGAAGTATTGGCAGAGATGTTCAATTCCGCTAAGATTACTCCCACAGCGGTGGAGTTCTTCGACATCGCCGGATTGGTCAAGAGGGCCAACCGGGGCGAGGGGCTGGGCAACAAATTCCTGTCCCATATCCGGGAAGTGAACGCCATAGTCCAGGTGGTACGCTGCTTCGACGACGGCAATATAGTCCACGTGGAAGGCTCCGTAGATCCCCTCAGGGATATAGAGACCATCGAGCTGGAGCTGATCCTCTCGGACCTGGAGATGATCGAGCGGAACTACAGCAAGGTGGAAAAGCTAGCCAAGACCGATAAAAGCCAGCAGGGCCTTTTGGAGCTCTTGACCAAGGTCAAGGGCGCTTTGGAGGCCGGCCGTCTGGTGCGGACCCTGAACCTGGGCGACGAAGAGCTGGCCCTGCTCAGGGGACTGAACCTGCTGTCCCACAAGCCCATGCTCTATGTGGCCAACATTTCCGAAGGAGACCTGTCCCAGGGCGGTAACGGCTATTCCGATAAGGTCCGGGACTACGCCGCGGCGTCGGGGGCCGAATTTGTCCCCATTTGCGCACAAATCGAGGCTGAGATTGCCGAGCTGGATCCGGAGGAGAAGGCCCAATATCTGGAGGCCCTTGGGTTGGAGGCCTCGGGATTGGACAGGCTGATCTCCGCAGGGTACCGGCTGCTGGGGTTAATATCTTTCTTAACGGCAGGGGTGAAGGAGTCCCGGGCATGGACCATCACCGGAGGCACCAAGGCCCCCCAAGCGGCTGGGACGATTCACAGCGATTTTGAGCGAGGATTTATCCGGGCCCAGATCGTGGGCTATCAGGATCTGGTGAACTGCGGCTCTCTGGCCGAGGCCAAAGCCAGAGGATTGCTCCGCCTGGAGGGCAAAGACTATGTCATGCAGGACGGCGATGTGGTAGAATTCCGATTTAACGTATAGGCCTTGATAGAGATTATTAGGGAATTAGCGATTCATAGATAGTTTGATTTGCGCCATCTGTGATGGCGCCCCATAAATTAAAAAGGACGTGTGTATAATGGCGATGCAGATCAGTCTTGATGAGGTCCTGTCCATGCTTTTGGCTCGAGTGGACGCTCTTTCCATGGCCGGCGAAAACCTGAAGAGCCGGTTCAACATCCTGGCCCGGGCCATGTACCGCAAGGGCCTGCTGACCGACGAGGATATTCTGACCTCCGTGAAGGAGGAGCATCAGCTTCTTCTCGATTTGGGAGCCATCCAGAAGCTTCCCGATGAGGAGAGCCTGAAGTCGGTGGCCGACAGCATCCTCCAGTGGGTCAAGTGCGACGCCGGGGCCATCAAGCAGAGCATAGTGGACTACGAAAAGAAGATGCAGGAAATGATCAAAGAGGAGGAGCGCAAGCCACGCCTCGACGTTGCCTCGGCGGCGGACCTGCAGCGGCTGGACCGTATGAGCGGTGGCGGAAAGAGCAAGCTGTTGCTCCCCTAGCCGGGCGGGGCCTTCAACGGTTACCCTAGGTCCAGACCGTTGGCCCGGGACTGTCGGGAGGATATCATGAAAAAGGGCTGTGACAGACCCTTGGCAGGTTCTGTCTTGGTGGAACTGCTGGTCGCTCTGGCGGTGATAGCCCTGCTTTGCGGTCCTATGGCGATCTCCGGCGAGGAGAGCCTGCACAGGTTGGCCCACGGCGAGGCGGACCGGCTGTCTTCCTGGTTCGTCCGGTCCCTTTCCTGGGCCAGCCGCTACCGTCAGGATCTCTCCATATTGATCAGGTCTAACGTGAACAGCAGTTCCCTGGCCAGTTCCGTTTTGCTCTCCTTTCCGGGGGGATCGGAGACCTTCCAGGTGGACTCCAGGCTGAAGTTCAAAACCCATCAAAGCGGGACCTTGACCAGTCAGTACAGTTGGGGGAGCCGCACGGTCTCGCCCGCCTTTGTGCTGACCTTTTACGACAGCAGAAACGAAAGCCTTGGCGAGAGCTTGACGGTCTCGGTGAGGGGCTATGTGACCCGCAGTTGTTCATACGAAGATTAATTAATAGTATTTTTGTATAGGAGAGCCCCTATGGGAGGTTTTGTATGACCTTTAAATCTTTATATCAAAAATATATTGATCTGCTGGCCCACCTCTGGACAAAGCTCGTCCCCATTGCTTGGCTCCGGGAAGGGCTGGAAACTCTTATCTGGGCCCTGGTGCTGGCACTGATCCTGCGGACCTTCGTGGTCCAGGCCTTTTGGATTCCCAGCGAATCCATGGTTCCCACCTTGCTGGTCGGCGACAGGGTGCTGGTCTGCAAGTTCTGGTATCGTCTACGAGAGCCCCAGCGGGGCGACGTTTTCGTCTTTAAAAATCCCCAGAATCCCAAGGAGGACTACGTCAAGCGGCTCATCGCCGTGCCCGGCGACGTGGTGGAGATGCGCCGCGGCGTAGTCTACATCAACGGCGAGGCCCTGGAAGAGCCCTACGTGATGTTCCACGACAGCTTTAACATGAGACCTGTGGCAGTGCCCGAAGAATCCTACGTGGCCATGGGCGACAACCGGCCCAATTCCCACGACAGCCGCTATTGGGGCTTTGTCCCCAAAAAGAACATCCGAGGCCCGGTGTTTTGGCGCTTCTGGCCGCTGAACCGCCTTGGGACAGTGGACTGATGGCAGGGAGAACGGCCTGGTTTCCGGGCCACATGGCCAAGGGCACCAGGCAGCTTGAAGAGTTGCTGGACAAACTGGACCTGATCCTGGAGGTCCGAGACGCCAGGGCGCCGGAGCTGACGGCTTCGCCCTGGACGGCCCAGCTCAGGTCGTCCAAAAAACCTCTCTGGGTGGTGTTGACCAAGCGGGATTTGGCCGACGACGGAGCCACGGCGGAGTGGCTTTCCCATTATCAAAGCCGCCGGAGCCAGGCCTGGGCCTTCGATGTCCTGAAGGGGCACATCGGCCCCCTAGAACGGGCCTTCGGCAAGATAAAGCCGGCCTACAGGGAGCTGCGGCTGGCCGTGGTGGGGATTCCCAACGTGGGAAAGTCGGCGCTGCTGAACCTCCTGGTGGGAAAAAGGCGAGCCCCCGTGGGCGCCGTGCCCGGCGTCACCAGGGGCGTCTCCTGGTACCGCGGCAAGGATTATCTGGTGGTGGACTCGCCGGGCATACTGGATCCTCACAGCGGCGAGGCGGTGCAAAAGGCCCTAGCCTGGCTGGGCTGTTCCCGTCCCGACGTGATAGGGGGCTACGACGTGGTGGCCTGGAAGCTGGTCGATTTTCTGATCCGCCAGGACCTTTGGTACATAGTGGAGAAAAAATGGTCCGTAGCGGCCCATGAAAACCCCTCTATGACGCTGGAAGCCCTGGGAAAAAGGCTGGGCTGCCTGGTCTCGGGCGGAGCCGTGGACCAGGCCTTGGCGGGCCGCCGCCTGCTGGAGTCCTTCTCCTCGGGCAAGCTGGGGAAAGTATCCCTGGAGCGGCCTGGATCTCTGGCCATGAAGGCCTTGGATCAGGAGGGCTCCGAGGGCCTAGAGGAGCTTGACCCGTGATCCTGGCCGGCGTGGATGAAGCGGGGCGGGGCCCCCTGGCGGGTCCTGTCATGGCCGCCGCGGTGATACTCACTGAGAGCCAAAGAGAGATCTTGAAGGACCTGGGCCTCAGGGACTCTAAGAAGCTTTCGCCCCGGCGCAGGGAGCAGCTTTTCTATAAGATGGGGGACCTTGGCGTGATCTGGCGGGCCCAGGTAGCCACGGCGGCCCGCATCGATCGCCACAACATACTCCAGGCCACGCTGTGGGCCATGGCCTGGGCCGTCAGGCGGCTTCCGAAGGCCTTTGACGGCTTGGTGGTGGATGGTAACAGGGAGATCCCGGGCCTGGACTGCTATCAACAGGCCGTGCCAGGCGGCGACGACCTCTACCCTGAGATATCGGCGGCGTCGGTGGTGGCCAAGGTCCTGCGAGACCGGATGATGAGGGGCTACGACGGCCTTTTTCCCGGTTACGGCTTGGCGCAGCACAAGGGCTATGGTACGGCGCAGCACCGGGCGGCTATCGCTCGCTTGGGCCCCTCTCCGATCCATAGGAGAAGCTTTTCCTGGGAGTAGATCTATGATAAATCCCTTGAGATTCCTGAACAAAACCCTACAGGGCCCCTTTCACTCCGCTCCTTCGGTGCAGGAGGCCGCCTCAGGCGTCCTCACGGCCCAAGAGCGGTCTTTTTGTCTAGGCGGACAGCGAAAGGCCTTGGGCCAATGGGCCGAGGACAAGGCGGCGGAATTCCTTTCCCAGCAGGGCCTTTCTATCTTGGGGCGCAACCTGCGCTGCGGCCCCCTGGAGCTGGACATCCTCTGCCGGGACGGTTCCGAATGGGCCTTCGTGGAGGTCCGTTGCCGCAAGGAAAACGCCTACCAGTCCGCCGAAAACACCCTGGGGCCCCAGAAGCTGGGCCGGCTGATCCGAGGCGCTGCTTGGTACGTGGCCCGACAGGGCTGGCAGGGCAACTGGAGAATCGATCTGATAGCCATCGACGTAAAGAGAACGGGCCCTTGGAGGCTGCAATGGTTCAGCAACGTGGAGCTGGAAGGAGGAATGGACCGTGGCTTCTGAGGTTTTGGGTATTACCTTGAAGGGGGTAGAGGCCGTAGCGGTGGAGACCGAGGCCGAAGTGACTAAGGGCCTTTTCAGCTTCTCCCTGGTGGGGCTGCCCGACACGACGGTCAAGGAATCCCGCGAAAGGGTCCGGGCCGCCCTCAGAGCCCAGGGGGCCCAGCTCCAGGGCCGCATAGCCGTCAACCTGGCTCCGGCTGACCTCCCCAAAGAAGGAAGCCTGTTAGATCTGCCCATCGCCGTGGCTCTGGCCCGTCAGATGGGCTACTGCAATTCCGCCGGCGGCATCTACCTGGGGGAGTTGGCCCTCGACGGCAGGGTCCGGCCTGTGCGGGGCGCCGTTCCGGCGGCCTTGCTGGCCAGAAAGATGAAGCTGCCCCTGTTCTGTCCCGAGGGAAACGCCGGAGAGGTGGCACTGGTGGAGGGCGTGGAGGCCTATAGCGTGGCCACCCTGGGGGACCTGCTGGCCCATCTCCAAGGCCAGGAAGGGCTGAAGGCGGTGCGGCGCAGCACCTCGCCGGCCTTCCATGGCCCTTCGGACCCTGACCTGAGTGAAGTAAAGGGACAATTGGCGGCCCGGCGGGCCCTGGAAATAGCGGCGGCGGGCCATCATAATCTGCTGATGGTGGGCTCTCCTGGCAGCGGCAAGACCCTTCTGGCCCGGTGCCTCCAGGGGATTTTGCCGCCCCTTTCGGATTCGGAATTTCTGGAGACTCTGTTGATCCGGAGCTCCGTGGGCATGGCGGCCCCTCCTGACCGGCAGCGGCCCTTCCGGCAGGTCCACCACACGGCCAGCACCGTGTCGGTCTGCGGCGGCGGCGCGGACCTGCGGCCCGGCGAGGTGAGCCTGGCCCATCGAGGGGTGCTCTTTTTGGACGAGTTCACCGAGTTCCGCCGGGATCTGACCGAAGCCCTCCGGCAGCCCATAGAAGACGGCTTCATCGCGGTGACCAGAGCGGCCGGGTCGGTGGTCTATCCCAGCCGGGTGCTGATGGTGTTGGCCGCCAACCCCTGCGCCTGCGGCTGGAAAGGCGACCCAGTGGAGCCCTGCCGTTGCAGCGCCTCTGAGCAGGAGCGGTACCGCCGCAAGTTCTCGGGGCCCATGCTGGACCGAGTGGACCTCTACGTGTCGGTGCCCAGGCTGACGCCAAGGGAGCTTTTGGAATTCAACAGCGTCGGAGCCGAATCCAGCGAGGCCGTGCGCCAACGGGTGGCGGCGGCCCGAGCCCGCCAGTGGGAGCGGGCCAAGGAACTGGGCGTGGAGTGCAACGCCGAACTGTCGGAGCGGCACCTTCGCCGCCAGGTAGGCCTCACCAAGGAGGGACGGCAGTTCCTGTCCTCCATGGCGGGAAAGCTGCGGCTCTCGGGCAGAGGGATCAGCCGGGTGCTGCGGGTCTCCCGGACCATCGCCGATTTGGACGGCAGCGACGCCGTGGATACCAGCGTCATAGCCGAAGCCCTGGCCTATCGGGATAGCGGTGCCCTGCCATGACGAGGGAGCGCCTCTGCCTGTGGCTCTGCGGTGCTGGCCTTGCCGCTGATTTGCTGCGGGATCCATCGGCCCCACAGGAGCCCCGTGAGTTGCTGGAATACTTGGTTTCCGGAGAGAGGGTCTCTGACGCCGTGGCCGGCCGGCTGAAAAAATTAGCCCAGGAGAACTGGGTGGACCGAGAGCTGGAACGTTGCGAAAAGCTGGGGCTGTCGCTGCTCTATTGGGGAGGCGACGATTATCCCCAAAGGTTGAACCAGATCGCCGACCCGCCGGCGGCGCTCTACGTCAAGGGCTGCTGGCCGGAAGTGGAAAACTCAGTGTCCATAGTGGGGACCCGGCGGTGCAGCGACTACGGTTTTAGAACGGCCCTTCGGTTGGGCCAGGCCTTGGCCCAGGCCGGAGCCGTGGTGGTCAGCGGCGGAGCCCGGGGCATCGACGGGGCGGCCCACAGCGGCGCCCTCGACGGCGGCGGTCCCACTGTGGCGGTGCTGGGTAACGGCGTGGACCGGGTCTGGCCTCGAGGCCACGAGGAGCTTTTCGACCGCATCGCCGGTCAGGGAGCCCTGGTCAGTGAATACCCCCTGGGCACGCCCGGTACGGCCTGGCGGTTCCCCCGGCGGAACAGGATCATCGCCGGATTGGTACGCCGGGTGGTGGTGGTCGAATCGCCTTTGAAGGGCGGGTCTATGCACACGGCCCGTTACGCCATGGAGATGGGCCGGGAGCTCTGGGCTGTGCCCGGCAGGATCGACGAGAAGATCTGCGAAGGTAGCAACCGGCTGCTTTTTGAAGGCGCCACGCCGCTGGTGGGCCTGCCGGAGTTCCTGGAGAGCTTCTGTGGCTTAGGCCAGTTGGAGCTCTTCCCGGGGCCCCAGCTGGAGGGAAAGGCCCAGGAGCTCCTGAAATGCCTCCAGGAACAGGGCGACTTGACGGTGGACCAGCTGGCCCTTAAGACCGGCCAAAGCCTAGGGGAGCTGCAGCTTTACCTGATCGAGCTCCAGAGCCAGGGACTGGTCTATCCCTCGGGGCCAGGCCGGTGGAGGGCCTCGCTGTAGCCAGAGGCACCTTTTTATCGTTCATGAGCAGAAGAGACAGAAAGGTCCGGTGATGAGAGGCAGTGAAGTCCGACGGGGTGGAACTTTTTTCGGCCCAGGCCGAGAAATACGGCGTGGAGCTGCAAATCTTTATCGTTTCCGACTTTACAGGAGAGACGGCCAGCAGCGTGACCCGGGCGGCCATACGGCAGTTTGACCGAAACCGAATCGCCCTGCAGCGGTTCCGCTACGTGGACACGGAGGAGCGGATTCGGGAGGTCTGCCAGGAGGCCTGGCAGAAGGGAGCCCTGATCGTATGCACCCTGGTGTCCCAGACCATGCGGGAGTACATGAAGCAGCGAGCCGCCGAAATGGGAGTGGCGGTGATCGACCTTTTCGGCCCCCTGCTGGAGGCCATAGGGGCCGAGCTGGGGACTCCGGCCGCCGGAAGGCCCGGAGCGTCCCACAAGTTAGATGAGGAGTATTTCCGGCGCATCAAGGCCATGGAGTTCGCCAGCACCTGCGACGACGGCAGCAATCCCAATTTGCTCCCCGAGGCTGAGCTGGTGATCGTGGGCGTCTCCAGGACCTGCAAGACCCCCCTGTCTATGTACCTGGCCAGCAAGGGGATTCGGACGGCCAACGTCCCGCTGGTGCCCGAGCTGGCGCCCCCGGAGGAGCTTTTCACGCTCCCTCGCGGTCGGGTCCTGGGTCTGTCGATCAAGCCCGAGGCCTTGAAGAAAATCCGGCGGGACCGGCTCCACATGCTGGGGCTGGACCCCGATCGGGCTTCCTACGCTCGAGACGACAGGGTCCAGGAGGAACTGAACTACGCCAGGATGATCATGGACAGGCTTCAGGCCAAGCAGGTCGACGTGACGGAGCGGGCCTTGGAAGAGACGGCCCAGGAGATTTTGGAATACCTTAAAGAACAGGGCTGCTTGGCCGCCTTCGATTGAAGGCCCTGCGGAGCAGGGCAGGCAGGGACTTTCGGCTAGGCGGGAGCGACCAGGCCCCGGAGGAGGGGGATAGCGGTGAAGTTTAACGAAAGGGTCCACGCGTTCATAGCTGCCAAGTACTACCATTACCTGACGAAGGCCTTCGGCGAGAGGGGACGGAAGGCCTTTGTCCACGCCACCCAGTACTACGCCGGGCAGCGGGGCCGACGGATGGCCCAGCGAGCCATCCGGGACGGCGCCGAGCTGACCTACCAGACCTATTGTCGATACGGCGAGTGGGCTCCCAGCCCCGACCTGGCCCCTGGGGACCGCCACCAAAGCGAGGTACTCTCCCTGGGGCCGGACTACAAGGTGAAGATCACGGTCTGCCCCTGGCATAACCAGTTCGCCGAAATGGGGCTCCTAGAGGCTGGCCGGGAGTATTGCAAGCACCTGGACAGCGCGATCTGCCGGGGTTTTAACCCCTATTTGACCTACCAGGTTCCCCAGAGCCTCAACGAAGAGGACTGCTGCATCCACATCGTCCGGGCCGCCAATCTGGACGAAGGGGCTTGCTTGACCAAGAAAGGGGAATACCAGCGGAGTTTCGAATTTCACTGTGCTCATTCCTACTGGTCCTATAACGAGGTGACGGCGGCCATCTTCGGCGCCCAGGGCGAACAGGTCAACGGCCAGGTCCTGGAGGATTTCGCTGCCACTTACGGCCAGGAAATGGCCGATGTACTGGCCAGCTACAGGGGCACCAACTTCAACGTGGCCACCGCCGGCGACAAGGCAAACAACCGCTAGCCCTGTAGATTTGCCGGGACGTCATGGGGCCCTGCCGGGAGCCTCTCGGAGAGCTTCAGCAGCTCCAGGGCCACCGACAGAGTCTTGGCCTCGGTCTCCTGGATTTCCTTGCCCAGGATCTGGTGGATCCTATCGATTCGGTACCGCAGGGTGTTGTAGTGGACCGCCAGTCTTTTCGCCGCCGCCACCTGCCGCCATCCACAGCCTATGAGCACCTCCAGGGTGCGCAAAAGCTCCGGCTCTTGGAGGAGCGGTCCCAGGTGGCGCTGGACAAAGGCACGGCTCTCCTGGCCCTTCAGGAGGGGCATGAGCAGCGACTGGAGATCGCAGTCCTCCCAGAACAACAGGGCCGGAAACTCCGAGAGCTCCCCGGTCATCTTCAGGGCCCGAAGTGCCTCGTGGTAGCTCTGGGCAAGGTCCCGCAGGTCCTGGCGAAAGGGCCCCACGCCTACCTGACTGAAGGACCAAAGGGGGCCCTTCAGGAGCTGCAGGATCCTGGATCGCAGGTCTCCCGAGGGCTCCATGAGGGCCACCAGGCGGCCCTCCAGCCAGGTCATGGGCGCCTTGGGGAAAAAGATCCGGAAGTTGTCCTGAAGGCTCTGTCTCTCCTGGGGAGAGAGGGCCTTTTTTTTGAAGCCGCAGACCAGCAGCGTCGACGGCCCCTCGGCTAGGGCCTTCAGGTCTCGGGGCTCCAGGTCCTGCCTTTCGGCTTCAGTTGCGAACAGGAGCCGCCGGAGGAGCTCCTCCTTTTTTCTGTCCTCCCAACGCTGGGAGCTCTGGATTCGCTCCAACAGGACCTGTAAGACCGCCGCGGCTCGATCCAGGGCGGCCTCCCAGGGCAGACCTTCGTGGGGGTACAGGAAAAGATAGCCCATGGTGACTCCCTCGCTCTCGATGGCCCTGTGGGGATAGAGGCCCAACAGCTCGTGGAGCGGCAGCTGGCCGATCTGCCTGGAAAAGGCCTCGGAGCCGGAAGCCATAAGGGTCCTGCGGCTGGGAGTCTCCAGGAAGGCGCTGTGGCCCCATTGGCGCCCCAAGAGCTCCACCAGTTCCTGGGGACTGCCCCGGCGCTCCAAAAGGCTCAAAAGTCCCTCGTAGGGCGCTAAAAGAAAGAGCTCCTCCAGGACCTGTATTACCGGCCCCAGAGGCTGGTGGGGCTCCAAACTCAGGGCCCCTTTAGGCGCCGATTCGGCCCGAATTAAAGCAGTAGCCCCCCTCCTTTCCAGATCAAAACAGGCCCTATGGGCCTCTTCCCATCGATCCCTTCCGTAGGATTCCGTCAGGACCACCAGCGTTCCGGCCCGCCGCTGCCAGCTATCCTCCTGGCCGAGGACTTCAAAGCCCAAGAGCTCCGCCTGCGATGGACCTTCGCAGGCAATGCCACGCCGGGCCAGAGCTTCCTTAACCTCTCCTGCCGTCACCATGCTGTCACCTCTTTCACTAGTTCATAGCTTATTATTTGTGATTTTATCATAGGGGCTGTTTTGGGAAAAATAAATAGTAAAAGGCCGTTGGAGCTCGTCATTTTTCTTTCTTAAAACGGGATTGCTAGGCTTTATTGTTCTAAACATATAAGTGTAAAACTATTTTTATATATAAAAACTATAAAGATGGAATGGCGCCAAGGGGCTATCCTTGGGGCGTTGGCTAAGGGCCATCGAAGGAGTGAATACCGTGAGCCAGTACAACGTGATCAAGTGGTTTGACGAAATTCGTAAAGGCGATATTCCCATGGTAGGAGGCAAAGGGGCCAACCTGGGCGAGCTGATGTCGGCCTCCGTGCCGGTGCCCCCCGGGTTCTGCGTGGTGGCCCAGGCCTACAGCCGCTTCATCAAAGAAATGGGCCTAGACGGCAGAATTGCCGCCATCCTGGAGGGCCTCGATTTCGAGGACACATCGGAGCTCCAGGCCAGGACCGCCCAGATCCGGGATCTCATACTCCAGGCCCCGGTGCCGGATTATATAGAAGACCAAATCCGCCGGGCCTATGATGCTTTGGCGGACAGCATTGGAGTGGCAGAGCCCCGGGTGGCGGTCCGCAGTTCGGCCACCGCCGAGGACCTGCCCGACGCCTCCTTTGCGGGACAGCAGGACACCTATCTCCACGTCATCGGCGCCGGCGACGTGGTGCGCCACGTCCGGGAGTGCTGGGCTTCCCTCTGGAACGCCCGTGCTACCTATTACCGCCAAAAACAGAACTTCGACCATTTTTCGGTGTCCCTCTGCGCCGTGGTCCAGAAGATGGTGGACAGCGAGATCTCCGGCGTCATGTTTACCGCCAACCCAGTGACCGGCGAGCGGGGACAGATCATGATCAACGCCAGCTGGGGACTGGGAGAGGCCGTGGTGTCAGGTTCGGTGACGCCCGACGAGTACATCCTGAGCAAAGACAGCCTGACGGAGCTGGACACGGTCATAGCCGACAAAAAGGTCATGATCGTAGACCGCAGCTCCGGCAGCGGCACCGTGTCGGTCTCGGTGGCCGATTATCTGGGCCCCGAGTGGGTGTCCAAACGCTGCATGACTGTGGCGGAAGTGAAGAGGCTCGCCGAGGCCGGCAGGGCCATCGAAAAGCTTTACGGAGCCCCCATGGACATCGAGTGGGGCCAGGACAGGGACACCAAGGATCTCTACATTCTCCAGGCTAGGCCTGTGACGACGCTGAAAGACGAAAAAGCTACAGCTCCCAAGGAGGAAACTGCGATGGAAAAGGCCACTTCACCGATCGTGCTGGTCCGCGGCCTGGCGGCTTCGCCTGGTATCGCGCGGGGCCAAGTGATCTACATCAAATCACTGGACGAAATCGCCAAAGTCCAGGAGGGCCACGTGATGGTTACCTCCATGACCAACCCCGACATGGTGCCGGCCATGAAGAAGGCTGCCGCAGTGGTCACCGACGAGGGCGGCCGGACCTGCCACGCCGCCATAGTCTCCCGAGAATTGGGCATTCCTTGCATCGTCGGCAGCAAGAACGGCACCGAGGTCCTGACTGACGGAATGGAAGTCACCGTCGACGCCACCCGCGGCGTGGTCTACCGTGGTGCTGTTAACCTGTCGTCGGACCAAGACAAGCACTCGCCGGTGGCGCCCGGCGCCGCAGGTCCGGCCCCGGTCTACGAGTCGGCCCCTGTGACGGGCACAAAAATATACATGAACCTGGGCGACGCCTCGATCATCGGCAAGTACAACCACCTGCCCTTTGACGGCATCGGCCTGATGCGGACCGAATTTATCTTCTCCCACGTGGGCGTTCACCCCATGCACCTGCTCCAGACCGGCCGCGGCCAGGTGCTGATCGATGACATGAGCCAAGCCATCACTACGGTGGCCCAGGCCATTTACCCCCGACCGCTGGTGGTGCGGCTCAGCGACTTCCGGACCAACGAGTTCCGAGGCCTGGAGGGCGGCGAAGTGGAGCCCGAGGAGAACAACCCCATGATCGGTTGGCGCGGCGTGTCGCGGTACATTTCGCCGGCCTACGAAGAAGGCTTCCGTCTGGAGTGCAAGGCCATCAAGAAAGTCCGCGACGACTTCGGCCTCATCAACGTCTGGGTAATGCTTCCCTTCGTTCGGACCACCTGGGAGCTTCGGCGGGTCAAGGAGATCATGGCCTCCGAAGGGCTGATTCAGAACAAGTCCTTTAAGATCTGGATCATGGCCGAGGTCCCGGCGGTGGTCTTCCAGGCCGAGGAGTTCGCAGAGCTGGTGGACGGCTTCAGCGTCGGCAGCAACGACTTGACCCAGCTGGTCATGGGGGTGGACCGCGATTCGGGGATTCTCAACAATATGGGCTACTTCGACGAGCGGGATCCGGCGGTCCAGAGGGCCATCAGCACCCTGATCAGGGCCGCCCACAAAAAGGGCATCACCTGCTCGATCTGCGGTCAAGGGCCGTCGCTCTATCCCGACTTCGCCGAATTCCTGGTTCGGGAGGGCATCGACAGCATGAGCGTCAACCCCGACACGGTGGCCTACACCCGTAAGCTGGTGGCCTCGGTGGAACAGCGGATCGTCCTGCAGGCTGCCCGTTCCCGCTCCAGCACCGAATAGGCGGTTGCCGGAAAGGGAAGGAAAAGAAAAAACAAAGTCGGCGAAAAGCGGAAGGGAGCCCCTGTCTCCCCTCCGCTTTTTTCGTTAGGGCCCTGAAGGCCTTCAGGCCGTTCCTGACGGGGTGGACCGCGGGGAATTAGCAAGAGTTGACAGGGCCCCTTAAAAAGTTAAAATAACCCTATTTTGTCCCCCTGGGCCCAGGGGTGCGGTAAGGGGAGAGGGAAGATGTTCAGAGTTCTGCATCCGCAAGAGCGCCGGTACCTGGCCGAAGACGCCGAGGGGCTGTACTACCACTTTCAAAACTTTTCGGAGCTCGATCAGGATCTCTTGTCCAGAGCCCTGGAGGAGACCGTAGCCATCGGACGTTATACCAGCACGGAGGCCGGGGCCCAGGTCTTTCTGTCGGTGGTGGACGCCCTCCTTGCCGCGTCGGGGGAACTAACGGCCAGCCCGGCCCTTTTGTCGGCGGCGCTGCCCATGAATTGAGGCCCTGGTCCCTTTGAGAGGAGTGACCCTATGGCGGTAAAGAAACAGACCTCCACCGATCCGGTGGAGCCATCAAAGCTAGAAAACTCCGCCCAGGCTGTAAAAGAAGAGCCCACGGCGCCGAAGGCCAAAAAGCCCAGGTCCTCCAGGGCCAAGAAAACTGCCGGGTCCCCAACGGCCAAGGCACCAAGGGCTAAAAAGAGCCCCGCCAAGGCGGAAGGGCCCGGCAAAATAACGAAAACTGCCGTGGAGCAACAGAAGACCCTTCCCAAATCCCGATCCAAGGTCGTCCAAGCCCCCTCTGCAGCCAAGGCCGCTAAAAGCCCCTCGACAGCCAGAAAAAGGGCAACCAGAGTGGCGAGCCAAGAGGCCGAGGAGAGCTTCCTGCCGTCTAAGCCCAGAAAGCAGAGCTCTTTGGATTCCACGTTGATCATCGTCGAGTCTCCCACAAAGGCCAAGGCCTTGACCAAAATGCTGGGCACTGGCTACACCGTGAAAGCCAGTGTGGGCCACATCGTGGACCTTCCCAAGAGCCGTCTGGCCATCGACGTGGAACACCATTTTCAGCCGGAGTACATCTTGGTGAAGGGCAAGGCCAAGGTGAAGAAAGAGCTCCAGGAGGCTGCTGCCAAGGCTGGCAGGATATTGCTGGCCTCGGACCCCGACCGGGAAGGGGAGGCCATCGCCTGGCATCTGGCCCGGCTTTTGGGCGTGGACCCCGCTTCGGAGTGCCGAGTGAGGGTCCACGAGATCACCCGCGACGTGGTGACATCGGCGGTGGCCTCACCTGGGACCATCGACATGAACCGAGTGGAGGCCCAGCAAGCCCGGCGGGTCCTGGACCGGCTGGTGGGCTACACACTGAGCCCCCTGCTGTGGAAAAAGGTCCGCCGGGGGCTTTCGGCCGGGAGGGTCCAATCGGTGGCCCTGGCCATCATATGCCAGCGGGAACGGGAGATCCAGGCCTTCGTTCCCCAGGACTACTGGACCGTAACGGTCCAGGCCTCGGCTTCCGACGGACGGCGCTATCAGCTTCGAGTCGAAAAAGAAGGGGGTGCCTCGCTTCTCCAAGAGGGCAAGACCCTGAAGATCGACTCCCTGGAAAAGGCCCAGGCCATCGAAAAGGCGCTGTGCAGCAATCCCTTGACGGTAGACAGCTTCGTCACCCGGGAAGGCCGGAGAAATGCTCCGGCACCCTTCAGGACCAGCACGTTGCAGCAGGAAGCGGCCCGGCGGTTGGGCTTTTCGCCCAAGCGGACCATGGCTGTGGCCCAGAGCCTTTTCGAAGGCGTCAACGTGCCGGGCCGAGGCATGGTGGGGCTCATCACCTACATGCGCACCGACAGTCTCAGGCTGGCTCCGGAGGCAGTGGCCCAGATCCGCCAGGTCATAGGCCAAGACTGGGGGGCTAAGTACCTTCCTGCCAGGGCCGTGGCCTATCAGGCAGGTGCCAACGCCCAGGACGCCCACGAGGCCATCAGGCCCACCGACGTGACCCTAAAGCCCCAGGTCCTGAAAGAGGCCCTTTCGCCGGAGCAATTCCGGCTCTACGATCTGATCTGGCGCCGGGCCGTGGCCTCCCAGATGGCCCAGGCCCAGGTGGACTCTTCGACCATCACGGCCCTCGGCGGCCCCTATGAGCTGAAGGCCCAGGGTACTTCGGTGGCCTTCGAAGGCTGGGGGGCCCTGTGGCCTCTGGAGATCAAAAACGACCTTTTGTCTCCTGCCCAGCCCGGCGAGGTCTTGACGTTGGAAGAGGTCAAATCGGAACAAAAGCAGACCAAGCCGCCGGCCCGCTACAGCGAATCCACGCTGATCAAAACCCTGGAAGAGGACGGCATAGGGCGCCCCTCGACCTACGCCTCTATAGTGGAGACCCTCTACGACCGGGACTACGTGCGCCGCGATGAAGACCGGCACCTGACGCCTTCTCATCTGGGCCAGGTGGTGGACCGCTTCCTGTGCGGCTATTTCAGCGAGGGCAGCCCTTCGCCTATCGTGGACGTGGGCTTTACGTCCACCATGGAGAGCTTTCTGGACCAGGTGGAAGCTGGTGAGCGCTCCTGGGACGAGGTGGTGGGCTCCTTCTGGAAACCCTTCACCGAGGCCATCGAAGCCGCCCAGGAGGCCCCTTCCATGGCGCCGCCTCCGCCGGAGCCCACCGGCGAGCTGTGCCCCCAATGCGGCAAGGCCCTGATCCGCCGCCGCAGCCGCTTCGGCGAGTTCGTGGGTTGCAGCGGTTTTCCGGAATGCACCTACATCCAGCCGGCCCAGAAGAAAATCGGCGTTCCCTGCCCCAAGTGCGGCGCCGATCAGGGCGGCGAGATGATCCAGCGGAAGAGCAAAAAGGGCCGCACCTTTTACAGCTGCTCCCGCTACCCCGACTGCGATTTCGTGGCCTGGAACCGCCCAGCCGGGATCAATTGCCCCAGCTGCGGAGCCCCCATGGAATACAAGGGACGGTCCACCACGCCTCAATGCCCCAGCTGCGGCCACAGGGGGGAACAATGATGGATGCTGTAACAGTAGTCGGCGCGGGCCTTGCCGGATCGGAAGCGGCCTGGCAGCTGGCCCAGCGTGGCATCGCCGTCAAATTACTGGAGATGCGGCCCATGACGCCCAGCCCCGCCCACCAGACCGATCGCTTCGGCGAGCTGGTGTGCAGCAACTCCCTGGGGTCCGACGCCGCCGATTCCCCGGCGGGGCTCCTCAAGGAGGAGCTGCGACGCCTTGGCAGCCTGATTATGGCCGCCGCCGACGGGGCTTCTGTACCGGCCGGCAAGGCCCTGGCAGTGGACCGGGACCTCTTCTCGGGCAAGATAACCCAGGCCCTTTCGTCCCACGAGCTGATCTCGGTGGAGCGTCGGGAAGTCAGGACTATCCCTCCCGGGCCCTGTATCGTCGCCAGCGGCCCCCTGACGTCTCCTGCCCTGGCCGAGAGGATCGGAGAGGTCACCGGAGGTGACTATCTCTATTTCTTCGATGCCGTGGCCCCGGTGCTGGAGCTGGAGTCGGTGGACCTTTCCATAGCCTACCGCAAGGACCGTTACAGCTCTAAGGAGGGCGGAGACTACCTGAACTGCCCCATGGACAAGGACCACTACCTGAAGTTCTGGGAGGCCTTGAACTCTGCCGAGCGGGCGCCGCTCCACAGCTTTGAGGAGAAAAGGCAGTACTTCGAGGGCTGCATGCCCGTGGAAGTGCTGGCCTCACGGGGAGTTGACACCCTGAGGTTCGGTCCCCTGCGGCCCGTGGGGCTGGAAGATCCCAGGACGGGGCGTCGGCCCTACGCGGTGGTTCAGCTCCGGCAGGACAACCGCCAGGGAACCCTCTACAACCTAGTGGGCTTTCAGACCAATCTTCGATGGGGAGAACAGCAAAGGGTCTTCCGGATGATCCCAGGCCTGGAGCGGGCCCAGTTTGTCCGCATGGGAGTGATGCACCGGAACCTCTACGTAGACGCCCCCAGGGTGTTGGACGGCAACCTGCGGCCCCTAGGGCGCTCAGATCTCTTTTTGGCCGGCCAGATCACCGGCGTGGAGGGATACGTGGAAAGCACCGCCATGGGGCTCGTGGCGGCCTGGGCCATGGCGGCCCACCTCAAGGGCCTGGATCTCCCACAGTGGCCCCAGGAAGGAGCCATAGGAGCCCTGCTCCAGCGGCTTCAGGACGGTACGGTGCCGAGATTCCAACCTAGCAACGTTAACTTGGGCCTCTTCCCGCCGCTGGAACGAAAAATCCGGGACCGGGACGAGCGCTGCCGCCTCATCGCCCAGCGGGCCAGAGCGGCCATGGACCGTTTTCTGACGGAATGGGGCGAACTGGGGTTCCCCACTGGCCGGTGAAAACTCCTCCAGAGGCCATTAGGCCAGGCCCAGGGTCGCGAGAAAGGCAGCAGTGCCCGTCGGCGCCGGTGAGAACGGGGCTGGGGGCCTACCAATTAGGACGATCCGTAGGGGTTCGCTGTGGCGGGCCCCTTTTTTGTGCCCCTTGGAATCCCTTTTTGCCAAGGGGCGGCAGTGAGTGAAAGAACATTCCGTAATATATAGTGAACAGTTTATTGGTATCTTTCACAAAGTCCCGAAAAGGCGCAATATAGATTAATGATTTTTTTTACTTGATATGTTATGCTTTAACTGCTAAATAGCCTAGATGTAGGGACAAATCCATCCAGCTGGCCCTATTCACAAAAGTCAGTCAAGAGAGGAGCCTTTTTCATGGCCCTTGTGACCGATCCCAGAGTTTCCCTGTCGGGAGTGGTGGACGCTTTTTTGGAGTACATACGGTACAACCGGAACTGCGCCGAAAACACGCTGGTCAACTACGCCGTAGATCTGGCCCAGTTCGCCGATGCCATGGAGAGCCAGGGTATCACCGAGCCCCAGGGTATCACCACGGCGGTGATCCGGTCCTTTTTGCGGTCCCTTATGGGCTTCGGTTTCGCTCCCGCGTCGGTCTCCCGAAAACTCTCGGCGATCCGCATGCTGGGGCGCTACATGGTGGAGCAGAAGATCTTGGACCAGGATCCTGTGGCCAGGATACGAGGTCCCAGCCAGCCCGAACGGCTGCCCAGGGCCCTTTCGAAGAGCGCCGTGGTCGCTCTGATTGACGCCGCCTGGACCCTGGAGCCCCAGGTGCGCAACGGCACCCTGTTGGAACTCATGTACGCCTGCGGCCTGCGAGTTGCCGAGGTGGCCTCTCTGCGCTGGAAAGACCTGGACCTGGAAGAGCGGTGGTTGCGGGTCATGGGCAAGGGTGAGAAGGAGCGCATGGTCCCCTTTGGCCGTACCGCCCAAGAGGCCCTGGCCCGTTGGAAGGCCATCAGCCAGAGCCTGCCGGAGGCGCCTCTTTTCCCCGGGAAGCGGGGCGGCGCCCTGACGGTGCGGACCATCCACAGAGTGGTCACTGCCGCCGCCGGGCTGGCGGGGCTGCCCGACGTGACGCCTCACGTGCTGCGCCACAGCTTTGCCACCCACATGCTGGAAGGCGGCGCATCGCTGCGGGTCCTCCAGGAACTGCTGGGCCACGAAAGCCTTTTGACCACCCAAAAATATCTGAAGATAACGCCGGGCCATTTGAGGGAAAGCTACGAAGCTGCCCATCCCCGAGGGGGAGAAGGAGGATAAGGTGTTTCACGGGACCACAATACTTTGCGTCCGCAGGAATGGCTGCGTCGCCATGGGGGGCGACGGCCAGATGACACTAGGAGACCAGATTATCAAGGCCGGCACTGTCAAGGTCCGCAGGCTCTATGACGGTAATATCCTGGCGGGATTCGCCGGGGGCACCGCCGACGCCATGACGCTGATAGAGCTCTTCGAGAAAAAGCTCGGCGAATACAGCGGCAACCTGATGCGCTCCGCCGTGGAGCTGGCCAAGATGTGGCGCACCGACCGGACCCTTCAGAAGCTGGAAGCCATGCTGCTGGTGGCCGACCGTAGCAACACCATCTTGATCTCCGGCGTGGGCGACGTGATCGAGCCGGAGCACAACGTGGCGTCCATCGGCTCCGGTTCCGGTTTTGCTCGGGCCGCCGCCCGAGCCTACATGGAGGCCAGCGACTGGCCGGCAGAGAAAATCGTCCGGCATTCCCTGAAAATAGCGTCGGAGATCTGCATCTACACCGACGATGTCTTTTCCGTGGAGGTCCTGAAAGAAGAATGACACTGTCCGAAGGCGCTGGGACGCTAATCCCTTCAGAAGTGGTCCACTACCTGGACCGCTACATCGTGGGGCAAAACAAGGCCAAAAGGGCCGTGGCGGTGGCGTTGCGCAACAGGATCCGCCGCCGCAGGCTGCCGTCGGAACTGGCCAAGGAGATCGCCCCGAAGAACATCCTCATGGTGGGCCCCACCGGCGTGGGCAAAACCGAGATAGCCCGCCGGCTGGCCGGCCTGGTCCATGCGCCCTTCGTGAAGGTGGAGGCCACCAAGTTCACCGAAGTGGGTTACGTGGGACGGGACGTGGAGTCCATGATCCGGGACCTGGTGGAGTGCTCCCTCCAGATGGTCAAATCCCGGATGATGGAGACCGTCCAGGAGCCGGCCCGCGAGGCCGCCCAGGAGCGGCTCATCGACTATCTGGTGCCGGTTAAAAAATCCGACGGCGGGATCCCCACCTTTCTGAGCTACTTGAAGGGAACCGAAGACGAGGGCTCCCAGGAGGAAAGGGACGAGGAATTGAAGGCCAAAAGCTCTACCAGGACGAAGATGCTGAACCTCCTGAAATCGGGCAAGCTGGATGAACGTGAAGTGGAGATCGACGTCAAGGAAAACGCCCCGGGCCTCCCTATGGGCGCCGAAATGGGCGGTGTGGGGATCAACATCGGCGAGATGCTCAGCGGCCTGATGCCCAAAAGGACCAAGCGGCGCCGCATGAAGGTCCTGGACGCCCTGCGGGTCCTCCAGGCCGAAGAGGCCGAGAAGCTGGTGGACATGGACGCCGCCATCCGTGAGGCCCTGGAGAAGGCTCAGGAAGAGGGCATTATCTTTATCGACGAGATCGATAAAATTGCCTCCCAAGGCGGCTTTCGAGGCGCTGACGTGAGCCGCGAAGGGGTCCAGAGAGACCTGTTGCCGGTGGTGGAGGGCTGCGCTGTCCAGACCAAATACGGCCAAATCAGGACGGACCACGTCCTTTTCATAGCCGCCGGTGCCTTCCACGAGTCCAAGCCCTCGGACCTGGTACCAGAACTCCAGGGCCGCCTGCCGATCCGAGTGGAGCTCCACGCCCTGGGCCAAAAGGAGCTGGAGCGAATCCTTACTGAACCGGAACACAGCCTGCTGAACCAGGCCACGGCGTTGCTTGGCACCGAAGGCCTGGAGCTCCGCTTCACCTCCGATGCCGTAGAGGAAATAGCCTCGCTGGCACAGCAGATGAACGCCGCCATGGAGAACATCGGCGCCCGGAGGCTCCATACCATGATAGAACAGCTGCTGGAGGATATCAGTTTTACCGCGCCGGAGCGCTCCGGCGAGACCGTCACCATCGACAGGGCCTTTGTAAAGGAGCACCTGGGCTCCCTGGCGGGCAATCAGGATCTGCGCCGTTTTTTGCTGTAGCCTAATCGGATGGCGGCTTAGTTTTTAAACCTATTGGTCCTATGGAGGCTATTTTGAGGAGGCATAGAGATATGAGCGATAAGAGCAAAAACAAACAGGAAAATCCCGCTGGGAACGGAAACAACGTTCATGACCTGGACGTGGCCATGCCGGGCGACAGCAAGGAGATGGGAGAGCTCCTTGAGAAAACCCGCCTGGTAGGCCGGGCCATGCAGGGCCGCAGGGAAGGGACCAATCCAGACTATTCCAAGCTGGCCAGGCTGCTTTGCGAGTTTTCCACGGCCAACGTCTACGTGGTGAGCCGCGACGGTCAGATCCTAGGCTATTCCTGGGTCAACGAGTACCACAGCGATGCCATCGCTGCCTTTATCGAGCAGGGCTACATGCCCGACAGCTTTGTGGAGCGCATGAACCAACAGAGGGAGACCGTGCTCAGCAAAGCCGACGGCCACCTTTTTGACGACGCCACTGCTGAAGAGAGCCCAGTGGAGAAGGCGGCCCTTTACGTGCCCATTTACGGAGCTTCTGAGCGGCTCGGGACTTTGGTGCTGGCCCGGTTCAGCAACGCCTTTACCACCCAGGACCTGGTGCTGGCCGAGTACTTGGCTACGCTGGTGGGGATAGAGATCCTCAACGATCGGACTCGAGCCATCGAAGAGCGGGCCCGGGAGCGGCTGGTGGTCCAGATGGCCATGAGGGCCCTTTCCTACTCGGAAGTGGAGTCGGTGAAGCACATCATCGGCGAGCTCGGCGGATTTGAGGGCGTGGTGATAGCCAGCCGCATCGCCGACCGGGTGGGAGTGACCCGCAGCGTTATCGTCAACGCCCTACGGAAACTCGAGAGCGCTGGCATCATCGAAAGCCGCAGCCTCGGAATGAAGGGGACCTTTATCAAGGTTCTCAGCCCCCTTTTCGTTGAAGAGCTGGGCGTGCAGTTCGACTGATGCCGCGGTAGAGCCCCAGGAGACCCTAGATGATTTCTTAGGGATTTAGGTGGCTCAAAATTTTTTCTGGAAAGATTGCCTTTTGTCGGTTAAAATGGGACTATAGTTTTTAAGCTCGGAGGTTCCCATTTTTAATGAAGGGTAGATTTACTGTAAGAACCGTTGCTTTGCTATGGGCCCTTATGTTTTTGTCGCCGCTCAACGCAACGCCGTTGCCGATGCAGGTTAACACAGAAGAGGTCAGACTGGCGGAAAACGAAGAGGCTCAGTATAAAGCTGCGTCCAGGCAGGCCATGCAGAACGCCATAGCCAGGACCTTCCGGTATCACAACCGGGAGTTGAGCTACAACCGCGCCATGGAGTATGCGTCCTATGTCATCGAAGCGGCCCGCCGCTACTCTGTTGATCCCGCTTTGATCGCCGGCCTGGTCATCAGAGAGTCCCGAGGCAGGGCCAACGCACGGTCGAAGTACGCCGTCGGTTTGATGCAGATTTACTGGCGCGTGCACAGGAAATCGATCCGCGCCCAGTTTCCCCATATTCAGACCCAAGCTGATGTGATGAAGCCTAGGAACAACGTTTTCGTGGGAACTTGGCTGTTCTCCGGCTATCTCCGTGCTTCCCAGGGAGATGTGAAAAAAGCCCTGAGCCGTTACCTCGGGGCGAAGAACGATCGATACATATCGCAAGTGCAGGGATACCGGCAACAGATTCTGGAACAGTTGCAATAGGCCTTCAATCTCTCGCCCCTTTTGGGCGGAAGATATGTTATTTTATGTCCACTGGAAGAGAGGACGCCGGAGATCCCATAAGGGGGCAGGCGTATCAAGGGAGCGAAACTGCTGTGCCTAAAGAGCAGTTCACTGGATAGAGGAGGAAAGAGCTATGGAGAGATTGGTCAACGATGTATACCTTTCGGGGGGCCTTCATTTCCTCAAGGGGGAAAGTTACGGCGAGAGCCGTCTGGGCAGGTACTTCGAGTTCTCCCTTAAGCGGCAGTATCGCGATATGGACGGATGTGATCGCATCGACTTTCTGAGGATGAGGGTCTTCAACGCCGAGCTCCAGGATTGGGTCTCCCGTCAGGAAGAGGGCACGCCGGTTTGGATAGCCGGAGAGCTCCGTTCTTCCCTTGGCAGCGGCCGCATTTACGTGATGGTCAATAAGATTCAGGTGTTGAGCCAGCTTTAAAATACAGAACCTCTACAGGGTCATGCCATGGGGGCCGCTCAATCCGCCCTTTCTCCGCGTTAAAGCTTATGGGCTTTAGTACCCGTCGTCTTGGAAGAGCTTTCGACGGCTCAAAGGGTCTCATGGGGATTCCCGATGCAACCCCCCTGTTTTAGCCACAAGCTCCCCATCAGGGGAGATCAAATTTTGAAAGGAGTCCCCCTATTGGCAATGGAAAGCAAGGAAGCCCAGAAAATGCCTGAGCTCTCTCCTGGTGACGTCGTCTCCGGAACGGTAGAACAGATTATGCCCTACGGCGCTTTTGTCCGTCTTGAGGGCGGCCAGAAGGCCATGATCCATATCTCCCAGCTGTCCCATAGGTACGTGAAGAGTGTCGATGCAGTGCTGCAACCCCAGCAGCCAGTGACGGCCAAGGTCATCAAGATCGACGAGCGGGGCCGGATCGATCTCTCCCTCAAGGCTATGGAAGAACCGGTTGCGCCGAAGTTTCAGCGTTCCAGCGGGGCTTCCTTTGGCGGTGGGGATTCATTGCCTCCGGAGGATTTCGAGAAGAAGCTCTCTTCTTTCCTGAAGACCAGCGAGGAGAAAATTTCTACTCTTATGGCCGCCAAGGGCGGCAAAAGCGGCCGCCCTCCTCGTAGGAAAAGTGCCCGCCCTTGATGGACAGACTGAAAGTTCTTCGGCGGGAGATCCCCAGGGATCTCTCGCCTTTTTCGTGCCGCGACAGAGCGGTGGTAGAGCAGCAGCTCAGGGGACACCGCTTTTCTCCTCAGGGCGTTTTGGCTGTGGCTCACCGGTGCCCTTGGGGATATCCCCAGGTGTTGCTTTGCGATCCCCTGATCGGCAGCCGGCCTTTCCCAACCCTTTTTTGGATGAGCTGCCCTTGCCTCAACTTTCGATGCGGTCAGCTCGAGTCCCAGGGAGGAGTGGCGGAGCTCGAAAGTACCTTGGCCGGTTCGTGGGGGCCTTGGCGGCTTTATCAGGCCCAGTACGCCCTGTGGCGAATATCGTTGATTCCCGAGGCCCAGCGCCGTTTTCTCGCCCTCTTTCGCCCTCGATTTTGGCACAGGTTGCGCCGAAGCGGCGTCGGAGGGATTCAGCCCGGCCCTGTGCCGACGATGAAGTGCCTCCATCTGCAAGCTGGGACCTGGCTGGCTATGGGCCATCACCCTGGTAGCCGCTGGCTTGAGGAAAAGATTGGGAGCTGGTTAAGCTGTTCCGACGGTCGTTGCAGGGCCTTTCGGTGAGGAAAGTTTTTGAATTGGAGCGGTTGACGGGGTTCGGCTTCCTGAAGTATAATGCTATGTGCTTGTGAGTCGTTAGCTCAGTTGGTAGAGCACCGGACTTTTAATCCGGGTGTCGCGGGTTCAAATCCCGCACGACTCACCATCGCGGTCCCATCGTCCAGTGGCCCAGGACACCGCCCTTTCACGGCGGTGGCGCGGGTTCGAATCCCGCTGGGACCGCCAAAACATGCCGGTGTAGCTCAGCAGGTAGAGCAGCGCACTCGTAATGCGCAGGTCTCCAGTTCGAATCTGGACACCGGCTCCAGATTTTCCCCGTACGGAACCCCGCAAAAGCGGGGTTTTTTTATTATCCTCGGTTTTCCTCTAGAAAGTCGGCACAGGGGCCTTTACTGAGGTACCTGAGGCGAACAGGGAAATGCGTCGGATTTCCCCGTGGCAGGACCGCTGGGTATTTGACAAATTCGAAGGCTTCAATATACTGAACATACTGGCTTGTCAGCACTTATGCCGCTGTGGCGGATAGTGCTGAATCGATAGGGCAATAGGAGCTCCGCCGTTGCGGCAGCTCTTTTTAGAGTTTTGGTGAACTGAATTTTTTTGCGGTCTTGCCGGAGTTCTCCGCGGCCTGCGAGGGAGGATGGAGTGAATGGAATACGATTTTCGCGGGATAGAGCAGCGATGGCAGCGCTACTGGGAGGAGCATAGGACCTTTAAGGTCACCGAGGACCCTTCGATCCCACGGGAGAAGCGGCGTTACGTGCTGGACATGTTCCCCTATCCGTCGGGGGCAGGGCTCCACGTGGGCCATCCCGAGGGATATACGGCCACGGATATCTACAGCCGGTACCTGAAGATGAAGGGCTTTAACGTGCTACACCCCATGGGATTCGACTCCTTCGGCCTGCCGGCGGAGAACTACGCCATCAAGACAGGAACCCATCCTAAAATCACCACGGAGCAGAACATAGATCACTTCCGGGAGCAGATCAAATCACTGGGCTTTGGCTACGACTGGGATCGGGAGGTGGCGACCCACACGGCGGAGTACTACCGCTGGACCCAGTGGATTTTCCTGCAGCTCTTCAAGAAGGGGCTGGCCTACGAGGCCGAGACGCCTATCAATTGGTGTCCATCCTGCCTGACAGGCCTGGCTAACGAAGAGGTCAAGGAGGGCCACTGCGAGCGCTGCGGTACCCAAGTGTACCGCCGCAACCTCCGCCAATGGGTGCTGAAGATCACCGCCTACGCCGAGAGGCTACTCCAGGACGTGGACAAGCTGGATTGGCCCGAGGCCATCAAGGCCATGCAGCGCCACTGGATCGGCAAGAGCGTGGGCGCCAACGTGGATTTTGAGCTGGAAAAGGGCAGTCATAAACTGACGGTCTACACCACCAGGCCCGACACCCTTTTCGGCGCCACCTACATGGTCTTGGCGCCGGAGCACCCGCTGGTTCAGCAGATCACCACGGAAGAGCAGCGCCAGACCGTGGAGGCCTATATCCACAGGGCCTCTTTGAAGTCGGACTTGGAGCGCACCGAGCTGAACAAGGAAAAGACCGGCGCCTTCACTGGGGCCTATGCCATCAACCCCGCCAACGGCGAGAAAATCCCGATCTGGATTTCCGACTATATCCTCATATCCTACGGAACCGGCGCCATCATGGCCGTGCCGGGCCACGACCAAAGGGACTGGGATTTCGCCAAGGAGTTCGGACTGCCCATCCTGGAAGTGCTTAAAGGCGGAGACGTGACCAAAGAGGCCTTTGTGGGCGACGGCGTGCTGGTCAATTCCGGCTTCCTCGACGGTCTGCACAAGCAGGCAGCCATCGACAGGATGATCCAGTGGTTAGAGGACCAGGGCAAGGGCTGCCGGGCCGTGAACTACAAGTTGCGGGATTGGATCTTCTCCCGCCAGCGCTACTGGGGCGAGCCCATCCCTCTGGTACATTGCTCCAAATGCGGTGTGGTGCCCCTGTCGGAAGACCAGCTGCCGCTGCTGCTGCCGCCGGTGGAAAAATACGCCCCGACGGGCACCGGCGAGTCGCCTCTGGCGGCCATCGACAACTGGGTAAACACCATCTGTCCCTGCTGCGGTGGCCCTGCAAAGCGGGAGACCAACACCATGCCCCAATGGGCCGGGTCCTGCTGGTACTACCTGCGCTATCTGGACCCCCACAACGACCAGGAGCTGGCCTCTAGGGAAAAGATCGACTACTGGATGCCCGTGGACCTCTACGTAGGCGGCGCCGAACACGCTGTGCTGCACCTGCTCTATGCCCGGTTCTGGCACAAGGTGCTCTTCGACTTGGGTGTGGTCAACACCGACGAGCCCTTCATGAGGCTGGTCAACCAGGGCATGATCACCTCCTACGCCTATCAGCGGAAGGACAAGTCCTTGGTGGCCGTCGACGCCGTTGAGGAAAGGGCGCCGGGAGCCTACGTCGAGAAAGCCACCGGTGAGCCCTTAGAGCGGGTCATCGCCAAGATGTCCAAGTCCCTGAAGAACGTGATCAACCCCGACGAGATCGTGCAGCAGTACGGCGCCGATTCCATGAGGCTCTACGAGATGTTCATGGGGCCTCTCCAGATGTCCAAGCCCTGGTCCACCCAGGGGCTGATCGGCGTATTTCGCTTTCTGGAACGGGTCTGGAGGCTCTGCACGCGGCCCCTCAGCGACGACGCCTTGCCCGAAGGGTTAAAGAGGACCCTACACAAGACCATCAAAAAGGTCTCCAGCGATACCGAGACCTTGGACTTCAACACGGCCATCTCCCAGATGATGACCCTAGTCAACGAGGCCTCTCGCTTCGAGGTCTGTTACCGGGAGTTTTTGGACGTCTTCAGCCGTCTCTTGGCGCCCTATGCCCCCCATTTGGCCGAGGAGCTCTGGAGCGCTCAGCTGGGCAATGAGCCTTCGGTGGCCCAACAGCCCTGGCCTGATTACGACGAGGCCCTGACCCAGGACGACTCGGTCATCGTGCCGGTGCAGTTCTGCGGAAAGGTCCGGGAAAAGCTACTGTTGCCCGCCGGGTTGGACAAAGAGGCCTTGCTGGAAGCAGTGATGGCAGATGAGAACGTGAAGCGCCGCCTGGAGGGCAAGACTATCCTCAAGACCATCGTGGTTCCAGGCAAGCTGGTTAATTTGGTGGTGAAATAGGTGCCCCACTTGATCCTGGTCATCGCCCCGGCGGTGGCCAGGATTCGCATCGTTCGAGAGTTGCTGGACTCCTTAAAGAAAGAAGGCTACGATCTGGACCGCCGCCTGGCCGAAGCCCGGTGGGAGGACCTCTTCGAGGAGGCCATGACGCCGGGGCTTTTCGCCGCTAAGCGGGTCTTTCTCGTCGAGGACGGCTCAAGACTGGGGCCTTTGGCGGAGCGCTACGAGGCCAGCCTGGAAGGCAAAGGCGCCGAAGTGGTCTTTATGGCGCTCTACGAGAAAGATCCCAAAAAGGATCTGGGGAATGGAGTTTACGGAAGAGCTCAGGTGGTTCGTCATGAACCGGCTCCCACGTGGCCGCAGAAACGGCGCGGATGGCTTCTCTCTTTGGCTAGGGAGCAGAAAATTTCACTGACGCCTGAGGCCGCGGCGCTGATGGTGGAGTGGATCGACGACGAAGAGGAGCTCCGGTCGGAACTGGCAAAGCTGGGTTCCGCTGCCGGAAAGGGTAAAGTGGACGAGAAGTTAGTGCGGGACCTTTCGGTGGACGAGGGCAGCAAGGCCATATTGAACCTTTTGGACGGCATTGCCCAGGGGAACGTGGCGAAGGTCCTCAAGGCCTTTGGGCACCTTCGGGAGAGCGGAGAGCTGATCGTGGCTCTATCGGCGGTGGAAAAACGGGTACGGGCCGGCTATTACTGCTCAGTACTAGGACCGGGTTCGGTCAAGGCCCTAAAGCTGACGGAGTTCCAAGGAAAGGCGGCATCGGACCTTGCGCGCCGTTTTTCATCTCAGTCGCTGTCCTGTTGGCTCGTCGAGCTGATCCGCTTGAGCTGGTCCGAGAGGACCGGCGACGGCGAGGGATGGAACGGTTTGGAACGGACGGTCCTCGGCGCCCTGGCCAGCAGAAACCGCTAAAAAAGACGCCGAAAGCGGGAAGCTATCTTTCGGCGTCTTTTTCTCCTCCAGGTGGGACTAGGCGCAAAGGGTCTTGACTTTGTTGGTCAGTTTTGATTTTCTGCGGGCAGCAGTATTGCGGTGGAGCACGCCTTTAACCACGGCTTTATCCAGCACTGACTGGGCTTCGTTCAGTCGCTTGACCGAAAGCTCACCGTCGCCGGCGGCCACGGATTCTAGAACGCGCTTGACCACGGTCTTGCAGCGGCTCTTCCAGTAGCGGTTATAGAGCCGGTTTCTCTCGCTGATGCGAACTCGCTTGATAGCGGACTTCTTGTTAGGCACCCCGGTTCACCTCCTCTATGAAAACAGTTCGGATTCTATCACGTCTGCCAATGCCTTCGCAACAGGATTTTTAGAACCCCTTTAGGCGCAGTTCTCATTATTTTATCAAAAAACACGGTGATTGCATGGAGGAAATTTTAGGAAAAGACGGTATCTTTAGCCGCGCCCTCGAGAGATTCGAATTTCGAAAACAGCAGCTGGAACTGGCCAATCGAATCGCGTTTTTTCTGAAATCGTCCAATCACCTGCTGGCAGCGGAAGCGCCTACTGGAGTGGGCAAAACCTTCGCATTGTTGGCCCCAGCCCTTCAGTGGGCACAACAGGAGGGCGAGACTATTTTGTTCCTCACGTCGGGCATCGCCCTTCAGGAACAGCTGGTGGAAAAGGATATCCCGACGCTCCAAAGGGCCCTGGGCCTGGAACTGCCCTTTGGCCTCATCAAGGGTCGGAGCAACTACGTCTGCCTTCGCCGCGCCCAGGAGTTGGGGCAGGAGGGATACCTTTCCTTTAGGGACGGAGGCAATGCCTCGCGGATCATCGGAGAATGGCTCTATATGACCGAGACAGGGGATCTTTCGGAGCTGGAACTTCCGGAACTTCACCCCGCAAGGGAGAGAATCGCCTCATCCTCCCGGACCTGTCTGGGCTCCTACTGCCCCCTTCGGGAGCAGTGTTTTTTTCAGCGTTCTCTGCGCAATTGTTCCCGTTGGCGCCTGGCTGTGGCCAATTATCACGTCTATTTTGCCTATCGGATCGGTTTGGGAAGGAGTTTTCCGATGCGTTTCGGCCTAGTGCTCTGCGACGAAGCCCACCGCATGGCTGAGGCCGCCCGGGCTGTGGCAGCGGTGGAAAGCAGCGGCGCCGAATGGCAGAGGCTTTTGAGGCGCCTTCCCCGGCTGGACTCTCTAAATCCTCTGTGGCTTCGCGGCGTGGGCTACGACCAACAGCAGTGCGACAGCGACGGCCTCCAGCTGAAAAGCCTGTCCGAGAGCCTTTACGGTAAAATCGCTTTAAAGTTGCCCGAGGGCAAAGGCTACGCTCACTATCCCCAGGAATTGAGGTCCGAAACGGAGGATTTGATCGACAGAAGCTCTCAGATGGTCCGGCGCATCCATGGTCTGCGGGAACTGGCGGATATGGAGGGCGTTGACGAGGAAAATTTCCGAGGCTGTGGGGAGCTTTTCCGGTGGGGCGATGAGTTGGAGAAAATGGGCGAAGCCCTGAGGTGGTGCTCCGACATGGCAGATTATCCCCATTGGGCCTATTGGCGCGAGGGGACTGGCCTGAGAAGTGCGCCTATTTTAGGGAGCCACCTAATCGCCCAGGCCTTTGATTCCTGCGGCGAAGAGATGGCTCACGAAGGGGCCGAAGGGCCGAAGGAGATTAAGTTGGTCGCCCTGTCGGCCACCATGACTTTAGAGGGCTCCTTTGAGTTCTGGTCCGCCGAGACAGGTCTGGTTCCCGACGAAACAGTCCTCCTAGATTCTCCCTTTGACCTGAAAAATCAGATGCAGATCGACGTGGTCGATTTAGGCGTCACAGTGATGGACCAAGATTACGTCCAGCGGACTGCCAAGGTCTGCCGGCTCTATTGCCGCCAGAACGGCGGGGCGACTTTAGTGTTGCTGTCATCGAGGCGCCTGCTAAATAGGGTATCGGATTATCTTCAGCGCCATGCCGAAAAGGACGGGATTGAGGTGCTTGTGCAGGGCGATTTGCCCCGCCTGGAGCTGCTGAAAAAGTTCCGCTCAGGATCCAGGCAGGTATTGTTGGGCATGGCGTCCTTCCGCGAGGGAATCGATATCCCAGGCGAGGCCCTGACTCAGGTCATCATCGATCGGATCCCCTTTCCCCATCCGGAAGATCCTCTCGTGGAGGCCCGATCGGCTCTGGAGGGAAGCTCAAACTTTTGCAAGGTGGTACTGCCAGACGCCAAGATGCGGTTGCGACAGGCCATAGGTCGGCTGATCCGCAGCGGCAGCGACCACGGCAAGGTGGTGCTGTTGGACGGGAGGATCTTGACCAGGCCGGCCTGGAACTTTTTAAAGGTGCTACCCCAGGGCGTGCCGGTGAGAAAGGTTCGAGTCGTCAATTATCCAGTTGCTCCATGACCCTTGTTGTGATATATTTTGAAGGCTGATTTTATCATCTGAAGTCCTTTCAGATGTGAGGAGGTGTAGATATGAAGCAGACTTTTCAGCCCCACAATAGACCTCGTAAAAGGAGCATGGGTTTTCTTGCTCGCTCCAGATCGGTCGGCGGCCGCAACGTCCTGGCACGGCGCCGCGCCAAAGGACGGAAACGCCTGTCCGTCTAGCTCCGGGCCCTTGAGATTTGTCTATCCGCCGTCGCTGCGTCTGAAAGAAGGATGGGAGTTCGATACTCTATTCCGCACCGGCAGCCGTCTAAAGGGGAAGCTGGTGCGGTTGTTGTTTTTAGAGGCTCCTGACGGCAGGACCCGTTACGGTCTGGCGGTGGGCAAGCGCATCGCCAAGGCCCACGACCGTAGCCGAGGGCGCAGGCTTTTAAAAGAGGCGGTCAGGAGGCTCCATCCCTGGGTCAAACCGGGAAAATGGATGGTCCTATCGTTGAACGAAGCCGGTCTGAGGTCACGGGGCCAGGAGGTGTACTTCGATATAGCCGACCTGATGAAGCAAAGGAGGCTATTGAACGATGATTGGCCGGGCCCTAGGTGGCCTTAGCGTGGCTTTCTGCGTCCTCTTGATACGGGGCTATCAGCTCCTCATCTCCCCGTTGCTGGGCCACCGGTGTAGGTTTTATCCCAGTTGTTCCCATTACGCAATAGAGGCTCTGCGGGTCCACGGGCTTACGCGGGGACTCTACTTGACTTGCCGACGGCTTCTGCGTTGCGGCCCTTGGAATCCCGGAGGATTAGACCCCGTTCCACCGGTCGGCGCTGCTGTCCATCCTATACTGTCGAAGAAGGTGACCCGTCTTGTGGGCGTCCGCAAGTAATGCTCTCTATCTGTTTCTAGCTTTCCTCTACGATAAGACCAGCTCCTGGGGATTGGCCATAATCCTCTTGACCGTAATCGTCCGGCTGGTGCTCCATCCTCTGAACAGCAAACAGCTGTCGAGCATGCAGAAAATGCAAAAACTCCAGCCTCGCCTCAAAGTCCTCCAGGAAAAATACGCCAACGACCGGGAAACCCTCAGCCGGGAGACTATGGCCCTCTACAGAGAGAACAACGTGAACCCCGCCGCGGGATGCCTTCCCCTGCTGGTTCAGCTGCCTATCCTGATTCTGTTGTTTAACGTGCTTCGCCGCACCTCCTTCGGCGGCGCCGCCTTCCTGGGCGTTTCCCTGGAGGGGTCGGTGCTGACCACCATGGCTCAAGCCCTTCAAATTCCCTTTGAGAACATGCTCGAGGTGGGCTTCATGACGGTGGTCCGCGGCATCGGCGCCTCACCCGCGGGGCTGGCCAATCTGTCGGTCTATCTACCTAACCTGATCCTTTTGGTGCTGATCGTGGTGGTCACTTGGTTCCAGCAGAAGATGACCTCTCAGGGCAATCCTCAGATGACCACCATGAATATATTCATGCCACTGTTCATGGGCTTTATATGCTTGAGCATGCCAGGCGGCGTGATGCTCTACTGGTTCATGTCCTCTTTGCTGGCTGTGGTTCAGCAGTGGTGGGTTATCCGCAAGGTGGCCGGAGAGGAAAAACCTGCTCTCTACAAGGAAAAACCCCGTTCCCAGGCTCAAAAAACTCCGGCTGCCCCTAAGGCTTCGAATCGGGACGACGATTTTATCCCGAGGAAGTAGGCCAATCCTCTAGGGGAAGAGCGAAAGCCTCTTTGAAAAAATAGCTCTTGGGCAACCCTTTTACTGAGGGGCTTTTGTATTGTCTCAGCGCTTTCGCTGGGCGGGAAGGAGGAAATCCCGATGAACCATAGCGACTACCAGCCTGAAGAAGAACTGCTCCAATTGGAAGCTGCTTCTGAGGAAGAAGCCCGCAAAGCCGCGGCCGAGCACTGGGATATTTCCGAAAGCGAAGTCCTTTTGAAGGTAGTGGAAGAAGAGAAGAGCTTCTTTGGACTTTTCGGCCGTAAACTGCGCGTAGAGGCCAGGCCGCAGCATTCGGCCTATCTGCGCAACGCCAGGATGCTGTTACAGAAGCTTTTAAAGGCCATGGATCTGGACTTGTCCGTCAACGTCTCGTCCCACCAGTCCTTGAACCTCAGCGGCAGCGACGGCGCACTGCTTGTCGGCGACCGGGGCGAGGGGCTTAAGGCCTTGGACTACATACTGAATCTGATGGCCAGAAACGAAGGTCCTTCTCCCAGGGTGGTGTTGGACTGCAACGGATTCCGCCATCAGCGAGAGCGGGCCCTGGAACGGCAGGCTCTTTCGGCTGCGAAAGAGGTCATGCGCACCCATAGGACCATCTATTTAGAGCCCATGTCCAGCTGGGAGCGCCGGATAGTTCATTTGGCCCTTCGGGAGAGCACCAATGTGGAGACCCATTCCATCGGCGAGGAGCCCCACCGCAAGGTAGCCATACGGCTTATCGGCCGCGGGAATTCTTCCCGACCCTCTTCTGGCAATTACCGCCACCCCAGCAGGGAACGCCGTCAGAGATCCTCTTCCAGGCCGGAAGGCAGATCGGAAGGCCGAAACTAAAAGCCTGTTCTTCAGGAGAGTCCTGCCCGGATTCCCCTGAAGTTTTTTATTTTGTCAGAGCCTTAAATCTTTAAAATCGGGGAAAGATGAAGAAAAAAAGAAAGGGACTTCTTTTCGCAGCAACCCTTCTGTTGATAGCTGTCTTCGCTGGGATGGCACAGCAAAAGCGGAGGGCTGCCGAAATTCCCCATACCAGGGAGACCTACGGTTTGGGGACCGTGATCTGTTTGACCTATTATGGACCTCAGGGCCCTAATGCCTTGGAGGATGGGCTGGAGAGCCTTCAGCACATGGAAAAGCTTTTTTCCCGTCACTTAGAGGACTCCGAGATCTATAGAGTCAACAAAGACAGCGGCAGCGGGCTGGCCGTTTCGAGCAGTGCTGAGCTTTTCAGCCTCGTTCAAAGGGCCCTGTTCTGGGCCCAACGCACCCAGGGGGCCTTTGATCCCACCGTGGGGCCCCTGGTGGACCTTTGGGATATTACGGGTAAAAATCCTCGAGTGCCCTCCCAAGAGGACATTGACAAAGCCAGGGAATTGATCGATTACCGGAGTATAAATCTGGAGGAATTGGAATCTGCCATAGCCCTGCCGCGGAGCGGTCAATCCCTAGATCTAGGGGCCATTGCCAAGGGATTTGCCGCCGATGAGCTGCGCCGCCATGCCCAGAGTCTGGGAGTTCAGCGAGGCCTCATCGATTTGGGCGGCAATATCCTGGTCTTTGGTTCCCGCCCCGGCGGTGGCCAGTGGCGGGTGGGAATCCAAGATCCCGAGAGGCGGCGGGGCGAGATCCTGGGGTTGGTGACGTTGCCTCAGGGATCGGTGGTCACCTCGGGAGCGTACGAGCGCTTTTTCATGGAAGAGGGCCAGCGGTACCATCACCTGTTGGATCCCGCAACGGGCTGGCCGGCCCGCAGCGGCCTGAAAAGCGTCACCGTGGTCTCCCAAAGCTCTGCCGACGGCGACGCCCTCTCGACGGCGTTGTTTGTCCTGGGCTGTCAAAAAGCCATGGAGCTGGTGGAGTCTTTGGAAGGCGTGGAGGCCCTGTTTGTCACCGACGACAACGAGGTGATCTGTTCCTCCGGTCTGAAGGGCCAATTCCAACTCCGTTCGGGGGATTACCGTGATCGGACGCCCTGAGAAGCTGATTCTGGTGACGGTGGCGCTGCTGGTGCTGGCCTCTAGCGCATGGCTGATGGTGCTGTGGCTGTGGGCCCCGGAGCCGTTAAAGGTCCAGGTGGCTCGGAATGGCCAGGTGGTGCTGACCATCGACCTGACCGAGGCCTCGGAGCGGCAATGGACCCTTGAGGGGCCTCTGGGCTACAACGTGATTACTGCCCAAGGGGGCCGCGTAGCCGTAACCGATTCCAACTGCCCCGGCGGGGACTGCGTAGCCGTGGGCTGGATCTCCCGCCCTGGCCAGGCCGCCATCTGTCTGCCCCATCGCCTGAGCCTGAGGGTACTGGGAAGGGGGGACTGGGATGGCTTCGTACAATGATACCCCACTGAAGCGACTGCTGACCCTGGGATTGCTGGTCGGCCTGGCCCTGACGGTGAACCTCCTGGAGGGAATGCTGCCTCAGCCTCTGCCGGGGGTTAAGCCCGGTCTGGCCAACGTGTTTTTCCTGGTGGCACTGGTGCTTTGGGGATGTCCCGAGGCCTGGACCGTCACGGTGCTAAGGGTCTGCTTGGCTGGGTTGCTCCAGGGCAACGGCCTGGCCTTTTTGTGCAGCGCCGCCGGGGCCCTGGCCTCTAACACCGTGGCCTGTGGTATCTTCAAAGCCACTGATCGCCGCTGCTCTTTGCCGATCCTGAGCCTGGCCTCGGCGGTGGTCCACAACCTGGCCCAACTGGCTGTGGTGGCGGCCCTGACGGAACTTCGTATCCTCCTGTGGTACGGCCCGGTACTGATGCTCACAGCGATAGCCTCTGGGGTGATGGTGGGCTTTCTAGCCTGGCTGGTGATAGAACGGATAAAAAAATCTGGGATCCCTCTTGAAGGAGTCCCATATTCAGACTGAAGACAAAGTCCTCCTTTTGCGGGGGATTTTGTCTTTTTTGTGTCCTAAGGAGGC
>CAZNRB010000003.1:0-45501 GCA_964575405.1 uncultured Synergistaceae bacterium | reverse complement strand
CGGTCAAGCCCTTGGGCGCCAGCAACACGTCGATGACGGCCTGGCGCAGGTCCGCAACGCCCAGCACGGAACCGTACTGCAGGGCCTCCACGCCACGCTTGTCTCTGGTGAGCACGTCGGCGCAGATCTCCCGGATCTCCTCCACGGGCAGCCCTTCGCTGGCCGGAGCGCCGCCGCCGAGGGAGATTATATTGGGGTCCCCCATGGCGCCGAAAAGAGCCCGTATGATCTTAGCGGAGCCTTCCATGTCGTAGATTCTCTGGGCAAACTTGGGCATCGGCTTCTCCTCCTGTCCTTACCTATCGACGGCCCCAGGAGCCTTCTCTAAATGGGGCCCTAATCTGACGGCTTTTTCTCAACGCTGTTTTCGGCTGTACAAAGCCGCCCCGCCGGTGGCTTCAGGCTTAACGGCGGGGCAAGAGCGGCCCTTTACTTCTTAAAGCGCGGGGCCATCTCCTGGAAGAGCTTTTCGAAGTCCGACAGGTCTCCGCTGATCTTGTAGTTGTGCTCCGCCGCAGGAAAAGCGCCGGACTTGACCTCGGCCACGTAGTCCTTCATGCCCTGGGTGGCCACTTCGCCCAGGTTGGCGTATTTCTTGGCAAACTTGGGCGTGAAGTTCTTGTACATGCCCAGCAGGTCGGCGCTAAGCAGCACCTGGCCGTCGCACTTGGCTCCGGCGCCGATGCCGTAGACCGGTATGGGCAGCATGTCGTGGACGAAGGAGCAGACCTCCTCGGGCACCCCTTCCAGGAGCAGCGTCCTGGCCCCGGCCTCGTAGACCGCCAGGGCGTCCTCTATCACCGCCCGGGCGGAATCGGTGGTGCGGCCCTGGGCCTTGAAGCCGCCCATACTGGCGCTGGACTGGGGCGTCAGGCCTATGTGGCCGAAGACCACCATGCCGGCGTTGACTATGGCCTTGATCTTGTCGGCCACCGATACGCCGCCTTCCAGCTTGACGGCGTCCACGTCGGCTTCCTTGTAGAACCGAAGGGCGTTGCGCACCGCGTCTTCGCAGCTGGCGTGATAGGCGCCGAAGGGCAAATCGCCGATGAGGTAGGTGTTGGGCGCTCCACGGCGCACTGCCTGGCAGTGGGCTATGGACATGTCCATGGTCACCGGCACGGTGCCGGACCAGCCGTAGACTATCATTCCCATGGAATCGCCGCAGAGGATCATGTCCACTCCGGCTTCCTCGGCGTAGGAGGCGAAAACGCTGTCATAAAGCACGATCCAGCACGCCTTTTCTCCGGTCTCTTTCATCTTGTAGAGGTCCAGTATGGATTTCTTCTTAGCCATAGTCCGTCTCCTTTCATCGGTCAAATGCCAATAGGTGCCTAAGTGCCAGAAAAGCGGCTCCCCTTCCGTCGAAAAGCCGAAAAACGCCACAAGAGGGGCCGGCGACGCCATTTAGAACCGGACAGCCCTTTTCGGGAAAGCCTGGAAGTTCAGGAAAGGTTCTTGAAAAGCTCCTTCATGGCTCCCAGAGAGCCCAGCACCGACGTGGCCTCGTAGGGAACGAAGACAGTCTTGCCCCCGGGGGCCTCGCCCATCTGCTGAAGGGCGTTGATGTACCGCAATGCCACCATGTACTGGACGGGATCGCTGCCGCTGTCCTTCAGAGCGGCGAAGATCTGCCGCAGCGCCTCGGCCTCCCCTTCGGCCTTGAGGATGGCGGCCTGTTTGCTTCCCTCGGCGCGGCTGATCTCGGACTCCCGGAAGCCCTCGGCCTCCAGGATCCGGGCCCGCTTCTCCCCTTCGGCCTCCAGCATCTTGGCACGCTTGTCCCGCTCGGCCCGCATCTGTTTTTCCATGGCGTCCCGGATGTCCGGCGGCGGCGTGATGTCCTGGAGCTCCACCCTGTTGACCTTCACGCCCCAGCGGTCCGTGGCCTGGTCCAGGATCTTGCGGAGCCGGTCGTTGATGGTGTCCCGGGACGTGAGGGTGCCGTCCAGGTCCAGCTCGCCGATCACGTTCCGCAGGGTGGTCTGGGTCAGCTTCTCGATGGCCTCCGGCAGGTTCACAATCTCGTAGACCGCCTTGACGGGATCGTTGATCTGGAAGTAAAGCAGCGCGTTGATCTCGATCAGCACGTTGTCCTTGGTGATCACGTTCTGACGGGGAAAGTCGTAAACCGTCTCCCGCATGTCGATGCGGCTCTTAGTGAGGTAGTAGGCCAGGTGGTCCTCGTCCAGTTCCTTCCACTCGATCCGCCGGGGCCTGTCGATTATGGGAAACAGAAAGTTGATGCCCGGCATCAAGGTCCTGTGGTACCGGCCCAAGCGCTCCACCACCATACGTTCGGACTGGCGGATCACCACCAGGCCCTTTTTCAGTATCAACGCCACCAGCAGCGCCAGCAGCAGAATCAGCGGCGATAGGCCCATCGAAAGGGTGCCCAAAAGGTCGTTCATGGCGATCGTTCCTCCTCGTGATTTCGCAATTTTTCGGGCCTACTGGCCGGGCTCGGCCTCCCAGGGCCGCACTTCCAGGCTGGCGCCGCCCACCGACAACACCTGGACCATCTGTCCCTGGGGAATCACCGATCCGTCGCTGGACCGGGCGAGCCACCGGTCGCCCTGAAGGTCCACGTAGCCGCCATCGAGGCCGATCTCCGACACCGCCAGGGCCCGTAGGCCCACCAGGGCATCGGCGTTGCTCTTCAGGTCTCCCTTGGACAGGTATTTCAGCATAAAGGGCCGAAGCCAGAACATGAGGGCCACTCCGGCAGCCGAAAAGATCAGCCATTGGCCCGTGAGGCCCAGGCCCAGCCCCGCGGCGATCCCGCTGGCCAAAGCGCTGATGCCAAAGCAGGCCAGCAGAAAACCTGGCGTCAGCACCTCCAGGATCATCAGCGCCAGCGCCGCAGCGCACCACCATTGCCAAGCTGTCATGGCAACGCTCCTTTCTCTATCCTTTTCGCCTTCCGCTTCGTGCCGTCTTCATTCCGTCCCAACCCTATCCCTCCGATAGGACGGCGCTCCAGCAGTGTTTTATTCCATTGTCCCAGATTTTCATGGCTTTGCAAGATCAAAAGTTTCTTTACCCTGTAGGCAAGGCCACCCCTCTGCCGTAGAATAACAGCGGCTCGAAAAAATCCCCATGAGGATTCGACGGTCTTCAAGTCTGTTTTCAAGCCTAAGGAGGCCTTGCCGTGAAAGCGAAAATTTCCCTGGTGGCCCAAGAGGGCCCCGAAGAGCTCTATCTTATAGTGCTGCCCCTGGATTTGACGGGCTTTGACTGCTTTCTGACGTCCTGGCTGGTCCGCGGCGGCCAGGGCGACGTGCTGGTGGACTGCGGCTCCGCCAGCGTGGGCCCAAGCCTAGCCGGTGCATTAGAGGAGCTGAAGAGCTCCCCCAAAGTGCTGATGCTCACCCACATCCACATGGACCACGCCGGAGGAGCCGGGGCGCTGTGTCAGTGCTTCCCTGACCTGAAGGTCTACTGCTTCGAAAAGGCGGCCCGGCACCTGATAGACCCCGCCAAGCTCTGGACGGCTACGGCGGCCACCCTGGGCGAGACCACGGCCCAGGCCTACCAGGAGCCCCTGGCGGTGCCGGCGGAACGGTTCATTATGGCCGGTCAGGTCCCCCAGGGCTGGCAGGTCCTGGAGACGCCGGGCCATGCACCCCATCACCTGTCGTTCCTGGTGGACTGCGCCGGCCGGCGGCTCTGCTTCGGCGGCGAGGCCCTGGGCGTGTTGGCCGGAGGCGGAGAGTGGTTCGCCGACGGACTGGCCAGGCCCTTCATGAGGCCTGCCACTCCGCCGAAGTACTACCCCGAGACCGGAAGAGCCTCTATGGAGCTTCTGGGCCGCCAGGATTGGGACCTTTTCTGCGCTGCCCACTGCGGAGCCCTGGAGGACAAAGACCTGGTCCCCCGGGCCATAAAGCAGCTGGAGTTCTGGCAGAAGAACATAAGCCAATGGCTGGGCCAGTCCATGGAAGAGGGCGAAATGGTGGAGCGCCTCATAGCCGAAGATCCCGAGCTGGTCCATTTCAAGGATCTCTCGGAGCCCTGCCGCCAGAGGGAGCGCTACTTTTTGGGCAACAGCGTGGCCGGTTTGGTCCAGTACTTCCGGTCCCACCAGTAGAGCCCGGCCTGCCCTAAAGGCCGGAAAGGAAAAGATCAGAGGAGGAGTCATCGCACCGTGAAAGCCATAGTCAACGCTCGCATCGAGCCCGTAGAGGGGCCCCTAATCCCCTGCGGCGCCGTCCTGATAGACCAGGGCAGGATACTGGACCTGGGAGACCGGTTGGAGATCCCCCAGGGAGCCGAAACCGTCGAGGCCCGAGGCCTCACAGTGACGCCGGGGCTCATCGACGCCCACACCCATATAGGCTCCTGCCCCGAGGGGAGCCACTACGACATGACCGACGAAAACGATATGACCAGCCCCGTCACTGCCCAGGTGCGGATCATCGACTCGGTCTATCCCTTCGACAGGGCCTTTTCGGAGGCCCGAGCCGCCGGGATAACCTGCGTTCAGACCCTGCCGGGCAGCGGCAACGTGATCGGTGGCACCGGAGCGGTGCTCAAGACCTGGGGCACCGTGGCCGACGAGATGGCCCTGAAGGCACCTTCGTGCCTAAAGGCCGCCCTGGGAGAGAACCCCATATCGGTCTACAAGGGCAGAAACCAGCTGCCCAGCACCCGCATGGGCAACGCCGCGGTGTTGCGCACGGCCCTGCAGGAGGGGCGCAACTACCTGGAGACCAAATCGGTCTGGAAGGCTGGCCAGGACCAGGAGGCCTTCGAGACAAAGCTGGACATGGAGATCCTGGCCTCGACGCTGGAGCGCCGTCTGACCCTGAGCGTCCACGCCCATCGGGCCGACGACATCGCCACGGCGGTGCGTATCGCCAAGGAGTTCGGCCTGCGCCTCACGGTGGAACACTGCACCGAAGGGCACCTGATAGCGCCCTGGCTGGCCAAGCAAAGCCTGTCGGTGGCCCTGGGGCCCTGCATCAGCTCCAGGAGCAAGCCCGAGCTGGCGAACCAGACCTGGCAGAACATCCCGGCCCTGCGGGACGCGGGAGTCCATTTCTGCCTGATCACCGATCACCCGGTGATACCCCTCTACAGCCTGATCTTGACGGCTTCCCTGGCCTCCAAGGCCGGCCTGACGGATCGGGAGGCCCTGCGGGCCGTGACTCTTTCGGCGGCGGAGCACCTGGGCCTTCAGTACCGGCTGGGCTCCATCAAGCCGGGAAAGGACGCCGACCTGGTCCTCTGGGACGGCGACCCCCTGGACTCCAGGTCCCAGGCCGTGATGACGCTGATCGACGGCGAAATCCGGCACCGCCTCTAGACGCCGGGAAGCTGCCCCTAGTGGCCACTTCCGGAAGAAATGGCCAAATCTTTGGTGATCTTTTCTTTTGTCCTGTTATAATCGAAGGGACGGCTCCTTTGGGGATCCAGCCGCCTATCACCGGCGCCAGAAGACGCCCGCGAACGCCTGAGGACTGATCTATGGCTGACCCATCTCTACCGAGGCCCTCCAGGGGCCGCACCGACATGCTCACAGGCAACACCGCCCTGGCCATCGCCGTTTTCGGCTTTCCCGTGATGCTGGGCAACCTGGCCCAGCAGCTCTACAACACTTCCGACGCCGTCATAGTGGGCAGGGTCCTGGGCCCCCACGCCCTGGCGGCCATCAGCGTGGCCTCGCCGGTGGCCTTTTTGGTGATCTTCTTCTTCTTCGGCATCTCCGTGGGCATCTCGCTGCTGCTGGCGCTGACCTATGGCTCTGGCGACATGGCCCTGCTACGCCGCCAGGAGTCCACCACCTTGATCGCCGGAGTGGCCTTTACGGTCCTTTTTTCGGCGCTCTGCATCGCCACAGCCGAGCCGGTGCTGGAGATGATCCGCACGCCGCCGGAGCTGATCCCCGACGCCAAGCGATACCTCAACTTGGTCTTTTTGGGCCTGGTGGCCTATTTCCTGAACCAGTACTGCGCCGCCGTGCTGCGGGCCATCGGCAATTCCCGGGTGCCCTTTTTGTTCCTGCTGTTGACGGCGGCGCTCCATATCGGCCTGGGAGTGCTGCTGGTGGCCTTTATGGGCTTTGGCCTGGAGGGCACCGCTCTGGCCAGCCTGCTGGCCCAGGGGATCTCGGCGTTGGGGTGCGGATTTTACATCTACCGCCGGGAGCCCCTGCTGGCGCTGAAGCCCTCGGAACTGGTCTTTCACCGGCCGCTGCTCCGCCAGGCCATCAGCTACAGCTGGGCCACGGCGTTCCAGCAGATCGTGGTCTACCTGGGCCGCTTCCTAGTCCAGGGCATGGTGAACCCCTTCGGCGCCAGCGTGATCACCGGCTACAATGCCGCCACCCGCGTCGAGGGCTTCGTCATCTCGCCCTTCGGCGGCTTTTCCACCGCCACGGCCACCTACACGGCCCAGAATCTGGGAGCCCGGCAATATCGCCGGATCCATCAGGGCTTTTCGGTCAGCCTGGTCTTGATTTTGTCCTATGGGATATCGGCCAGCGCCGTGCTGTTTTTCCAGGCGCCGGCCATTATGGGGCTCTTTCTGGGCGAGGGCAGCACCGAGGCCATCACAGCCCCCGGCGTGGTTTACCTGCGCCACATGGCCTTTTTCTACTTCCTCGGCGGCGCCGGCGAGGCCGTCCAGGGCTTTTTCCGCGGCATGGGCCGCACCGACTTGGCCCTTTTGGGGTCCTCGGCCCAGATATTGACTCGGCTGGTGATCTCCTGGTTTTTGATACCCACCATGGGAGTGCCGGGCATCTGTTGGGCCACCATGGCCGGCTGGCTGGTGATCTACCTGGGCGGCGGATTCTACGCCCGCAAAATGCTGCGACGGCTGGACCACGCCACCGAGCCAGTGGCTGCCTAAGCCCCAAAAGCACAAAGACATAGAGCCCCGGTGCGGACCAGGGCTCTATGTCTTTGTGGGCACCAGGCCCCTTTCTAGCCGAAGTACTGCTGCATCAGCGATTTTTTCAGGGTATCCAGGGTGGAGAGGCTGCGCTGGATTGAGGATTTTGATTTGTTAATTTGTCTGCACGAAGCTTCGAATTTCTCTTGAAGCCTCATAGGCGGTATGGCAATAGCCACCTTCTCAAGGCGGGACTTCGAAAGCTCTTTAAATGTCGTTCCTGTTCCTAGTCCTGTAAAATACTCTTTGCATAACTTTAGAATGAAAGAAAGATAGACGGGGTTTAGCCTATCGCCACACACGAAGTTTTTAAAACCTTGATTACAATACATTTCACATCCCGCAATAGCAACCTTGCCAATGGGGGCCCGTGTGGAAAAAATGACAGTTCCTGCTGGAAAGGGCTTCAATCCAGTAGCTTCCACTGCTGCCTCGGTAATATGACGAACAGTATCGAATATCTCAAAAGAATCATCGCTAAGCTCAGCTGGAGTAATCCATTTAATCTTCCCACTCCAGTAACTCTGCTCAGATGATTTCGGCGTACAACCTAAAGCAAAACTGGCAACATCAGATAAAAACGCAGATTCCCACCCTCGATCGTTCGCTATAGGATCCCCGAACATCTCCACGAACCTGGCCTTGACGAGCTGGTCCAGCATGGCCAGCTGCCGGCGCCGTTGGGCCATCAGGCCGCTGATCTTGTCCAGGACCGCCGCTATTTGGCGCTGTTCCTCCAGAGGAGGTAGGGGGATAAGCTCTTTTTGGTAGTCCTTAAAGATATGGGGTATCGTTGCCCCGGTTGAGTACTGAGCTAGGTCCAACTGCTCCAGGGCATACGCCAAATAGTCGATGTGGACGTTGTCATTTGGGATGATGTACTGCATTGTACCAATAACGGAGGACTTGGCGGGTAGTTTCATAATGCGTCCTACTCCAGCTCCGTCTTTGACTACTGCGATATAAGGCTTTTCCTGCTGGTAAAAGTTCACGTTAGCTATGAAGCCGCTGGCTCCATAAATGGGATAGTCTCCGTTAAGGTCCTTTAAATCCTTCTGAACCACGTTAGACGTAGCCCTTCGACACAGATCCCCCAGCCTGACCTTCACTGCCTCACCTCCCCCGGTGCTTTAGTCCCAGAAAATTATACCAAACCGGGCAGGGCACAAAAAAAGAGGCCCCAGGCCATGGCCTTTGGGTCTCTTTTTGTCGTGACGGTTCGGTGTTGCGGGCTAGTCCTTCAAGGCCGCGGCGAACACGGCCTCCACCGCCTCCTGGGTGGGCACGCCCTCGTGGAGCTTCTCCTGGCCCACGTAAAAGGTGGGCACCAGGAAATAGTCGTACTGGTCCGCCAGGCCGGGCTCTTTGATCTCGTCCACCATCTTAACGGTGATCTGGCCGTACTCAGGATGAGCTTTTTTGATCTGCTCCATCATCTTCCTGGCGTTTTGGCAGTGGGGGCAGCCCTCTTGGTAAAACAGAGTGATCTCCTTCATCTAAAGGTCCTCCTAGGTCTAAAGATTATTTAGGGTCCTGCTATTACCTCAGATCATAGCATCTAAAGCTAATAAAAAAACAGTTGTATTACTGGACTGCCATACAATCTCACCTGACCGTTATTCACTTTATTCACAGAATTCACAGAAGCGATGGGCAGTACAAAGGGGACAAATCTGGCGCAGGACTCTCCCCGGTCATCAATGATCCCCAGGGGGAAATAGCCCGTCCCTCACCGCTGCGGCTGGATCTTCTGGATCGTCCAGCCGGTAAAGGAGCTCCAGGCCGGAGGGGAAAGATCCTGCGCCCACGGCAGGGCCTGGGTCCATTGCCTGGCCTCCTTGGCTCAACCCCAGATGGAGATGGGGCCCGGTGACGCGGCCCGATTGGCCCGACAGGGCCAGGACCTGGCCGCCTTGGACCTGTTCGCCCTCTTGGACTTTGATTTCCGACAGGTGAAAGTAGGCGGACACCAGTCCTGCGCCGTGGTCCAGATAGACGCACTTGCCGGAGTAATAGAAATCGCCGGTCAGCACCACCCGGCCGCTGGCCAGGGCCCGCACCGGCGTTCCCGTAGCGGCCCGCAGGTCCAGGCCGCTGTGGCGGCTTCGGGTCACGCCGTTGAAGGTCCGCCGCTTTCCGAAGGAGCTGGTCACTGTGATCTGGAGCAGCGGCGACCTCATGGGGAGCCGCAGGGCCTCAGCCGGCGACAGGCTGGACAGGGCGGCCTGGGAGGCCTTGCGCTCTCTGGCGATGCAGTCCAGGGCCGACTGTGGCGGCTGGGCCATGGAGGGCGCCACGGTGAGGCTCTCCGAGGGATAGTCCCAACTCGAGATAGTCACCCTGCGGCTTATGGACCGCTGCTGGCCTTCAAAACTAAAGCGCAGCTCCACCGGTAAGCTTTGGCCGGCCAGGGACTCGTCCAGTCCTGTGCCCAAAAGAGTCCTATAGGTCCCCTGCCGGGCCATGAGCTTGTAATCCCGTCCCTGCCAGGTCAGGGTCAAAGGCCCTAAATCCCGATTGGTCCGCACTTCCAGCACAAAGGGCTGGCCCAGCCCCGCCCGCTCCGGCAGGGTCCAGCGAAGCCGCGCCTCGGACTGTGCCCAGCCGGGCAGGGGCCAAAGCAAAAGCGCCGCCAGCAGGAACGCCAGTTTTCTCATGATCCCATCGCCTCTTTTCCTTACATTATTCATCAAAAGTCCTGATTGCGTTGAAATCCACCCCGACACTATCTCCTTTCGGCTATTATACTCGAACTAACTTCCTTTCGCCGAAACATCCGGTCCTTTAAGGCCTAAAATAAGCCCCCTATCGGGAGAAAACCCATATGCGCCCGATTTATGACAGATTTTTGGGGTCCAGTCTGGTATTGACAAAAAAAGCCTCTTGGAGGTTTAATTACGGTAGTTTCAACGAGCCTCCAGGGCTTCGGTCCCATTGCTTGGGGGCTATCTTCGCAAAGTGAGGGTTCGTGATGGCAAAAAAGGCGTTTACCTCGGGAGGCTTCCTCGGCTGGATCGAACGGGCGGGCAATAGGATCCCCCATCCGATCTTTATCTTTTTGTTCCTCATAGTGATCACCCTGATCGTCTCGGCCTTCATGGCCGGTTCGACGGTGCAGCACCCCGGAACGGGCAAGGACGTGGCGATTATCAACATGCTCTCGGTACAGGGCCTTGTCTGGTTCCTGGAGAACATGTCCCGGAACTTGACTCGTTTCGCTCCTCTGGGCGCTGTGCTGAGTTGCATGGTGGGCATCGGCCTATGCGAAGAATCCGGACTGATGCGGACCGTGGTCACCGGGGCCATCGGCGGCGCGTCGCCCCGGCTGGCTACCGCGATTATCCTGCTGATCGCAATCTGCGGAAACCTGGCCTCTTCGCCTATATTCGTCATCATCCCGCCTCTGGGCGCCATGGTGTTCCGCGCCGTGGGGCGCCATCCTCTGGCCGGTGCGGCCTGCGGCTTCGCCGGCGTGGCGGCAGGGCTTAACGCTAACCTGCTGGTCACTTCCACCGACATCCTGCTGATCAACATCACCGAAAAGGCAGCCCAGATCATCAATCCAGAATATACCATGAACGCCGCCGGAAACTGGTACTTTATGGCGGCTTCCACCGTTGTGCTGACCATTGTGGGCGTCTTTGTCTGCGAAAAAATCGTGGAGCCCCGGCTGGGCAAATGGACGCCCGACATGGCCTCCCAAGACGCCGATTTGGACGAGGTCTCCACCGAGATCAGCGAGGCCCAAAGGCGGGGACTCCGCTGGGCCGGCTGGGCTTTGATCGTCTTTGTGGCTCTGTTGCTGGCCGCTGTGGTGCCGCCTCAAGGCATCCTTCGGGATCCTGTGGCCGGAACTATCGTGCCGTCGCCTTTCCTGTCGGGAATCCTGGCGATCCTGACGGTGTGGTTCCTGGTGGAGGGCCTGGCCTACGGCATCGGCGCGGGGACCATCAAGAAATCCAGCGACGCGGCTAATATGATGTCCCGAGCCATGTCCAGCATGGGAAGCTTTATCGTGCTCTGTTTCTTCGCCGCCCAGTTCTGCTATATGTTCGACTACTCCAATATCGGCCTCTGGCTGGCCGTCAAGGGCTCGGAATGGCTGGTGACGGTAGGCCTCAGCGGCGTTCTGCTGATAGTCCTTTTCATACTGCTCTGCTGCGCTCTGGACTTTTTGATCGGCAGCGCCTCGGCCAAGTGGGCCATTCTGGCGCCCATCACGGTGCCTATGTTCATGCAGATCGGCTGGGGGCCCTACTATACCACGGCGCTCTACCGGATCGCCGACTCGGTCATCAACGGCATTTCGCCCATGGAGCCATTCATGCCCTATATGATCTCTCTGTTCCAGCGCTACGACCGCAAGGCCGGTTACGGCACTCTTGTGTCGGTAATGCTCCCCTTCTCGGGTCTCTTCCTGGTGGCTTGGATCGTCTTGGCCATCTTTTGGACCTGGCTGGGGCTACCCCTGGGCCCCGGCGCTCCCCTGTTCATCTAAAAAGTTTTCCTAGGCGACTTCCCTCCGGGAAAGCCGCCTTTTTACGGAGGTGCAATGCTATGGCAGATCACAGTGAGCTTTTCTCGCTGGTCCAAAGCGAGGCCTCGAGTCTGGTCGCTATGTCTCAGGCCATTTGGTCCCGTCCGGAAATCGGTTTTCAGGAGTATTTCGCCAGCAAGACCTTGACGGATTGGCTGGCAGAGCGGGGCTTTTCGGTGCAACTGGGTCTCTGCGGACTCGATACGGCCTTTGCCGCTTCGGCCGGAGACGGTCAGGGTCCCCATGTGGTCTTTGTGGCCGAATACGACGCCCTGCCTGGGCTGGGCCACGCTTGCGGCCACAATCTCTATTGCTGCGCCGCCGCAGGTGCGGCCTGGGCTCTGCTGAAGGCCACCGGCGGACGGGGGCTGAAGGTGTCGGTCTACGGCGCGCCGGCGGAGGAAGGCACCGTTCCCGACTACGGAGGAAAGACCTATCTGGTGGAAGGAGGCCTCTTCGAGGGCGTCCATATGGCCATGATATGCCACGGCGAGGACCAGACAGTAATAGAGAGAACTCTGGCAGCGGTTACCAGCACCACAGCGGTATTCCACGGCCGCAAGGCCCACGCCGGCGGTTCGCCAGAGGAGGGAATTAACGCCCTTTCTGCCTGCCTGCTGGCCTACAACAACGTGAACGCCCTGCGGCAGCAGTTCCTGCCAGGCATGATCATCGCACCTATAATCACTGAAGGCGGCGAATCGGCAGCCACCATCCCTGACCGGTGCGTTATGGAGTTCTCCATCAGGGGCCAACGGAAGGAGCACCGCGACTTTTTGAGCACTAAGGTAGATCACTGTCTTGAGGCAGCGGCGCTGGTAACAGACTGTTCTGTGGACATCAAAAAGAAATCCCGGCCCTCCGATGACTTGCTCCCCAATCACCAGCTGGGACTTGCCTTCCGCGGCGCCCTGCTGGAGCTGGGCTACGACCCTTCGGAGATCCAGCAGAAGGACCAGCGCAGTTTCGGCTGGGACATGGGCAACGTGAGCAAGGTCTGCCCCACCCTGGCGCCCTACATGAAAATGGGCCCCAAGGGCCTGGTGGGCCACACTGACCAGTTCCGGGAGTACGCCAATTCCCCAGAGGCCCACCGGTCCCTGATAGACGCGGCCAAGGCCATGGCGGCCACAGCCTGGGACTACCTCAGCAGCGAAGAGCTACGCCGGGCCGTCGCCGAGGAATTCGAGAAGAACCGTTAACAGCCTGAAGGGAGAGGATGTACATGGAATCCACCCAAAGACAGCGCCTTTTCGACTCTGTGGAGGCTCTGAAAGAGACCTTGACGGCCATGGCCCTGGCTATCTGGGAGCGCCCCGAGCTGGGCTATCAGGAGCGCTTTGCCAGCTCTACCCTGGCGGACTTTTTGGAGTCCCAGGGCTTTTCGGTCCAGCGCGGCATCGGGGATTTCGACACGGCCTTTATAGCCCGCAAGGGCTCGGGGCCTCTGCATATAGGCTTCTGCGCCGAATACGACGCCCTGCCAAACGGCCACGCCTGCGGACACAACCTTTTCTGCTGCTCCGCCGTGGGAGCCGCCGCGGCCTTTGCAGCCTCTGCCGTGGAGGCCGAGACGGTGGTAATCGGGTCGCCCTCAGAGGAAAGCGGCGTCACAGGCAGTTCCGGCAAGATATACCTGCTCCGGGAAGGGGCCTATGAGGGCCTGGACATGGCCATGATCGCCCACGCCGACGGCCAGTCGGTGATGGACCGGCGGCTCATAGCCACCACCAACGAGAAGTTTATCTTCACCGGCAAGGCCTCCCACGCCGGAGGCTCACCGGAGCAGGGTATCAACGCCCTGACAGCGGGAGTGAACTTCCTCAACGGCATGAACGCCATGCGCCAGCAGTTTTTTCCCGGCATGCTCTTCAACGCTGTCATCGCCGAGGGGGGCGTCATGGCCTCCACCATCCCGGACCGCTGCGCCGTCAACGCCAACATCAGGGCCAGGGACCACAGGGACCTGGAAAAGCTTCTGGACTGGACCGCCAATTTCGCCCGTGGCGCCGCCATGATGAACGGCTGTGGTCTGGAGATTGTCCCGCCCAAGACGGCCTGCGATGACCTGCGGCCCAACAGGTCCCTGTTGGGGGCCTATAAGGAATCTATGGACCTTTTGGGCCAATCCTACTGCGAGAGCGACACCCGGGGATTCGGCTGGGACATGGGCAGCGTAGGCTACAGGATCCCCGTCATCGCCCCCTATCACAAAATCGGCCCCGACGATCTGGTCTGCCACAGCGATCAGTTCCGGGAGTGTGCCCGCTCACCCCTGGCCCTTCAGGCCCTGATGACGGCCGCAAAGTGCATGGCCTACACAGCAGCCCGATATTGCCAGGACAGGGACCTTCGGGAGGCCGTGGCCGCCGAATTCCAGACCTACCGCCGCTGACCGGACATAAACAGCCCAGGCGCCCGAAATTTCGGAGGCCTGGGCTGTTTGTTTGCCGCTGAGACGGGCTCAGCGGCCCGCTTCCACGTCGGGGGCCTGTGTGCTGCCGCAGTCCGATAGCTCCAGCCAGCTCTGGCTGTATCCCGGCGAGATCAGCCGGTCCCCTTCCAGCACGTAGGGGCCGTGACCGTACTTGGACACCAGCTGCCAGGCAAAGGTCCACCAATCGTCTTCCAGTTTTTCCATGGCGCCGCAGCTGTAGCGGGTGATGAACTGCCGGCCCGCCCCGGGATCGGTCTCCAACAGGGCCGCCGCGGCCTTTTCAAAGCCCGGCTGAGCGTCGAAATAGCCCTGCTCAATGGCGCTCTGGCGAGCCTGGATTTCGGGATAGATCATATCCCAACGAAGCTGAGCCCATTGCTGGACGAAATTGAAGGCCCACCAAGGATTGTCGAAATTGAAATTGGCCCGGTCGTTATCGCCCCAACTCTCGGGCAGCTCAGTGGCGCCAGCGTAGATGGGGACGTAGACGGTAGTGTCAGGCGAGGCTAAGCCGAACCAGAGCAATCCTCCAAGGGCTGGAGGCAGCCAGCTCCGCGTCTGAGCTACAAAGCTGTAGGAACACTGGGGCACCGAGATGGTCCGCTCCCAGCCGAGGCCGGGATGGGCGCTGTTGTCCTCGGGGTTGTTGGGACGCCAGCGGTAGGGGCTGCCGTAAGGTCCGGCGGCGACGCCTCGAGTGGTGTCGTAGGGTGTGCCTTCCAGGTGGTCCCTGTAGATCTTCTGGAGATCTTGCACCGTCAGTTTGTGGTCAGGTTTCACCGAGAAGGGATATTCCTGGAGTCCCGATCCGGGGGTGAGTTTAAGCGACGGAGCGACCAGGTCAAAGGCTCTCCACTCCCGGCGGGAGCTGCCGAAGGACAGGGCCGCCGCTTCTCCGTAATTGGCGGGGTCGAAGAGGTGGGAGAAGTTGAAGGCCTCGCCAGGCTTCCACCAGCCCATAGTCTGGGCCAGCTCGGTGAGGTTGGACGAATACATAAAGTTCTCTTTGTCGTCGAAGTCGATGACGCCGATGCGGGAACGGTTGGCAGCCACAAAGAAATGGTCGTCAGGCACCCGGCGGGCCGCCCATTGGGCGCCTGGTTTTCCGCTGTCACGGGTCCAGAGCAAGCCGGCCCCGCAGATCTCGAAGACCCAGCACTCTTCACCGTCGGCCACTATGAGGCTTTCTCCGCCGTCGGCGTAGCCGTACTGCTCTGCCAAGGCGCCCATTATCTGGATCACCTCACGAGCGGTTTTGCCCCGCTGGAGCCCCAGTACTTCCAGGTTCTCGATGTAGAAGAGTCCGGCAGTGCTCTGGACTTCGTCGCGGCCCGTCCAAGTGTGCTCGCCGATGATCACCTGATGTTCGTTCATAAAGGGATAGCCGATGTGGAAATAGGTGTAGGTCTTTTCCACTTGGGGGATTTCTCCGGCCATAACAAGAGAGCGGCCGGGGCGGCTGTCCATGCAGGCCACAGTGTAGATCGGGATCATCTCGCCGGGCTGATGATCGCCGCCGGGGACCACCTTGACCCGGGCGTCGTACCAACCGTCGCAGGTGTGGGCCACCATCACGGAGCCGTCAGCTGTGGCTTCTTTGCCGACGCCCATGGGCGTGCAGGCCAGAGCGCCGGAGAGCCCCAGGGCCACCGCTGCCGCAGCGGCCAGGGAAGCCGTAAGGGAACGGATCTTCATCTCTGAAAACCTCCTCATTAAAATAATGGTAAAAGCCTTGAGACCGAAAATCGCTGAAGCTCGATCTTCTAATCTTTTTTTATTGTAGCGGCAAAGGACGAGAGGAAAAAGTCTTTTATCACAAGTGAAGGATTTTGTTCGGTTTTGTTCGGTCTTTTTGCTATATTTTTCCTCCTTTTGCCCAATTGTCGCAGCAAAGGGACAGAAGGACAGGGGCAAAATTGGCCCCTTTATTCCTGGCCGCCGCTGTGGCACAATGGACAGGATCGCGCCTCGCCTCGCCTGGGCGGGGTGAGCTTTTCTTCATAGGAGGAGTTGCCATGGACCTGTTGAACCGCGCCAGAGACCTTTCGCCCTGGCTGGAGGAACTTTACTGCCAATTTCACAGGATCCCCGAGCTGGACCGGGACCTGCCCAAGACCCTGGAGGCCCTGAAGGCTCGACTAGAGGAGATTGGGGTAGAGTACCGGCCCTGCGCTGGCGGGTTGCTGGCCCTGCTGGGGGCCGACTTGCCGGGGCCGGGGATCGCCCTGCGTGCCGACATGGACGCTCTGCCGGTGACCGAGGCCAGCGGCGTGGCCTACTGCTCGGAACACCCCGGAAAGATGCACGCCTGCGGCCACGATGCCCACATGACCTTTGCTTTGGGAGCCTTGAGGCTCCTCAAAGAGGAAAGCCTGGCCGGCCCTGTGGCGGTGCTGTTCCAACCTGCCGAGGAGACCGACGGCGGAGCAAAAGCTATGATCGACGCTGGGGCCCTGAAGGCCCCCCAGATCGGCGCGGCGCTGTGTCTCCACGTGGCGCCGGCTTACAGCGTGGGAGAAGTGGCCGTCAAGGCCGGCAAGAGCTGCGCCGCCTCGGACATGTTCGACCTGACCCTGCGGGGCCGGGGAAGCCACGGCGCCCAGCCCGACCAGGGCGTCGATACCATTGCCATCGGAGCCCAGATCGTGACGGCGCTGCAGCAGATCGTGAGCCGCAACACGGCGCCCCAGGATTCGGCAGTGGTCACCGTGGGACGCTTCGACGCCGGGACGGCCCGGAACGTGATTCCCGCCGAGACCCGGATCGAGGGGATTTTGCGCACCCTAGACGCCGCCACCAGGGAGGCCCACCGGCGGCGGATCGTGGCCATAGCGACGGGCATCGCCGAGGCCATGGGCGCCCAGGCGGAAATAAGCTTCGTCCAGGGCTACCCGGCACTAATCAACGACGACGCCATGTCGGCGCTGGTCCAGGGCTGTGGTGCCGAGCTGTTGGGGGCCGGTGCCGTGAAGACCCAAGAGCCGCCGACCATGGGCGTCGACGACTTCGCCTATCTCTGCCAGGCTGTGCCGGGCTGCTACGTCCATCTGGGCTGTTCGGCTCCCCAGGGCCAGGACCGTCCGGCGCTCCACAGTCCCAAGTTCCGGGTGGACCTGAACTGTCTGCCCTTGGGTGCAGCTCTGGAGGCTTTTTGCATGAAGACTTGGCTGGAACGGAGGGGGTAAGCATGGAGCTTAGGGCTTCAGAGATCCAGGTAGTCCTGGCCTTCTGCGACCCCCGGGGGACCTATTGCCGCCACGCGGCGGCCACGGCGGCGTCGATTTTCACCAACACCCGGCGGTCGGTGACGGTCCATGTCCTCCACGACGAAACCTTGACTGATGCCAACCGGGGAAAGCTGGAGCAGTTGGCGGATTCCTTCGGCCAATCGGTGGCCTTCCACGACGTGTCAGCTTTTATGGCCCAGGCGGCGTTGAGCGAAAAAGGCCTGCCGCCGGGCCCTGGCAGCAAGGGGACCCTGTTCCGGCTGGCCATGCCCCAGGTCCTGGATGCTCCCCGGGCGATCTACCTGGACTGTGACGTCATAGTGAACCGGGACATCGGCGACCTTTGGGACCAGGACCTGAAGGGCAAGGCCATCGCGGCGGTGCCCGACACCTGGTCGCTGGACCTGATTGAACGGGGCATTCCTCTGGGCTGGCGGAAGGGGTACCTCTGGGACCTGATGGCCATCGCCCCGGGGGAGTATTTCAACGCCGGGGTGTTGCTGCTGGACCAGGAAAAAATCCGGTGGGACTACAATTTCGCCGGGGCCGTGGCCCAGGTCTATCGGACCTTCGGGGCCTGCCTGACCATGGCCGACCAGGACTGCCTCAACGCTGTCTTTGCCCACGACAAGGTCTTGCTGGACGAGAGCTTTAACCGCATCCGCTGCGATGGCGTGGGCCAGGAGGACCTGTGGGGCACCATTTGGCATCTGGCGGGGGCCAAGCCCTGGAGCGAGCTCAGCCGCCCCTGGGTGGACGGGCTCTACTGGCGTTATCTGGCCATGACGCCCTACTGCACCAGCCAGGAGGAGCTGATCCATCTGATGGTCCAGTCGGTGATCTCCGGAGGGGCGTTGCACCGCCACTCGGCGGACTGCATGAAAAGGCTCCAGGCCCAGATGGCCGACAACATCTTCCGGGCCCATATCTGGACGACGCCCCGAATGCTGTGGCTGGAGCTGAAGCAGCGGCTGGCCCATAAAAGGCTCCGATAGCCCCTAGAACTGGAACTGCACAATCAGGAACCACCGGCGAAGCCGGGAGTTTTCGTTATACAAAAAGAGCGCTGCGGCCCTGCCGCAGCGCTCTTTTTGTATTGTAATTATTGGTCCGATTCGCCGGAAGGACCGACCTTGAAGATCTGGGCGATGGCGCCGGCGATCTCTTCGATGGACCACTGGCTGGTGTTGACGCAGAGGTCGTAGTTCAGCCGGTCGCCCCATTTTTTGCCGCTGTAGTTCTCGTAATAGCGGGCCCGGCGCTTGTCGATGTCCAGGATCTGCTGTTTCAGCTCCTTGTCGCTCAAATTTTCCCCTTCAGGTGCTCGCTCGCGGCAGCGCTGGAGCCGGTGTTCCATGTCGGAATAGACGAAGACCCTCAGGGGTTTTTGATCCCTCAATATGTAGTCGCCGCAGCGGCCCACGATGATGCAGTCCGACTGGTCGGCCATTTCCTTGATGATCCGGGACTGTTCCTGATAGACCGCCAGGGTCTGCTCGAAAAGGGGGTCCATGACGGGATGGAAGGTCCGGCCCACGTGGATCGGGAAGGGCACCAGGGGCCGGTGCTCCGCCACGGTGCGGACGTAGCGCTCCGACAGGGAGGTCCGTTTGGCGATCTCGGCCACTATTTCCTGGTCGTAGTAGGCGAAGCCCAGAATCTCCGAAAGCCGGCGCCCCACCTCCCGGCCTCCGCTGCCGAACTCTCTGCTGATGGTGATGATGCGGTTCATGATTACGCGCGCTCCTTTCACGAGGTCCTGTAAAACTGTCCGCTAATGGCGCAATGGCGGCGGCCAAGGGACGCCGCCCTGTCTCACCGGTTCTCGACTTTATTTCTCAGGTCCCTCAGGTAGCGCTCCAGATATTTCTCGGGGGTCCAGAAGGGTTTTGCTAGGATCCATAGGAAATAGTTCCGGGGGTGGAGGCTCAATTTGAGGCTAAAGCGGGTCCTGCCTCCTTCCAGAGGCTCCATGTGGGCGGCCCACTGGCCGCGGCAGCGGGCGTTTTCCATGTGGAGGATGGAGCGGCAGCATTTGACCTGGTCCATCACGCCGTAGTCGGTACATAGGCCCCACCGGTCCCGCTCCTTCCAGCTGTAGGTGCCCAAGCTGGCTCGGGACCGCAGGTCTCTTCTCCAGCTCCAGTCTATAGAGCTGGTCACGGCGTCCCAGACCTTTTCTACCGGGGCTTCAAGTACCGCCTCGATTTCTGATGTTTTCAGAGTCATGACCGCTTACGCCTCCGTAAAGGAAATTAAAAAGCCGAGATAACGCCTCCATTTTGCACTCTCCCGGAAGGTTGTCAAGCCCTGAGGACGCTATAAATCAGTCCTGGAGGCCGAATTCCTCCACTAGGGCGGCGGCGGCGGCTTCGGCTTGATCCCTGGGGGTGAGCGCCGAGATCTTGATCTCCGAGGTGGAAGCGCCCAGCACGGCGGCGCCGCTGCGCTTCAGCGCCGAGAAGAACCGTCCGGCCACGCCGGAGGCCGACTGCATGCCCACGCCCACGGCTGAGACCTTGGCCACCTGGCGGTCCACCGAGAGGCTCCAGCCCTGGCAGCCTTCCAGGGCCTCCGATAGGGCCCTCTGGACAGCGTCGATGTCGCCGGAGACCACCGAGAAGGTCAGCGAAGCCCCTTGGTCCTGGCCGCCACCGGCGATGGCGATCATGTCCAGGTTCACCAGCGCAGCGGCCAGGGACGTGAAGATCTTGGTGTAAAGCTCCACGCCGGCGGGTATCTGCCGCAGATCCACCTTGATCTGGTCCGTGGCCAGGGCCACGCCGGTGACCACCGGCTGTTCAAGCCATTCGGGCAGTTTTTTCACTATGCGGGTTCCTCTTTCGTCGGAAAAGGTGGAGCCGCAGTAGAGCTCCACTTCTTGTTTGTCAGCGATCTCCACGGCCCGAGAGTGGAGCACCTTGGCTCCCAAAGAGGCCATTTCCAACATCTCCTGGCAGGTCACGTAGTCCAGCTTTTTGGCCTTTGCCACAATCCTGGGGTCGCAGGCGTAGACTCCGGCCACGTCGCTGTAGATCTCGCAGGGGCACTTCAGGGCGGCGGCGATTGCGATGGCCGAAGTGTCGGAACCTCCCCGACCCAGGGTGGTAACGTCACCCTGATCGGTCACACCCTGGAAGCCCGTGACCACCACCACGCCGCGGCGGTCCAGCTCCGTACGGAGCCGCTCGGAAGAGATGTCCCTGATCCTGGCGCCGCTGAACTGCTCGGTGGTGACCATCTTCGTCTGAAAGGCGTTCAGCGACAGGGCGTCGATGCCCAGGTCCTGGAGTGCCATGGCCAGCAGCGCCGCTGAGACCTGTTCGCCCGTGGACAGCAACATGTCCATCTCCCGCTTGTAGTCCCGGTCCGTCACGGTTCGGGCCAGCTCGATGAGCTGATTGGTGGTCTTGCCCATGGCTGAGACTACTACGACGATTTTCTCTCCGCCCGCGTGGCGGGATGCCACCTTAGCGGCCACGGCCCGGATCTTATCGGCGTCAGCCACCGAGGAACCGCCGTACTTTTGCACCACCAGGGCGGAATTGGGGTCTGCCATGGTCTAGAGGTTCCGAAGGCCTTCGACGATGGCCGTTTTTCCTTCGGTCTGGCCGTCGACGGCCTTGATCACCTTGGCGGGAGTCCCGGCCACCACCACGCCGGGCGGAACGTCGGAGATCACCACCGACCCGGCGGCCACCACGCTGCCGGAGCCGATGCGCACTCCCTCCAGGACCACGGCGTTGGCCCCTACCATCACGTTGTCCTCGATCACCACCGGCTGGGCGCTGGCGGGCTCGATGACCCCTGCCAGAACAACACCGGCGGCGATGTGGCAGTTTTTGCCCACCACAGCCCGGCCGCCCAGCACGGCGTTCATGTCGATCATGGTACCTTCGCCCACCACAGCACCGATGTTGAGCACGGCGCCCATCATGATCACGGCTCCGCGGCCGATTTCCACCATGTCCCGCACTATGGCGCCCGGCTCGATCCGGGCCTCGTAGCGGGTCAGGTCGGCCAGGGGCACGGCGGAATTGCGGGCCCCCACCTCGATGTCGTAATCTTCGATGGCGCTGCCGTTGGCCTCCAGAACGGCCTGGATCTCCTGGAGGTCACCCTGGACGGTGCCGAAGCAATGGGCTCCCACGAAGTGCAATCCCTTCCAGTCCAGATCCGGCAGATCCCGGCCCGATACGAAGGCCCGGGCCAGGGTCTTTTTCTTTGAGTTCTCGATAAGGTCTATGATCTCTTGGGTGTTCACGGTGCTGTCCTCCGAATTAAAAATTGAAGCAGCCGGGGCCTAGAGGCCGGCGCTGATCACGTCCTGGAAGGAGAAAAGGCCCCAGTCCTGTGCGGCGGCGAAGCGGGCCGCCTGAAGGGCGCCGATGGCGAAGACCCGCCGGGACAGGGCCCGGTGGGTGACCTGGAGCAGCTCCCCTTCGTTGGCGAAGGAGGCGCTGTGGTAGCCGGGAACGCCGCCGAGGCGGGACGATAGGATAGGAACCTCCCGGCCCAGGGCCTGCTGGAGCATCAGGGCCGTGCCCGAGGGGGCGTCTTTTTTGTGGACGTGGTGGGTCTCCTGGATCTCGGCGTTCCAGCGGGCCATCATGGGGCCGAAATGCTGGAGCATCATGGCCATCAGGGTCACGCCGATAGAGTAGTTGGCGCTGTGGACCACCGCCACCTCCTGGCTCAGCTCCCGGACCTGGTCCAACTGGGCCGGGCTCAGGGCCGTGGTGCCCAGCACCAGGGCGCTGGAACAGCGGCGGCAGAGCTCCAGGGTCCGGGCCAGCGCCGACGGCGACGAGAAGTCGCATATCACCTGAGGATTTTCCTTCAGGGTCTGACCCCCTTCCCAGACCTCCAAGCAGAGCCCCTCGGGGCCGAAGACCTCCATAAGCTCCCGGCCCATGCGGCCAGTGGAGCCCACGATGCCGTATTTCAACAGCTCCGCCATGGCTAAAGGAGCTCCAGTTCCAGCATGTCGGCTTCCACAAGCTGGCGCACCGACGGCGAGGCCTGGACCAGGGGCAGCCGCATCTCGTCGCTGCAAAGGCCCAGGAGGCTCAGGCCGAACTTGACGGGAATGGGGTTGCTCTCGGCGAAAAGGTCCTTCATCAGCGGCAACAGCCGGAGGTGCATCTCTCGAGCCGCCTCCAGGTCCCCTGCCAGGGTGGCGTTCATCATGGCGCAGGTCTGGGCGGGTGCCACGTTGGAGAGCACCGAGATCACTCCGTCGCCGCCGGAACAGACCAGGTGAAAGGCCTGGTCGTCGTTGCCCGAAAAGACACGGAAATCGGGGCGTACCACCTTGAGAGCCCTGATAAGGCTGTCGCATTGGTACTGGTCGCCGCTGGCCTCCTTGACGCCCAAAATGTTGGAGATCGAGGCCAGCCGCAGCACCGTCTGGGCCGTCATGTTGCAGCCCGTGCGGCCCGGCACGTTGTAGAGCACCATGGGGGCGCTGGTCTCCCTGGCCACGGCGCTGAAGTGCTGGAAAAGGCCCTCTTGGGTGGGCTTGTTGTAGTAGGGCGTCACCACCAGGACGCCGTCAGCGCCAAGCTCCATAGCCCGACGGGTGGACTCTATCGTGACGGCGGTGTTGTTGCTGCCGGTACCGATGATCACCGGCACCCGTCCGGCCACCTGCTTGAGGGCAAAGGAAATGACCTGGTCCCGCTCCTGGGCCGTCATGGTGGCAGCCTCGCCGGTGGTACCCAGCACCACCAGGCCGTTGATACCGGCTTGGATCTGGAACTCCAATAGCCTCTCAAAGCCCTGAAAATCCACTGCGCCGTCCCGGAAGGGGGTGGCCAAAGCTGTAGCTGTGCCTCTGAACATAGGTAACACTCTCCTTATTTGCAGTTTTTATATGAATTTTGAAGGTCACGCCAGGCCGTTCAGAGCGCTGTGACGCTGAAGGATTCTGACGGCGTTGGTGGCGGCGCCCACTCGGATGTTGTCGGCCACGTTCCAGCAGAGGAAGCGCCGGCCGTCGAAGCTCCGAAGGCGGCTCACGAAGCTCTGGTCCGTACCGGCCAGGGCCCGGGGGGTGATGATGGGGTCCTCGCTGAGGACCACGCTTTCCTGGTCCGTCATGACCTCTTTGAGCTCCTCCAGGGAGCCGAAGGGCTCTCGGGTCTCCACAAAGATGCTCTCGCTGTGGCCGTAGACCACCGGCACCCGAACAGTGGTAGGCCAGATGGACAGCTGGGGATCCTCCAGGATCTTGCGGGGCTCGTCCACCATTTTCATCTCCTCTTCCGAGAAGCCGCTGTCCAGGAAGGCCCCGATCTGGGGCACCAGGTTGTGATGAATCGGAGCCGAAAAGACCTGGTGGCCCTGTTTTCCCTGCTCCTGGGCCGCCAGCTCCTTGATGCCCCTGTGACCGGCGCCGCTGACGGCCTGGTAGGTGCTGACCACGATGATCCTGATGCCCCAGCGGCGGTGAACTCCCTGGAGAGCCAGTACCATCTGGATGGTGGAGCAGTTGGGGTTGGCCACTATGCCCCGGTAGCCTTCCAGAAGGTGGCCGTTGACCTCCGGCACCACCAGAGGCACCTGGGGATCCATGCGCCAGGCCGAGCTGTTGTCGATCACCACCGCTCCGGCCCTGGCGGCAATGGGCGAGAACCACTTGGAGAGGCCGCTACCAGCCGAGAGGAGCACGTAATCGAAGGTCCCCTCGGGGACCCAGCTTTCCTCCAATTTCTCCACCTCTATTTCCCTGCCGGCGAAGGCCATCCTTTGGCCGGCGCTGCGTTCTGACGCGAAAAACCTGAGTACCTGGGGAGACAGGCCCCGCTCCTCCAAGATCTTTACCATGCTGCGGCCCACTTCTCCGGTGGCGCCCACTACGGCGATTTTCATAGCTCTTGCCTCCTTTTAAAATCCTCGGAGCCCCTGGCCCCTCTTAAGGACGGGCATAAAAAAACGCCCGTCCCCTAAATCAGGGACGGACGGAAGTCCGCGGTACCACCCTGCTTGAGCCCGCGGCGCCATCAGGGTCCGCTTAAGAAAAAAGACCCGCCCCTATAGAAGGGACGAGTCTCTAAACCCGCGGTACCACCCTGCTTGGACGCTCACGCGCCCCGCTTGGAATCCGTGACGTGGATTAGACGGAAAGCTTACTCCAGCCCAAAGGCCTTTCGGCTTCAGCTCACCGGGCCTTGTCCTCTGCTTCCGCGCTCAGGACCCCTTCCAGCCTGCGGAGGTCCCTCTCTGGCCGAGCGCCTTCGGCCTCAGAGGCTTCCGGTTCATCGCCTTTTCGCTATAGCCAGGGCTCCAGCCCTGGGTAAAACTTGGGAGTCATTTTACCATTCCCCGGCGGTCTGTCAAGGCCCTGTCAAGGTTCTTCCAGGGCGTTTTTTTTCAGACTGTACTTGTTGACGGGCCGCCCCACTTCCCTGTATTGGCGCTCCATATGGGCCTTTCCCTCCGCCACCAAATACTCGAGGTAGCGCCGGGCAGTGATGCGGGACACCTTCAGGAGCTCGGCGGCCTCCACCGACGAGAGGGGCCTTCCCTGGGCCGCCATCAGGTCTTTCAAGCGAGCTAACACGCAGGGGTTCAGCCCCTTGGGCAGCCCCGGAGCGGCGTTTTTGTGGCTGCGGGCCTGGAGGAGGCTGTCGATTTCCTGTTGACCGATCTGCCGTGGGCCCGCATCGACGCGGTTCAGCACCTGCTGGAAGGACTGGAGGGAGGACCGGAGCCGCTCGAACAAAAAGGGCTTGACGATGTAATCGAAGGCTCCGGCCTGAAGGGCCCGGTTCACGGTGTTGGTGTCCCTGGAGGCCGATACCACAATGACGTCCACGTTGCTGCGGCTGGCCCGGATTCGCTCCAGGAGTCCCATGCCGTCCAGGCCGGGGAGGAAAATGTCCAAGATCACCAGCCTCACGGAATGGCACTTCAGGAATTCCAGGGCCTTAATCCCGTTGTCGGCCACGGCGGCCACCCGAAAACCGGCCACGGAGTTGATGAAATTCTGGTGAATTTCGGCCACCATGGGATCGTCCTCCACCACCAGGACCTCGATACAGTCCATTTAGGGCCTCCTTCCCTCGGCCGCCGGCCTCTAGGGTGAATCAGGAGGCCGGCAGCGTGACGGTAAATTCGGTGAACTGTCCGGGGCGGTAATCCACCTGGATGTCGCCGCCCAGAGAATCTACTATGCTTTTTATATTATACAGCCCAAAACCCGAGGCGCGGCCCTTCTTTTTGGTGGAAAAGCCCTTTTGAAACAGCTTCGAGGCCACCTGATCGGTCATGAGGCCGGCGTTGTCGCCCACCACAATGATGATCTGGCCCGATTCGTCGAAGATGGCGAAGTCGATCTTCGACTCTGGGGCGGCCCCTCTTTCCTCTATGGCCTCGATGGCGTTCTGAAGCAGATTCCCCACGACGATCACCAGGGACCGGTCGCTGATCTTGCCGCCCCGGTCGCTGCAAAAGCTGTGGGGATCCAGGGAGAACTGAATGTCCAATTCCCGGCACCGGCCGGCCTTGCCCATGAGGATGCCGCAAACGGCGGCGTTCTTGATCCGCTCGGCCATGAAACTCTGGGCCGAGTGGCTGGAATCGGTCTCGGCTGCGATGAACTCCAGAGCCCGATCGTAGCGGCCCAGCTGGATCAATCCCGATATGGCCTGGAGCTTGTTCATGAACTCGTGGTTCTGGACCCGAAGGGACTGGACGTACATTTGGGCGCCGGTGATCTCCTCGGCCAGGGCCTGAAGCTCCGTCATGTCCCGAAGGGTGATGATGGCCCCGTTGCAGCGGCCCCTGTCCAACACCGGGGCTTTGCTGCAGGATACCAGGGAACCGTTGAGGTTCTGCTCCACGTTGTAGGCCGGGCGGCCGTCGGCTAGCACGGCGCCGATCTCCAGGCCGGGGACTTTTTCGTCGGCGATGCTTCCCAGATCGGAGCGGCCCAGGCTCAGGAGATTCCGGGCCGTGCGGTTCATCATGGTGATGCGCCCCTGGCCGTCGACGGTCACAATGCCGTCGCGGACAAAGTCGTAGATCCGCTCCCGCTCCTCCACTATCCTCCGGACTTGGCGCTTCAGCATCAGATTCCAGACCAACACGGCTAAAAGCACCACCAAAGCGCCGCCGCTGAGGTTCAGCAGCAGTCTGGCGTCCACCGGCGAGGGCATTTCTCTCTGAAGCCATTTTTCCGTGAGCTCCTGGAGGCTGCCGTCCTGCTGGAGCTCCTGGAGGCTTTGCAGGAGCTCCAGAGCCAGGGCGGAGTCGCCCTTCATTACCACCAGGCCCCGCTGGGAGGAGAAAAGGGGCTGACCCGAAGCTTGCAGGGAAGCTCCCAGGGCTCCGTCGGTACGAAGGAGCCGATGGGCCTGATAGGTTGGCAAAAAGGCCGCCTCGGCCTTGCCTCGGGCCAGCGATTGGAGCACCGAGGCTATATTAGGCTGTTGGATCAGCTCCGCCCGGCTGTGTTGTTCCAACAGTTTTTCCCCTTCGGAGCCCTGGACCACCAGGACCTTGCGGCCCTGCAGGGAGCTGAGGGAATGGTCCTCGCCGGAGCGGAGGAAAAGCGAAAAGGGCTCCTGGGCCACTACCATGGAAAAGCAATAGTCCTGGACCTCTTTGCCCGAGAGGCGGCCCATCATGAGCCCCACTTCCGAGGCCGTAGAGCCGCCGGCCGGGTCCAGGTTCTTCACCTGGAGATATCCGAAAAGGCCGCTGTCGGGGCGCACAGGATGGGGAGTCCCCACCACCATGTCCAGTCGGGAGAGGTTGATCTCCCGACTGGCCTCCTGGAAGGAACCGCAACGGAGTTCCATTCTGATCTGGGCCTTTTCGGCAAGAGCTGCCAAAAGGTCCACGTAAAAGCCCCTCAATTCCCCGTTCTGGTCCCTGAAGATATAGGGCGCCCCGGCGTCGAGGCAGAGGGCCTGCAAAACCCGCCATTGGCCCTGGCCCAAGTAAAGAGAGTCCACGCCGGCAAGGGCGGGCTTCAACAGCAGGAGCCCCAAAAGGGCGGCCGCCAACCAGCCTTTACCAGAGATCATGGATGGTGGCCCCGGCGATAAGGTCCCGGCAGAGCTGGCGGTAGATCCCATGGGCCTCTTCCATCTGGGTTCCCACAGAGCTGTTTATCCATCGTTGAAGCTGCCGGGGCGACTGGCGGCGGAGGCTTTGACTTTCCGTCTCCCACTGGGCGAAACGCCGGTGAACCTGCTCTTCAAAGGGATCCCGGAGGGACCGTAGCTTCTCCATGGACCGGCGGTAATCGTGGTTCACCAGCGTGGCGGCCAGCAGGACGGACCATCGGGCCGAGTCCGCGGAAAAGCTCTCCCGGTAGAAATTGGACCAAGGCTCTGGCAGCTCCGTCACGCCGCTGTAGATGGGCACATAGACGCTGAAGTGGGGCAGATCCAGGGAGAACCAGAGCACACCGCCGGTGTCGTCGGGGAGCCAGTCTCTGCTCTGAGTCACAAAGCTGTAGGAGGTCCGGGCGGCCACAGGCCGCACGTAGGGAATATGGAGCAGCTCCCGCATATCCCGACCGGGGAAGGGCGTGGCCTTGGGGCTGCGTACCAGTTCTCGGTTCAGGCCTGGTACGTACCAGGCCGGGTTTTCGCCCATGTCGAAGGGAGTCCCCTCCATGCCGGACCGGAAAATATCCATGATCTCCCGGACCGACAGAAGCCGATCGGGCTTAAAGGAAAAGGGATAGGAAGAGACTTCGGCAAAGGGATCCCAGTTTCTGGAGGGGGCCAGGCGCTGATGGATGTAGTACATCCGGGCCCGTGTCCATAGCGACGACGGCGCCCAGACGCCGCTGTCGGGGGCGTAGGCCTGGCGCCAGTTGAAGGGCTCCTTCGATTCAGCGTCCCAGAGGCCCAGCTTGATCGCCGGATCCTTATAGCCTAGGGAGAACATAAAATCGGGGTCCTCTTCGTCCACCGCCCCGATGCGGCTAACGTTGGCCAGCAGGGCCACCTCACCGTCGGGGACTCTGCGGGCCACCCAGGCCGCGCCGGGGCCCTTGTCATGAGTCCACTGGGGCCCCACGCTGATGATCTCCATAATCCAGGCCTCTCTGGTGTCGGCAATAGCCAGGGACTCGCCGTTGCCAAAGCAGGAGCCCAGAAAGCCGTACCGTTCCGCCAGGCCTCCTATGAGGGCTACAGCGCCCCGGGCGGTGCGGCACCGCTCCAGGGCCAGTATCATGAGCTGCTCTACCGTGAGCACGGCATCGCTTAAACCTGGATAGGTCTTCAGCTCATCCTTGAGGCCGATAGTGGACTCCGAAATGGAGAGCTGATGCTCGTTAAAGCAGGAATAGGCCACTCGAAAATAGCGATAGGTCTCCTGGGCCTGGGGAATTTGGCCAAGCTCCAGGGGCTCGCCGGACTCGTCGCCCAAAAGCCCCCAATAGACGGGCCGAAGGGAGCCCTCGAGGTTGGTCCTGGCGGGCTCGACTCTCAAGTTGGAGTCATACCATCCGTCGGCGGTCATGGAGTTGAGCACCGCCCCGTCTGCGCTGGCCTCGCGGCCCGCCACGATACAGGTACAGGCCAGGCCCGGCGCTTGCAGTCCCAGGCCCAGCAGCACAAAAAGAACCGGCAAAAAACGGCGTCCCATCATCTGGAGCCTCCTTTTCTGACGATCTCCCCGGCAGACCGAGAACTTTTTCGCCCCCATTAGTCGAAAAAGATCAGCCAAAAACGGCTGAACGAGCGGAAATAGGTGGCAGTGATATTTTTTTACAGGATCCAAAAACTCCAAATGGCCCTTTTCCTCTTGCAAAAGCCATAAAAATGGAATAACATATCCACCATTCCACTATTCCTAGAGGGCACCGGGGCCTTCAGGCAACAAAAAGGAGAAGTGCCATGACAACAACGAATCTGCCTGTTCTGAAGATCGGCAACTATCAACCTAAATATCCCATCATTCAGGGCGGCATGGGCGTCATGATTTCAGGCCCCAGGCTAGCCGCCGCCGTAGCTTCGGCCGGTGGCGTGGGCACCTTGGCATCGGTGGGCTTAGCCGCCACGCTCCCCAATTATACCGGACGGGGAATTGTAGAGCAAAACAAAGGGGTCTTGAAAAAATTTATCGCCCAGGCGAAAGAGGAGAGCCGCGACGGCGTGGTGGCCGTGAACTGCATGTGCGCCTTGACGGACTACGAAATTCAGATCCGGACGGCCTGCGAGGCCGGCGTGGACGTGATCATATCCGGCGCTGGACTGCCGCTGAAACTCCCCGAATTGACGGCCGACTATCCTGAGGTAGCTCTGGTACCCATCGTCAGCAGCGTTAAGGCCGCCGACCTGATCATCCGCCGCTGGTCCCGATGGAACAAGCTGCCCGACGCCTTTGTGGTGGAAACGCCCAACACCGCCGGGGGCCATCTGGGAGCCCGCGACGAGATCCAAGCCATGGATCCCGACCTTTCGCTGGAAAAGGTGATTCCCGAACTGACGGCCTGGCTGGCCGAAAGGGACATGGACATCCCGGTGATCGCCGCCGGAGGGATCTGGGACAGGGAGGACATGCTGAGGGCCTTTGAGCTGGGGGCTCGTGGTGTCCAGATGGGCACCCGCTTCGCCGCCTCCAAGGAAGGCGACGCCTCGGACCGGTTCAAACAGGCCTACGTGGAGGCCAAGGCCGAGGACGTGGTGCTGATCCAGAGCCCCTGCGGCCTACCGGGACGGGCACTGCGAAGCCCCATGATCGAGCGGTACCTGGACGGCACGGTGACCAGCGTGCCCTGCAGCGCCAACTGTCTTTCCCACTGCCGCTATCGCAAGGAAAAGGAGACGTTCTGCATCGCCGAGGCGCTGATCAACGCCTACCGCGGCGACTGGGAGCGAGGTCTTTTTTTCTGCGGCAGCAATGTCTGGAAGGTCAAGTCCATTCAACCGGTGGCGGATATCCTGGGTGAACTGGTCACTCCCAGGGAGGAGTTGCTCCAGGCCACTGCCTTCTAACTCTCCCTGAATTAGGAACACAAAAGAGCCCCTCGAACCGTTTTCGGCTCGAGGGGCTCTTGCGTTTGAGGTCTTTACTTTGAAAGGTCCAGCACCAGTTTGGCGGGGTTCCCTTCGGGATCGGGACTGAAACGGAGGCGCTCTAAAGAGAGGGTCTTCTGATCTCTGGCAAAGCCTTTGCCCATGGAGATTCGCTTCACCGCTACGCCGCTGCTTCGCAGGCCCCAAAGGGCCTGCTGGATCAGGTCTCGGGCCACGCCGCGGCCCTGCCAGGAATCGTCCACCTGGAGGCACTGAAGCTCCATGGAGCCCTTCCAGGAGATTAGGCCGATGATCTGTCCCCTGACCTTGGCGGCCAGAAAGGACTCGCCGTGGTTCATCCGCCTGGCCAGGTCGTGAGGCGACAGGCCCTCCATTCCGCCGGCGGAGCTGTAGCCAGGGGATCCCTGGCGGAGGAGCTGGCTAGCCTGGAACAGATCGCCGGAATCCAGGGACATTACGCGCCATTCCCGGCCTTTCTGATTTCGTGGCGCCTTCCATTGAGCCCCTAGAGGCGCCTTGGGAATCCAGGGCCGTGGGGCCGGTTTGGGGTTAAAGTCTTCGTTAAATCTCATAGCGTAGAGGTTCAGCAGGGCCATAAGGGGCTCCTCCTTTCAATCCAGTCTTAAGGCCGCCGCCAAAGGGCGCATGGCTTTTATCCGTCTTGGAACAGGGACGGAGGAATTACTTCTGCATGGGCGCTTCCTTGGCCTCCAGCCAGGGCATCATGGCCCGGAGCTGGGCTCCCACTTCCTCCAGCGGCTGCTTGCGGACCTTGCTGCGCCAGGCTGCAAGCTGGGGACGGCCGGTCTGGTTTTCTATGATCCAGTCCCTTGCAAAGGCGCCGCTCTGGATCTGGGCCAGGAGATGGGCCATGCCCTTCCTGGCTTCGGGACCAATCACGGCGGGGCCGCCGGTCATGTCGCCGTATTCGGCGGTATCGCTGATGGAATAGCGCATCCACGCCAAGCCGCCTTCGTAGATCATGTCCACAATGAGCTTCATCTCGTTGACGCACTCAAAATAGGCCAGCTCGGGCTGGTAGCCCGCCTCGGTCAGGGTCTCAAAACCGGCCTTCATGAGCTCGCAGAGGCCTCCGCAGAGCACCGCCTGCTCGCCGAAGAGGTCCGTCTCGGTCTCCTCTTCGAAGGTGGTGACCAACACTCCGGCGCGGCCGGCGCCGATGGCCGACGCGTAGGCTTTGCCCAGCTCCCAGGCCGTTCCAGAATAGTCCTGATAGACCGCCAGCAGTGCCGGAACGCCCTTGCCCTGGGTGAAGGTGCGGCGAAGGATGTGGCCAGGGCCCTTGGGAGCCACCATGAAAACGTCCACGTTCGATGGCGGAACAACCTGGTTGAAATGGATGGCGAAGCCATGGGCAAAGGCCAGCGCCGCGCCGGGTTTCATATGAGACGCCACGTTGTCGCGGTAGACCTTGGGCTGGAGGTGATCGGGGATCAGGAACATGATCACGTCGCCCCGCTGGGCCGCCTCCTCGACGGAACACACTTCAAAACCGTCCTGGCGAGCCTTGGCCGCCGAAGCGCTGCCCTGGTGAAGGCCCACTACCACCGAAACGCCGCTGTCCCGCAGGTTCTGCGCATGGGCATGGCCCTGGCTGCCGTAACCCAGGATCGCAACCGTCTTGCCCTCCAGCATGGACATCTGAGCGTCTTTATCGTAAAAAACCGTCGCCATCGTTGGAACACTCCCTTACAGAACGTGAAATAGAAGCTACAAAAAAAGGGCCGGGCCCTTCAAAAGGGTCCGACCCGTGGTCGCCGTCAGCTGAAAATCAGATCATAAGCCAACAGCAGCTCCGGAGAGGGACCCGCAGCTAATAATGACGACCAGGACGATAATAACTAGACGAGCTATATAGGTCTTCATCATCATGGGATCTCCTTTCCGGCCTTTGGCCAAAGGTTAACTGCTCGTATGATTCTAACGATGGCCCCTGGGCCTGTCAATACCCAAAATATAATTAATTATCTTGGATTATTTAAATTTTTGAAAATCGTCGGCGAAAAGGGCCCATGGCCCAGCTTAAAGGGCCTGGCCGGGCCTGGAGGCCTTTAAAGCCTGCCAGCGCTGATTCAAAGCCATACCTATTTCCAGATAGGCCCGTTCCTTCCGCTGATGCTCCAGCAGGTCCTGCCGGAAGGGCCCTTTCCAATAGGCCCGATCCTTTTCCGTCCTGGCCCTTTCCATGGTCTCGCAGAGGGACAGGAAAAACTTCATGGCCTCGGCCAGACGTTGCAGGTAGGTCCGAAAGGTCAGGAAAAAGGCTCCCAGGGGATCCTTGGGATCCAGCTGGCTCTCTGGGACTTGTTCCAACAGCCCCTCCACCTGTGCCAGCAGAGGCCCGCAGGCCACGGCGGCAGCGGCAGGATCGGGCCGGACCAGCCCAAAGGCCTTTTTGAATGAGAACTTAAAAAGGCCGTTTTGGAGGGCCAGATAGTCCTCTAATAGGACATGGACACGGCGGCCCCAGTTCTGGGCGTCCTGGAAACTCGGAGACCAGGGATCAGTCACTGTCCTCACCGGCTTGGGGGGATCGGAAGATGAGGTCGGCCAGGGCTCGCTGAAGGGCCTGGAAGGCCTCGGCAGCCTGGGGGGGCAGTTCGTCAGCTCCAGAATCCATGTCCTCCAGCCGGTCCTCCAGCTCCCGGACCAGCAAGGCTAAAGCGTCCAGCTCGGCGCCGGCCCGGCTTTGCTCCTGGGGCAGCAATCCCAGATCCTCCCTGGCGTCGGTCAAGGCCTGGGCCAGGGTCAACACCCGTTCTACCGATGGGGCCAGGGAGACCTCCATGATCTCTATCCGGCTGGGCAGCCTGCGCCCGCGGGTGGACGTGAGGTAGGGCTTAAGGAAAAGGACCGCCACGATCAGAATCAGACAGGACAAGAGGAAACGATTTTTCAGCAAATGTCTCATCGGCTAGACCTCCGAAATAAAATAGACAGGAGCAGGGCCATGGGGCGCCCCTAGCGGCATACTATATCTCGGCCTAATGGTACCACAAAAAAGGCGGCCCTTTCACCGCTTAAGAAAAAAGACGCAAAAGAGGGGAAGGCCCTTGGGACCTTCCCCTGAAATTTGACTCCCTACTAAAGTGTTATTAGAGCGTGTACTGGGAGTACTGCTCACGGATGCCCTTGACGGCTGCCGACAGCGCTTCGGGATCAAGCACCATTTCCATCATGGCTATCTGCTCCTCCCAGGCCGCTGGGTCCGCTTCGTCGCGGATGTCTTGCTCAAAAATATCGTAAACGGCGAGTCCTAACTGGACGCCGGCCAAAGGTCCTGCATAGGTGGGGTCTCCGTTGGTGACCGTTTCGGCGTAGATTTCCGCGCCTTCGGCGTCGGAAGAACCGAAGATCACCACCAGGTTCTCGGCGCCGTATTTCTCGGCCATATCGAGAACGCGCTGTTGATTTTGCAGGTCCATGGCTCCAGCGGCCGTTCAGACAAAGCACTCCGTGGCTTCGAAAACCACTTCGGCTCCGCTGTTTTCTAAGCAGGCCTTCATTGCAGGAGCGGGAACACCGTCGCGCTCACCAAGAAGGACCAGCTTCTTGCCTTCGAGCTTGCCCATAGTGTCGCACCTCCTTCCCGACTACAGCATATCCTGTGCTGACGCCTAAAGTATAACTGTTTTTTGGAAAAATGGAAGATGTCTATTCCTCGAAAAAATTGAGTTTTTTCAAGGAAGCCCTGCTTTAAAATGGGGCATCTTTATGCTTTTAACCCTAATAGAGATCCTAAAAACTTTTTTCTTAGTGCTTTTTCCGTAAAAGAGGCCCATTTTACACAAAAAGAGGGCCCAAAATGCCTAAAGGAGCCCCTTTAGAATCCAGGCACCTGTCAAGGCTGCCCCAACGGCCAAAGCCGCCAGTTCCCGGCTGCTCCGGAAGAGGGAAAAAAGGGCCCAAAGGGCCGGAGGATAGAGGGCCAGATCCCAGATCGTGCCAGGAAAGCCCAGGCGAATCGAAAGATCTAGGGCCGCCCAAAAGGCCAAAAAGTGGACAACTCCGTCCACCAAGGGCCCCCAGCGCTGATAACTGCCTCCGCCCAGACTCCTAAAGCCTACCATGCGACGGCACAGCGGCGACCATAGCCCGCCCTGGAGGATGTCGCCGGCCAGATGGGCCGCCCAGCCCAAGGCCGCGTAAAAGGCCCCAAATCCCCAGCGGCTGCCCCACCGCCAAAGCAGCCAGGCGAAAATCAGGCATACCAGGGGCACCTCGGGCCAATGAAAGGGCGACCGCTTTCGATGGGGCGGCAACAGCCTAAGGTCCAGGTCCACCAATCCGCTGGCCACCTGGGCCAGCGCCAAGGCGGCGGCACAGTCCCTCAGGGACCAGCTCCCGGGGATCAGGGCGCCCATGCTCTCGGGGGCCATAAGGGAACAGCAGACCGCTGTCGTGAGGCTGCAATGGGCCCGGTAATTCAAAGGCCTTCAATCTCCTTTCTGCCCAACCGCCAAGCCCCGGTGACCAGGGTATTAGAGGTCAAAATCGGCCAGCACCGGCGTGTGGTCCGAGGACTTTTCCCAGCCCCGGGGCTCGGTATCGATCCAGCACCGCAGGCACCTATCGGCCAGCGATTTGGTGGCCAGCATGTGATCGATCCGCCAGCCTATGTTTCGCTCCAGGGCGCCCTTGACCCGGTAGTCGAAGAAGGAATAGAGGGCCTCCTGGGGGTGGAACTTTCTCAGGAGGTCCACCAGCAGGGGCTGGCTTATGGCGGCGAAGTGGTCCCGCAGCTCCTGGGCGAAACAGACGTGGTCAGCCTTGTTCTTGGGGTTCGTCACGTCCAAGGGCGTAGGGGCCACGTTCAGGTCCCCTAGCCACAGGAAGGGGTCCTCTCGGTGGCGCTGGGCCAACTGGCCCATGCGCCGGAGAAAGTCCTTTTTGTACTGGTAGTCGGGATGATCCAGGGCCTTTCCCTGGGGCACGTAGCTGTTGCAGACCCAGAGATCGCCAAAGCGGGCCCGGATAAGTCTGGTCCCGGCATCGGGCTCCAGGCCATCGTCGAAGCCGTAGAGCACTTCGTCGGGCTCCCGGCGGGACAGGATGGCCACTCCGTTGTAGGACTTCTCTCCCCGGAAATAGGCCCTATAGCCCAGGTCCTGAAAATCGGCCCTCGGAAAGGCGTCGTCGGGTGCCTTGGTCTCCTGAAGGCACAGCTGGTCCACCTCAGCCTGAGAAAGCCATCGCTGGAGCACCGCCATGCGGCTCCGGACCGAATTGACGTTAAAGGTGGCTATTCGCAGCGTCACGGCCTTCAGTCCTTTCGGTAAAGCTCCCGGCGGACCAGGCCCTTGAGGGGCTGGCCTTCCAGGAAGCGCAGCACGTTGTCAATGGCGCTGTCCAAGGCCATTAGGGCCGCCTGAGGAGTCCGGTTGGAGTTGTGGGCCGAGGCCACCACGTTGGGCAACGCCACCAGGGGATCCTGGGCGGGGAAGTGACGCCCTTCCTCCCACCAGGCGTCGATAGCTGCGAAGAACCTGGGGTGCTGCCGCAGGTGTTCCAGCAGGGCCTCTTTCTGGATCAGGGCTCCTCGAGCCAGGTTGATCAATATGGCGTCGTCCCTCATGGCCGCCAACTCCTTGGCCCCTATGATCTCCCGGGTTTCCAGGGTAGAGGGCAGGGCCAGCAGCACCAGATCGGCCTGGGGCAAGGCCTCCATGAGCTGGTCTATAGAATAGGCCTCCTCCAGATCGCCGTCCTGGGGGGCGGTGCGGCCCAGAGCTGCGATGGAGCATCCCATGGCTCGGAAGGTTTTCGCGCAGGCCCGGCCGATGCCGCCGTAGCCCAGGATGAGCATTTTCATGTCCTGGAGGCTCCGCAGCTCGTAATCCCGGCCTTTGTAGACGCCTTGGGCCAGGTCTATTTTCTGGGGGATCAGCTGGCGGGTGCAGCAGAGGGCCATGGCCAAGCCGTGCTCCGCCATGGGCTTGGCCCAGCCGCCCACGTTGCTGCAGATCTGAACTCCTGGCGGTATGAGGTCAAAGTTCAGGTGCTCGGCCCCGGCGCTGAGGATCTGGGTCATCGATACCTTGTCGAGGCTGGCCTTTTCCTGGTCCGACAGCTCCTTGGTCATCATGCCGGCCAGCAGGCAGTCGGCACCGTCCATAGCCTCTAGCCGCTCTTGGGGGCCCAGCTGGTCCATCCAGCAGAGTTCGTAATCTCCCAGCCGCTGGGCTATTCGGTCACGAAAGCCCGGTTGGTCCCCAATGGCCACGCAAACCTTTTTTTTCACGGTAATGCCTCCTTTTCTCGCTTTTCAAGAACTAACCGGCGGAGGACCGCCGTCGCTAAATTTTTTTTCATTAACCCAAGCCTAACAACACAAAAGTATAAAATTTCGTCCTCAGACCTGTTCTCAAAGGTCCTCTATATAGTATCATTAATGGCGCCCGCTGTGTGGGCCGCCGGGGCTCCGCCGCCGGTTATTCGACGCCCCAAGGAGGATTTGCCGTGAAAAGTTACGAACAGCTATTGCCGGAGCTTCAGGCTGGTTTGGACCGCTATTTCGATAAAGCCCTGGAGCTGAACCAGTATTTGGCCACCCATCCAGAGCTGGGCAACCAGGAGTTCGAGACCAGCCGGAGGATGGCCCAATTCTTGGAAGAGGCGGGGCTGGAGGTGGAATATCCCTTCGCCGGGTTGCCCACGGCCTTCCGCGGATCGGCGGGCACCCAGGGCCCCCTGGTGGCCATCATGGCCGAGGAAGACGCCCTGCCCGGCGTGGGCCACGGCTGCGGCCACTGTCTCCACGGCACCATGAGCCTCCTGGCCGGAGCGGCTTTAAAGCCCCTGGCCGAGGAGCTGGGCTGCCGGGTACAGGTGGTGGGCACTCCTGCCGAGGAGACCGACGGCGCCAAGGTGACCATGGCGGCGGCGGGGCTCTTCGACGGCTGCGATCTGGCCATGATGGTCCACTGCGCCGCCGGAGTCTCCAGGACAGCCAGCCGCACCCTGGCCATGGACGCCCTGGAATTCACCTTCAAGGGCCGCAGCAGCCACGCCTCGGGATCGCCCTGGGAGGGCCGCAGCGCCCTGGCGGGGGTCCAGCTCTTCGGCGTGGCTCTGGACAGCCTGCGCCAGTTCGTGCGCCCCGAGATCAGAATTCACGGTGTGGTGACTCGCGGCGGCCTGGCGCCCAACGTGGTGCCCGACGACGCGGCCTGCAAGTACTACTTCCGGGCGCCCACTCGAAAGATGCTCAATGAGCTGATGGAACGGGTCTACGACTGCGCCCGCGGCGCCGCCCTGGCCACAGGCACGTCGGTGAGCTGGGCCAACGCCGAGTTCAGCTTCGACAACATGATGCCCAACCTGACCGCCGAAGACGCCGCCGGTCAGGTCTTCGACGAGCTCGGCATAGCCTACGAGAACAACCTGGTTCCCGGCGGCTCTTCGGACATGGGCAACGTGTCACAGCGCTGCCCTGCCCTGGAGGCCAAGCTGGCCATCAGCGACAAGCCCATCGCCGGCCACAGCCTGGAGTTCGCCCAGATGATCCAGGGCCCCCTGGCTCCGGCAGGGCTGCGCAAGGGAGCCCAATTCCTGGGCAGGCTGACCCTCAAGGTGTGGCTCCAGGAGGACCTGCGGCGGAAGATGAAGGAAGAATACGAGGCGAACCTCAAGGCCTAAAGGCCCACTAAAAACAGGCCCTCCCGGGCTGAGCGGTCTATCAGAACTCCAGGGGCCACTTTTCTGTCTCCAAGAACTATTTTGAGCGATCTCTTACGACGTCTTGACGATTGCGCGAAGCCCCGTTGTGGGCTACTATGGTGCTGTTGGGGATTTTTTGTTTTCCTTAGTTTTGATGAAGAGAACCGATCCTGGCTCCTTTGGAGGCTGCCTCAAAGGGTCCCCGGCTAACTCTCTGGCCAGGACAACGGGGTTACAAAGGATCATCGGAAAGGAGAGCATAGGAAGAAATGGACGAAAGGACTCGGATCGAGATCGTCGCCCAGGCGCCGGTGGAGGCTGTGATAGAGCTCTACATGGACGCGGGATGGTGGGAAGAGGGATGGAAAGAGGAAGTAATCCCCGCCATGATCGCCAATTCCTTTCTCTTCGCGGCGGTGTACCGCGACGGCGAGATGATCGGCATGGGGCGGGCCATCTCCGACGGCGTGAGCGACGCCTATATCCAAGACGTGGTGGTCCGGTCGGATCACCGCGGGCAAGGCCTGGGCCAGGCCATAGTAAAACGCCTCGTCAAGGAGCTCCAAAAGGCCGGCGTGGACTGGATAGGCCTGATCGGCCAGCCGGGAACCAAGGACTTTTACGAGAAAATCGGCTTCGGCGAGATGCCCCAGTTCGTGCCCATGAAGTACCAGTGCTGAAGCGCCCCCAAGGCCACTCGGAATTGCGCCTGCCCCCGATTATGATATAATTGGGGAGTCGTGAAAAGCCAATTCCTGCGGTGTGCGTGATTGCGATGTTAGTCTTGAGCCAACACCTGTCCTCGGCGGAATCGGAACCGATGGGGCGGTGCTCCCATTTAGGAGAGCTAAAGCCCCCGGCAGATTCCTATGCTTGTTGGAACGGGTCAAGACAGGCGCAACACGGCACTGCGGGTTTCTAAGAGCTTTGTGGGGAGGCCCAAGAGGTCTCCCTTTTTTGTTTGTCCTGTTTGTCCCTTTTGCCGCTGTCCCTTTATCGGGGCTTTTCTGGAATAATTCCCTTTCCCCCGTGAAAAAAGACCATGAAAAAGGAGGCCATGGCATGGCGGATTCGCCCTTTCTCGACTTGAACCGTTTCAAAGCCGTCGTTCTGGACTGGGACGGCGTTATAGCCGAGACTCGGCTGGACTTCGGTCCGGTGCGGGAACAGTTTTTCGGCGGCCAAAGGGTCCCTCTGCTGGAAAGCGCCGGTATGCTGCCGCCCCATCAGCGCCAGGCCTACATGGAGGCCCTGGAAGAGGAAGAGCTCCGGGGCGCCGCCCTGTCGGAGCCTGTGCCGGGTGCCTTCGAGCTGGTGGAACTGCTGGAGCGCCGGGGCGTCAAATGGTGCCTGCTCTCCCGAAACTGCCGGAGCTCCATCGACTTGGCGGCCCGGACCATCGGCTTTCGCCTGCCCCCACAGGTCTTCAGCCGGGAATCCCAGTTCGTCAAGCCCGACCCCCGGGCCATGGTACAGGCGGCCCAAGCTTTGGGAATAGAGCCAGAACAGTGCCTGGCCGTGGGGGACTACCTTTTCGAGCTCCTGGGGGCCCGGCGGTGCGGCATGCGGTCTGTCCTGGTCCAGCGCCCAGGGCCCTGGGGAGAGCTGGCCGACGGCGTCTACAGCACCCTGGAGGACCTCCTAAGGGACTTCGAGTCCGGAGGCCGGCTGATCCCCTGGGAATATCACGATCTGGTCTCCCGCAAGGGAGTGGCCTGGCTGGAAAAGAGCTGGTTCCAGCGGGTCCTGGTGGAGAGCCTTGAGAGCTCCCAGGACTGGACCAGGCTCCTGGAGTGGGCGGTCCTGGGAGTGGGCAGCCTAGGGCCAGCCGAGGATCGAGAGCTGGACGACAAGGAATGGGCAGCCGCACCGGGCCTTTCGCCGGAACTGCTGCGGCGCCCCCTGACCGAAGTTTTGGGGGCCTTTCTGAAGCCCCGCTATCCCCTCATATCGGTAGAAGCCGGGCCATGGGGGCTGGACCTTCGGTCTCCCGATCCCCAGGCCCTTCTGGAAAGGCCCCAGCCATGAGCGCCCTCTGGGAGACCCCACTGGCGGAGCGTATGCGACCCAGGACCTTGGAGGAATACCGGGGCCACCGCTCCATCCTGGCGCCGGGCCAGCCGCTGCGGCGCCTGCTGGAAAGGGGAACCGTGCCATCCTGCATCCTCTACGGCCCTCCTGGAGTGGGCAAGACGGCGCTGGTACGCCTCATGGCCTCGGTCACCCAGCGGCAGCTTTTCGAGATCAACGCCGTGTCGGCCAAGGTGACGGAGCTGCGGGAAATGGTGGAACAGGCCCGGCAGTTCAAGGACCTAAGCGGCGGCCGTTCGGCGGTGGCCTTCGTGGACGAGATCTACCACTTCAACCGGAGTCAGCAGAACGCCCTGCTTCCCTGGGTGGAGCGAGGCGACGTCATACTGGTGGGCACCACCACCGAAAACCCCTGGTTCGAGATCAACAAGACCCTTCTCTCGAGGCTCCTGGTCTTTGAGATCAAAGCCCTGGAAAGGGAAGACCTGCTGGCCCTGCTGCGCAACGCCCTGACCGACAGCGAGCGAGGCCTGGGGAGCCTGAACTTGAGCTGCGACGACGGAGTTCTGGAGGCTCTGGCGGCCTCGGCTGGCGGCGACGGCCGCCAGGCCCTGACGAGGCTGGAGTTTTTAGCTCAGGCCGTGGCCCTAACGGGCCGCCAGCGGATCGAGGCCTCGGACCTGGAGGAGAACCTGCCCCTGTCGTCGATCCGCCACGACAGGGCCTCCGATGACCACTACGCCGTAATCTCGGCCTTCATCAAAAGCATCCGAGGCTCCGACCCCGACGCGGCGGTGTACTGGCTGGCCCGGCTGCTCAGCGCCGGCGAAGATCCCCGGTTTATCGCCCGGCGGATGATCATATCCGCCGCCGAAGACATCGGCCTGGCCGACCCCAGGGCCCTCACGGTGGCAGCCTCGGCGGCCTACGGAGCCGAGATGACGGGCATGCCCGAAGCCCGAATCATCTTGAGCGAAGCCGCCATATACCTGGCCTCGGCGCCCAAGAGCAACAGCGCCTATCTGGCGGTGGACAGCGCCCAAAAGGCCATAGCCAAGGGAGACCTCATGGAGGTACCCTCCCACCTGATCAACGGCAGGCCAGGCTATATTTACCCCCACGACGATCCCCGCCACTGGGTTCCCCAGGCCTATCTGCCACAGGCCCGACGGTTCTACGAACCGGCATGGACCGGCGCCGAACCCCAGCTGCGGCAGCGTCTGAGCCAATTTTGGCGGCGCTTCCGCGCTAATCCACCAGAAGTACCTAGCACCGACCAGAGTCAAAAGGAGAAGGACAAATAACACGCCAGGGCCCCGGAGGACAAGCCGGAGCCCTGGCGTGTTATTTCGTATTTTTGTTTCTCAATTAAGGCAGCTAAAGCGGAGACAAAGCCAGTCTTTGACCAGCGCCAGGATCTCCCGCCAGGCCGTGGAGGTGCGCTCCAGGCCCTTCAGCGACGGAAAACAATCGCCGGTGACAGGACAGCCCATGCCCAGCAGCGACGGCGCAGGGGCCGCCAAGGCATGAAAGCCCTGGAGACACCTACGGGCCCAGAGCATGACCCTGAAAAGGTGATAGCGGTCCGATACGATCCAGATCTGAGGCCGTTCCTCCCACTCCGGAAAAGTCCGCGCCAGCAGCTCCCCGCTGGCAGTCAAGTTCTGAGCGGTGTTCTGAGACCACCGCTCCATCAATATATCCCCTTGGAAGCCTTGGGCCCTAAGCCACTGCTCTAACAAAGGGCTTTCGATGCCCGACAGCATCAGCATGCCATCGGAGCCTTCCAGATATCTCAGGCCTTGGCGAAGCCTCCGCTGGGACGATAGCGACGGCTCATAACCGCCGCCCTCCGCCACGGCTCCGCCGCCTAACACCAACACCACAGGGGGCCTGGACAGCTCCGAGCCATCCAAAGAGACCTCCGGCGTCAGCCCCTCCAGAAGCCCCAGAAGGCCCTTGCCGGCCCTGGGAGTGCAAAAAAAGGCGAAGACCAGCACCAAAGCCAACAAAATCGTTCTCCGCCGGTCCAGCCTGAAAGACCGCCCCGACGGCCAAAGGGCCAACAGGAGTAGCAAAAGGAGGAAGATCCCCAGCGGAGAAAGAGCCGATCCCATCGCCGCCGAGCTGACGAAAGAGATCATCCCATCAGGCCCCGCGGCCGTTCCACCCCTTGACGGCGCGGCCGCCCAGGAACTCCTCCAAGCTGTTTCGGTTCAACCGGATGTGGGCGCTCATCTCCTGGCGGGCCTGGTCGCCGTCGCGGGCCAGTAGAGCGTCGATGATGCTCACATGGCCCTGGCAGAGAGGTTCGATGCAGTGCCGCTCCGCCAGAGAGTAGGGCCGGTAGAGGTTGATCATGTCAATCAAGTTCATCAGAGCGCTCTGAAGGAACCGGTTTCCCGAAGCCTCATAGAGAAAAAGATGGAACCTCCGGTCCTCTTGCAGGTACATATTGGGCTCCGTGGAGTTGTCCATGGTCAGGAAGATCTGGCGGAACTCCTGGAGCTCCGCTGCCGGAGGATCCTCGGCTATTAGGCCCACCGCGAACATCTCCAAATCCTCCCGCAGCTCGTATAGCGACGAGGCATCGTCCAGGGTAGGCACCGAGACAAAGGCACCTTTCCGCGGCGTCAGAGTGACCAGCCCCGTCTTGGCCAGCTGACGGATAGCCTCCCTAACAGGCGTGCGGGACACGGCCATTTTCTCCGCCAAGTCCACCTCTGAGAGCTTTTCCCCGGGCTTTATGATGCCTTCCACTATCGCCTGCTTTATCTTTTCGTAAACAATCTGCCGCAGATCCATATTTTTCGCCGGGTACAGCGGATTATTCATTCCACGGGCCTCCTTAGGGTGCACAACTATAATTTTGTGCTCATTATACAAAAAACACTAAGGATCTGCAAAGCCTTTCTGCTTCCGCGCCCCGGCGGACCGCTATTCTAGGGCCCTCTCTAGCCTTTAGACACCAGAGCGTCGTGCCACAGCGAGAGGGCGAAAAGGACGTCCGACAGCCGGTTCATGTAGACAAAGGCCCTCTCGTCAATCTGGCCCTGGCGCAGCAATCCCAGGGCCAGCCGCTCGGCCCGGCGAGCCACGGTACGGGCCACGTGAAAAGCCGCGTTGGCCGCCGAATCCCCCGGCAGCACAAAGGCAAAGCGGTCCTGACAGACCTGGCGGGCCTCCTGGACATAGGTCTCCAGCGATGCCACGTCGGGAACCGCCGAGTCCTTGCAGAGAGCCAGGGCTGCCATGAGTTTATAAAGATCCTGCTCGATGGCCTTCAGCCGCTGGGCAATTTCGGGGACCTGGCAGAGCGCCCTGGCCATGCCTATATGAGCCTGGCATTCGTCCACGGTGCCGTAGAGCTTTACCCTAGGATCGTCCTTAGGAACCCTGGAGCCGTCGCAGAGAGAAGTCATGCCCTTATCGCCGCCGCGGGTGGTAATCCACAAATCGCTCATTCCTACCTTAACTCCTTTTAGATCCCCTGAAAGGGGAAAATTTTCGTCATCTTATCACGTTCTCCCACTGGACGAAAACGGCTTCCTGTGATAAAAATATCTAGGGTCCGCAAAAGGGCACTGGCCGGAGTGGCGGAATGGTAGACGCAGAGGACTCAAAATCCTCCGAGGGGGGACCCTTGTGCGAGTTCGAGTCTCGCCTCCGGCACCAATTTTAGAGAATCTCCTAATACTAGATCAGATCTAGCTCAATAGTTCTCAATGGCTTTGTCTGTATGTTCTATCTCCTGGCTTGGGTATACGAAGAAAAGCAGAAAGCCCCTACTCTATTTTGCGCCTAAGGGCTCCCTCTGGGCTTTGACAGCCCATCGATACGGAAAATTCTTCTGCATTGAGCGCCTTTCTCGGTCCTTTTGCTGAGTTCCCCCTGTTTCGCTCCGAGTAACTTTGGTTATTTTGAAGCAAAGACTACTCTAATTGTGTCGGTTTGCCCTTGCTGATGCCTTGAAAATTTAAGCAAATTGATAGTTAATCATGAACCACCGGCGAAGCCGGGAGTCCTAGTTATACAAAAACAGCGCCCCCCTGAAAGGGAGTCGCTGCGTGGTTATGATTGATTATCTCGGGCCATTTCATACCCCTTGCTCTCGGGCACTAGCCAGCTAATCAGTTAACAAAGCCTAAAAATTTCCCGTCCAGCCCTGAGACCTCAAAAGACTCTTCGAGAGTGGACATCCGTATTTCATCCCCCTTGATCAGGATAACGTAGGGGACACCGATATAGGAGATCGCGTCTTCTTCCACGAAGGGCTCCTACATGTCATAGCCTTTCCATTTGCTTATCTTCTCAACGTCACGATAGCCTTCGCAGATGGCAAATTCTCGGATTTTCTCCAAAGTCATTAGTCAGCTTCCTTTAAGATCTGGTTTAGATCTGGTTTACTAAGGACAAATTAAATTCTTTTACACTGAAGACCCAGTCCCCTTTTGAGGGGAATTTTGTCTTCAGTATGAAGCGGCCCGGAGCGCTTCCGGGCCGCTTTACGTTACCCCCCTACTGGGATTGGGGGCTGAAAAAGTCGTTGATAGAGTCCACGATCTGTCCGGTGATCTCCAAGGGCTTGGTCACCAGGCTGAGGCCGACGAAGACTACCAGCGCCGCAACTAGCCCCCAGACTCCCGCCATGACACCCAGGGGGTTGGGGACGATAAAGGTGGTCCAGAGCATGACGGCTTCGCCGACCAGGATGCTGGCCATGGCAGCCACGGGGGTGGACCGCTTCCAGTAGACGCCGCCCAGCATGGCCGGAGCCAAAGCCGCCACTCCGCCATTGGCCAGGGCCAGGATGTCGCTGATCAGGCCAGGACGGCGAAGGGCCACCAGCACCGACAGAAAGCCGAAGACCAGCGTCCCCAGCCGGGCCACCTGATATTGCTGGTATTCGGTGGCGTCGGTTTTGAAGCAGGACTTGTAGACGTCCACCGACACCATGGTGCTGACGGCGTGGAGCTGGGAATCGCCGGTGGACATGGCCGCCGCCAGAGCTCCGGAGATGACCAGCGCCGCGAAGACCACAGGAGTATAGCGCAGCAACATCTCGGGGAATACCACGTCGGGCGACGACAGATTGGGCATCAGCAGGTTGCCGATCATGCCCACCGCCGGGGTGAAGACGTAGATAGACGTCAAATAGATGGCCGAAAAGACCGAGGACCACTTGAGCACCCGCAGGGACCGGCCCGAGAAGAACCGCAAGGTCACGTGGGGGAACATCATCATCCCCACGGTGATGACCACCCACCGGGAGACCCAGTCCGCCGGGGTGACCAGCCCCTGGGGCCCCGGCAACGTCAGCAGCGCCGGCATGGCCTGGTGGACAGCGCCGTAGGCGCCGCTGATGGAGCCGAAGTTCTTGGTGACGATGATATAGGACCCTATCACCATGCCGATCCACATGAACACGCCCTGGGCCGCGTCGGTGATGGCCACGCCCTTCATTCCGCCCAGCCATACCAGAACAATCATGATGATGAAGAACATAATTGTACCGAAGCTATAGCTCAAAGCGCCGCCGCTGATGGCCTCGAAGATGTAGCCCGAGCCAATGGCCTGCATGGCCACGTAGGGCACCGTGAAGACCAGGGCGATGACGGTGACCACCAGGCCGATGGCCCTGCTCTGGTAGACGTCGCTGAGGTACTGGGACATGGAGATGTAGCC
>CAZNRB010000002.1:0-47919 GCA_964575405.1 uncultured Synergistaceae bacterium | reverse complement strand
GAAGAGATCACCGGGATTCAGTGAATCAAAGATATTTTTCAAGGGAGGGATCGCTATGCGCTTTATAATTAAAGACTACGACGGGTCCATCCTGTTGGATACCGAACAAACTCTAGAACATGTCGAGGTCGCCCCCTATCGTCCCGATATGTTTCAGGCTTTTGCTCGGGGCTTACGGAGCCTTGGGGATATTTACAGGGTGGAAGGCGTCGCCCGGCTTCGGGAGATCCGCCAACAGATAGAAGAGATCGCTGAGGTCCAGTAATAAAAAGGCAGCTCAAAACCATAAGGGAGACGCTAAAAAATAGCCCTTTGCGCACCAGACGATAACAGAGGAAGGAGGCAGGGCCATGACATCAGCGAAGACCGTAGCGGAATATATTCTGTATTTATCAGGTAAAAACGCGGAATCCGACGTTACTCCTCTTAAGCTTCAAAAGTTATTATATTTTGCAGAGGGGTTAAACTTGGCCATTAAGGGAACTTCCCTCTTTTTTGAAGACTTGGAAGCTTGGCACTATGGCCCCGTAGTCCCTTGCGTATATCAAGAATATAAATATGCGGGAAGAAGGGCTATCGAAGCTCCAGCCGATTTCGACGAAAAATGCTTGAACGATGAGGAAAAAACCGTTATTGAGATGACCCTAGACCTTTACGGCCAATACTCTCCACAAAAACTTGTCGAGATCACCCACCAAGAGCCGCCATATAACGAGGCAATCGCCAATGGTGGGATCATCAACAAAAAAACTATGGAGGACTTCTTCAGAGACGAAATTTTTAGGCCCACGACGCCGGAAGAAGAAGATTGTCTGTGCAGCTATTTAAGCCGGAGAGCTGTTGAATTATGCCAGTGACTTTTTCTTTTGGCGACATCATTCTAGCAACAATTAAAGGGTTCCCTGAAAGTCATCCCATAAGTGGGCTTTCAAACAAGCCTCATACCTTCATGGTAATCCATGACAGCGGCGACAACGATTTAACGGTGTGTATGGTCACTTCTACCATGCGCGAGGAAATATACTCAGTGAAGGTACTAGAAGGCGATGGGAGACTGCACCATGACAGTTATATTAGAACGCATAAAATCATGCTAATTTCGAAGAAGACCGATAAAATAATCAAGCTCGGCAGGCTTAAACAAGAGACAATAGAGGAAATCAAGCAAACTATTTTATCTTGGCTATAACAGCGCCGCCTTCCTGAAAATCAGGTTGGCGGTTATTGTTTACTGCGTTGCCCGCAGCGGCTCCAGCGTAGTAGGATAAAAAATGCCCCGTACCCCGGCGAAAGGTACGAGGCGGCTCGAACTGCTGAAGCCCTCAGGCTCTCGATTGCTTCAAAGTTTTGGAAACATTGGCGCCACAATGCTTACAAAGGAAGGCGACGCCCGAAAATCCAGAGCAGGCTATTTTCTCGAAACGACCTGGAAGCTCCCGTGGGCGAAGCCGCTCCCTGACTGCGTTTAGGAAGCGCTGAGGTGCCGGATCTGGAAAGACTATTCCCCGTAGCCTAATTTCTTCAGTTCCCGTTCGGAATCTCTCCATCCCTTGTTGATTTTAACCCAGAGGTCCAGGAAGACCTTGAAGCCTGTCAGCTCCTCCAAGGTCTGACGGGCGGCAGCCCCCAGGGCTTTGATCTTCTCTCCCCTTTTTCCGAGCACTATGGCCTTTTGGCCCTCCCGCTCCACGTAAATGGTGGCCCTGATGAACAGGTCTTTCCTTTGGGGGTACTCGTCGGGGGATTTGTACTCTTCCACCTCCACAGCCACACTATGGGGAACTTCCTGCTCCGTGAATTCCATAAGCTTTTCGCGGATAATCTCCTGAGCAATGAATCGTTCTGTTCGATCGGTGATGATCTCCTGGGGGTACATAGGAGGAGCGTCCGGCAACCGGCTCCCGACCAGCTCCAGCAACTTCTCGCGGTTTATGCCTTCCTTGGCCGAGACAGGGAGAACTTCCACCAGGGGGAGGACCTTTTGAAAGGCGCTGATAACCGCCAAAATTTTGGACTTTGAACCAGGAAGATCCACTTTATTGACAGCCAGCAGTACAGGCGTTTTGGTTTCCTTTAAAAGACAGATAATACGGTCATTTTCGGGCTCCGTTGGCAGGTCATTGATGGTCACCACGTAGAGAATCAAATCAGCTTCATCGAGCATTGACAGAGCTCGCTCCACCAGTCGCAGGCCTAGGCGGTGGACTGGCTTGTGGATGCCTGGCGTATCGACGAAGAGAATCTGACAGTTATGGCCGTTCCAAACTCCGAGAATATTGTCGCGGGTAGTCTGGGGCTTCGCAGTGACGATAGAAAGTTTGTATTCTAGCAGCGAATTCATCAGGGAAGACTTGCCCACATTTGGACGGCCGATCACTGCCACTACGCCTGAGCGAAAGACGTCCTTTTCCATTACCGGGCCTCCTCCCGGGCCCTGCGCAGCACCACTTCAGTTATCCTGTGATCGCCCACTCCAGAGACCACAAAGGTCCATGGCCCATCCTGAATGGAGTCGCCTTTCTTGGGGAAACTGCCGAAAAGGTTCAAAAGGTATCCACCAAGGGAATCCACATCGTCGGACTGAAAATCGCTGCCAGCCACTTCATTTACATCCGATAGGGGTAGCCCAGCCTGGATTCTCCAGGAATTATCGGAAAGCTTTTCTATCTCGGGCTCTTCTCTGTCGTACTCGTCCTGGATTTCGCCGACGATCTCTTCCAACAGGTCCTCTAGGGTGATAATGCCCGCCGTGCCGCCGTATTCGTCAACGGCAATGGCCATGTGAATCTGCTGGCTCTGCATGACCTTGAAAAGATCGGAAATCTTCATGGTCTCGGGGACAAAAAGAGGTTTCCGTAGCGACGACCGCAAGGGGGCACCATTGTGGGAGCCAAGATTTTGTAAAAGATCTTTTACATAGAGAATCCCCACCACGTTATCGGGGTTATATTCGTAAACGGGAATCCTAGAATGGCCGTATTGCTGCAGGCAGACGATCACGTCCTCCATCGGGTCCAAGAGTTCCAGCATGTGCATATCCGTCCTAGGGACCATAATCTCCGAGACTCTGGTCTCCTCGAAAAGAATGACGCTGTGGATCATTTTCCGCTCCGACTCCTCTATTGCGCCGGCGGCTTCTCCGATTTTCACGGCCTGTTCTATGTCCTCTTTTGTCACAAAGGAGTTTTGGATGGATAAGTCTACGCCAAAAACGCGACTGGCTGCCTTAACCGCCTTCGCCACAAACCACAGCAAGGGAGCTAATAGGAAGCGAAAAAGCTGCATCAAAAACAGGGATCCAAGCAAAAAGAACCGGCGATTGTTTCGCACCACATACCGCGGCAGCAGACTGCTGAGAACTACCATTACCAGCGACAGAATTAGGGCTGCACCACCAAGTCCCCAGGGCCCCATAGAAACAGCCCAAACTGCGGCCACGCAAGCGGCTGCTATGTTCACCAGGTTACCGGCAATGAGGACTGTGGAGAGCATCTGGTATCGGTTAGACTGCCCCCACTGTGCTACCGCAGATAACACGTTGTAGCGCTCCGATATCTCTTCAAGCTGGCCATCGGAAGAGGCGGCGCTGAGAACTGCCTCAGATCCGTTGATCAGCGCTGCAACGATAACCAGCACGGCTATTGAAAAGAGCAGCGTCAAGAAACTCACGAAAGGCTCACCTCCCCGGCGGCGGTACCGGAAAGATCTTGCTCCTCAGGAGATTCAAGGCGCCGGAACGTGGCTTCATTAATCCTATGTTTTTTCACACTGGTCACGGTAATGCTCCAAGGTCCGTCAATCAGGCAGTCTCCTTTTTTCGGGAAGTCTCTCGATAATTCCAAAATATATCCGGCCACGTTTTCCACGTCATCGCCGTGAAAAGGATAGTTCAGCGCCTCCGACAGATCATCTAAGGCGATACTGGCCCGAACGCGCCAAGTATTTTCGTCAATTGGGACCACATCGGGCTCCTCTTCGTCGTACTCGTCCTGAATCTCTCCGACGATCTTTTCCAAGACGTCTTCGAGACTGACGATGCCAGCGGTGCCGCCGTATTCGTCGACCACTACGGCCAAATGGATGCGGTTCTTCTGCATAGTTTCAAACAGATCGGCCGCTCCCATCGTTTCCGGCACAAAAAGGGCCTTGCGGACCATTTCCCCCACTGGCTTTGAGCCCTGGCCACGGTAGAGCTGAGAAATCAAGTCCTTAACGTACAGGATTCCCGTGATCTCGTCAGGAGTCTCCTTGTAGACAGGAATCCGGGAATGCTCCCATTCTTGGATCAATGGCATTGCGTCTGCGATAGCCATATCGGCTGCCAGAAGATCCATATCGGTACGAGGAACCATTATTTCGGACACCCGGGTCTCCTCAAAGGAGATAACGCCGTGGATCATTTTTCGTTCAGTTTCTTCTAAAACTCCAGAGTCCTCGCTATTTTTCACAAGCCGCTCGATCTCTTCCCGTGTCACTAAAGCTCCGTCAAGTTCCAGAGGTCCTGCAAAGACAAAGGGAGCCAGGGGCCTAACAAAGGGGGCTAGAAGCCATCCCCAGCCCCTTAATAAGGGCAAAGCCACAGGGAAGCAGCGTTCTCCCAGAAGGATACCGACGCAGCGAGGGATCAATTCTCCCCAAATTATCACCAGCGCTGTAGCAACAGCCCAGCCGCCAATGATGGCCCAAAACCCGAAGAGTTCGGAACAGCACGCCGCTACAGCCATGGCCACAGCGATGTTCATCAACGTATCGGCAGTCTGAATGGTCAGTCGAGCCTGAGACGGATTTTCCAACACCCATTTAGCCAGAGGCGCAAGGGCACTGGACTGGTCAATGAGCCGCTGAAGCTTGGCCCGTCCAGCGGACTTCAGAGCCGTTTCAGCGGCGCTGAGCATTCCCGATAGGCACAGACATAGAAGCGCGGCAAAGCACAATTGTGGGATCCCAATCATAGTGAAGGCTCCTGGGCTCCACTTTTTCCTGCTCCCTCATCGAGCATTCTGTCGCGGTAGCGCTCCTGGACTTCCCACATTTTCTGCTCCCTTTCCGCGCTGTCGTGATCCCAGGTCAGAAGGTGGAGAACGCTGTGGATCAGCACTAGAGCCAGCTCACTAAAAACACTGCAACCATGATCCTTGGCATTGTCTCTCACCACATCGGGACAGATCACCACGTCCCCAAGCAGAAGGACTTCCATCCCCGAAGGGGGCTGAAACTCTCCAGATGGTCTTTCCCACAGGGGGAAAGAGAGCACATCGGTAGGCCCCTGAACCTGGCGGTACTCTTCATTGAGCTCAGCCATGGCCTCTGCGCTCATAAAGGTCACAGAGATCTGCACCTGGCTCCAGTCAGTCCATTGCGGCCAGACTTCGCTCAATAGCTCACCTAGGGCCTTCTCCGCCGAAGGAAGATTTTCTTCTAACCATCGCGGGATCTCGTCGCGTTCTATTTCGCTGGATAAAAGTATTTGGGGAGTCATAGAAAAAGCTCTCTATCCTTTCTTCGGTAGGGAATTTTGGGGTTTGCGGGATTCCAATGGCTTTATTTCTCTAGTGTGGTACATCGAGCGCAGGGTATTGCACATAGACTCCTTAATATTCGACAGATCTTTCAGCGTAAATGGGACGTCGTCAAATTGCCCAGCGCTGATCTTGGACTGGACCACGCTGTCCACCAATCTCTGGATATCGGCTATTCTCCTAAAAGTGTGCCCTTCAGCTCTGGCAGCGGCCTCCACGGAGTCGGCGATCATGAGCAGAGCAGTCTCCCGGCTCTGAGGCTTCGGCCCAGGGTAGCAAAATTGGCTTTCAAGAGGGTTTAGGCCCGCCTGAACTGCCTTGCGGTAGAAATAGGAAAGGCACGTTGTGCCGTGATGTTCCGCGATGAAGTTCTTTATCTGCGTCGGCAGATGGTATTCATCGGCAAGCTCTAAACCGTCCTTGACATGGGATAGGATCACCAGGGCCGACATGGCCGGCGACATGTGGTCGTGGGCGTTTACGCCGGAAAGCTGGTTTTCCACAAAACTCTGGGGCCGCTTCAGTTTTCCTATATCGTGAAAACAAGCGCCGGCCCTGAGGAGCATTGTATTTAGGCCTAACTTTTCCGCTGCCCCCTCGGCCAAATTGCCGACCATCTGCACATGATGATAGGTTCCGGGTGCCTCTACCTGAAGGCGTTTCAGCAGTGGGTAGCTGGGATGGGTCAATTCGATAAGCTGCAGCGGTGAAACGATATCGAACATCATCTCCAGCAAGGGCATACCGACGATAGCAACAACGCTCAAGATCATAGATCCTGCGAACATGGTCACCAAAGAAGTCCACGGAAATTCCCGGCTAAAGCCCCAACGAACCAGTAAGGACACTGACATCATCGACAGCCCCAGCAATACTATGCTCCACCAGATTCGAGAACGGCTATAGCTTTTTTGGAACAGAGACAGGCCCATCAAAGCCGCAATGCACCCCGATACGACATTGACGGTCAAAGCCGATGTGGCATAGCCGCAAGTTATAATCGAACCGCTTATGGATATAGCCAAGGTCAGATGGAGAGCCATCAAATCGGGCAACGTCAGATAGGCTACGGCAACCACAGGAAACAGCCCCATTCCACCAGCGCCGTAATAAATGGCGGCCAGCTGGAAAAACCAACCAAGACAGAGCAGACAGAAGAGGTAGAACAGGTCCCCCTGATGCCTGCCCTGGACGACCAAAGAATGGCGTACCGTCTTTTTGATCCACAGCATAGCCATCCATCCGGAGGCCACGGCAAAACAAAGAGCTCCAGCGGGGAAAGTCCCTTCTGGGTACCCTTCGTCCCGCAAAAGCCTTGCAATATAGGGGGTGATAAGATCGCCTTCGTCGATGATCCGATCACCGGCGTAAATCACCTTTTTCACCGGCGCCACATCGTCAGCGGCCATCGCACGGATCCGCTGAGTCATGTTGCTATCCACCATATCGGCGCTCTCGGTCAGGGCTAACAACAGCTGAAAGGCCAAATTGGCCGTGGCAGGATCGGGCTCCATCAGCTCGATTCGCCCCCAGATCAGCTCGTCTTTCCGCTGCGGAGTCAAAGCAAAATCACGGGATAAATCTTCTCGAATTGATTGAACCGTCGAGATCAGCTCTTCTCGACGATCTAAGGGCATTTCGTTCAGGAGCTGCCGCAATTCGGGGCTAATGATCTCATCTTCCAAAGGCGAATTTAGAAGCAGCTGGCATTCTTCCTGAAATCCCCAGGCAGAAGAGGCCTTGCCGCGAACCATAACTCCCAAAATGCTCTGCTGGATCTGCTGCCGAAGCTCCGCTGTGGCGTCGTGATCGACGTATACCAATTCGTTCAGCGCGTAGTAGGTGAGTTTCGCCGGCGTCCCTACGGTGAAGGACGTGGGCCCATCGATCAAATACCATCTCAGCACCACAATCAAAATGGCTGCGGCGACAGCGCCAAGATTGGGCAAAACCGACAGCCCCCAAAGCAGCATCCGCCGTCCCCACGGCAATTTGCTCATTTTTTTCCAGAGAAATCTCGTTTTCTGTACCATCATTTTTCTGCCTCGGAAGTTCTGCGTTGTTCGTAGCGCTCATAGGCCGCTACGACTTTTTGAACGATCTCGTGGCGCACCACGTCGACGTTTTGAAGCTGAACAAAGGCAATTCCCTCGATATCCTGTAGGATATCCTGTATGATCCTCAGACCTGATTGCTTTCCATTAGGAAGATCCACCTGCGTCAAATCGCCGGTGACAACAGCTCGAGAGCCAAAACCAATGCGGGTTAAAAACATTTTCATCTGCTCAGGTGTAGTGTTTTGAGCCTCATCGAGGATAATAAAGCTGTCGTTCAGCGTCCTGCCGCGCATATAGGCCAGAGGGGCAATTTCGATCACGTTTTTTTCCACGTAGCGGCCGAACTTTTCTGGCGATAGCAGATCGAAAAAGGCATCGTAAAGAGGACGCAAGTAGGGTTCCACCTTTTCCCTCAGATCGCCGGGGAGGAACCCCAAGCTCTCTCCGGCCTCCACGGCGGGACGAACCAGGATAACCCGGCTGACCGCTCCTGCTTTCAGTTGTTTCACCGCCTCGCAGACGGCCAAATAGGTTTTGCCCGTGCCGGCCGGACCAATGCCGAAGACAATTACATTGTCCGCTATGGCCTTCATATAGGCTCTCTGGCCTGCCGTCTTTGGACGAATCGGTTTGCCTCTATAGGTCAGACATATCAGATCGCTGCGTAGCGAACCGAAGTCAGCCCTCCCCGTAGCCTCCAGTGTATCCATGGCGTAACGCAGTTCCGCCGCACCGATCCCGTGGCCCTCCAAGGCTGTTTCTCCCATCTGGGCCAATAAATCATAGGCAGAGTGAACTTTCTCAAGATCTTTGCCCTCTACGGTCACGAAACCATTGCGCTGGATCAGCTTTACACCGAAACGAGCTTCGATTGCAGCAAAATTGGCATCGTTTTGGCCAGCGATCCTCAACAGCAGGGGCCCCTCGGGACATTCCAATTTAAGTTTATGGAGCCCTGAAAAATTCCGATCGATGGTCTAAGCCCCCTTTAATAAAATTAATGGCCTGACAGAGACCGTACATTTCGTAATCCGAACGTTTTTTAATAAAAATACGAAAGGGAGGGACGGCAGGCCGCCCCTCCTTATCGTGAAATTTTCGCTCAAACAGGATAGGCAGCGTCGCCCACCAAAGTCTCCAATCCCACGTCGCGCTTGGTCTCCCTGGCAAATTTATCGACCAGGAAATCTCGTGCTACGGCTGGGAACAGCACGTAACTCAGCAGGTCTTCAGGCTGGGTCATCCAGGCTCCTATTTCCTTCAAGGCCTCTTCCAGCTCAGGTTTTAGCGTATCGGCAGGACGGCAAGTAATTGGCGTCTCGTCGCCGATGACGGTCTTCTGAACTTCGGGGTCCATGGCCGCCGGCGGCGTGCCATACTGTCCCAGGAAATAGTTCTTGATCTCTTTGGGGACCATTTTCCAACGCTGTTCCGCGATAATATTCATAGTGGCCTGGGTTCCGACCATTTGGCTGGTGGGCGTCACCAGCGGAGGATAGCCCATGGCCTCACGCACCACAGGGACCTCTTCAAGCACGTCCTGCAGGCGGTCCAGGGCCCCCAGATCCTTTAGCTGGCTTACCATGTTGGAATACATGCCGCCGGGAATCTGATAGAGCAGTATATTGGTATCGGCTCCCTGCATCTTCACGAAAATATTGTCGTACTTGGCCCGCACCTTCTTGAAATGGTCCGCCACAGGCATAAACTTTTTCAGATCTAGGCCGGTGTCAAAGGGACCGCCTTCCAGAGCGGCGATCATGGACTCCGTGGCCGGGTGGCTCGTGCCCATAGAGAAGGGAGAAAGGGCGCAGTCTATCCCGTCGGCACCGGCCTCTATGCCGGCAAATAGAGCCATAGAGGCCAATCCGCAGGTGTAATGGGAATGGACCTGAATCGGCAAATTGGTCTCGGCCTTGATGCCCCGCACCAGTTCTTTGGCGGCTGTAGGCGTCAAAAGCCCTGCCATGTCTTTAATGCAGATCGAGTCGGCACCCATATCGCGCATCCTCGCCGCCAGTTTAACAAAAGCCTCCACGGTGTGGACCGGCGAGGTGGTGTAGGCTATGCTCAGCTGAAGGTGGGCCCCTTCTTTTTTGATTTGGTCAGCGGACACTTCCAGGTTGCGCAGGTCGTTCAGCGCGTCAAATACCCGGATGATGTCAATGCCATTGGCCACCGCGCGCTTGACAAACTCCCTCACCGTATCGTCGGCATAGTTCCGGTATCCCACCAGGTTCTGCCCACGAAGAAGCATTTGGAGCTTGGTCTTTTTGACGTGCTTGCGGATTGTGCGTAGGCGCTCCCAGGGGTCTTCGTTGAGGAAGCGCATACAGGTATCAAAGGTAGCGCCGCCCCAAACTTCCATGGAGTAATAGCCTAGGTCGTCCATGGTCTCCAACACCGGCAGCATGTCGTCGATGCTCATGCGGGTAGCCATCAGGGACTGATGGCCATCGCGCAGGATAAGCTCGGTAATACCGATCTTCCGCTTGCAGCAGCTCTGATCTTTCTGAGTCTGCTCAAGTTCTGCAGCCTTGGACTCTGTCTCTTTGGATTCTGTTTCTGCAGGAGCGGCTTCTTTGACCGCCTCTGCGGCAGGTCTCAGGTTTTTCTTTGCCACAGCAGGTTTTTTGGTCTCTGTCTGGGCTACCTTTTTATTTTCTGCTACCACAGAACATCTCCTCCTATGAATTCACTGGATATGGAGTTACTGCAAACTAGCTCTACTATATCACAGGCGCTCCTGCTTTGCTTGGTTCCAGAACGCATCAAGTTCTTCTAAAGAGAAATCATCCCAGTCTTTTCCTGATTTTTCAACCGCCTTTTCAATGTACCTAAAGCGGCGGCTGAATTTCTCGTTGGTCTTCGAAAGAGCGCCGTCGGGATCGATGCCCATACGTCTGGCCAGATTTATGACGGCAAAGACCAGGTCGCCTATTTCGCTGGACAAAGCATCGGGATCCCCACGATCCATGGCCTGGCGGACCTCCGCCAATTCCTCGCCAATTTTCTCCAATACTGGCCCTTGGTCTCCCCTCTCCCAATCAAAGCCCACAGAAGCGGCCTTCCCCTGGATACGGTAGGCCTTTACCGTGGCGGGAAGTCCTTTGGGCACACCGGAGAGGATAGAACGGTCCTCCTCCTGGGGACGGCGGGCCCGCTCCTGCATTTTGATCTTCTCCCAATTGTGCAACACCGTCTCGGCGTCGTTGGCCTCCACATCGCCGAATATATGGGGATGCCGCCGGATCAGCTTTTCACATATTTGATCGGCTATATCGCCGATCCGGAAATCTCCTTTTTCTTCAGCGATGGTCCCTATAAACACTACCTGAAGCAGCAGGTCGCCGCACTCTTCGATTAGGTGGTCCATAGACCGGTTGCTTTCGATAGCGTCCACAAGCTCGTAGGCTTCTTCGACGATATGGGGACAAAGGCTCTCGTAGGTCTGCTTTTGATCCCATGGACATCCCCCAGGAGCCCGCAGCTGTTTCATAATCTTAACCAGCCGACCGTATCCATACTGGTCCATCCAGCATCAGCTCCTATTCGTCTGTGCCAATTTTCTGAGGCTCCGTTGAAACAAGCCATTCAGCTAACCTGTGAACCCCCTTAGACCCGCCAGGTCCTACTGCGGTAGTACCGATGCGCATCCATTGGCGAGGCAGAGAGGTCAGATAGGTCTGCACTCCCTTAAGGGTGATCCTGCCTTCTTTGACGATAGCTTGCCGAAAACCCTTTCGCCCTCCTTCCCCGCGGATTAACGCCAGTTCAAGCAAGGTCTGGAGGTCTCCCGGCAAGGGCCCATAGCGGTCCCGCAGTTCTTCCCCTGTCTCCAGAAATTCCCGAGAATTCATCGGATGGCCGAGGCGCCTGTAAAGACCGATCCGCAGATTCTCTTGGGGCAAATAATCCTGGGGAATGGCCAGAGGAACTTGGAGGTCCACCGAGGCGAAAGGGTCTTCGCCTTGTCTCAAGGCTTCGACCCTTTGCCTGAGTTTACGAAAGTAAAGGTCATAGCCCACTCGCTCTCTAAAACCATGTTGATTCAATCCCAGCACGTCGCCGGCACCACGAATTTCCAAATCCCGCTGCGCCAACTGGTAGCCGCTGTTCTGGGAGCTGACAGCGCCCAAAGCCTCCAGCCGCTCACGTGTGGTGCCAGGCAACTCTTCGTCGGCTGGGTAGAGAAAGAGGGCATAGCCATTTTCGCTGCGACGGCCAATGCGACCGCGAATCTGATGCATCTGGGCCAGCCCAAGGCGGCGCACGTCATCGACAATTAGGGTATTGGCCCTGGGGACATCGAGGCCGCTTTCGATAATAGTAGTACAGACCAAAATGTGGATTTTCCCCTCGTAAAAGGCGGCCATAACCTCTTCCAGGTCTCGTTCTTTCATCTGGCCATGAGCGTTGGCAATTAGAGCGTCGGGAAAGCGTCGCTTTAATTCCCGGACCACCTGGGAGATATCCTCCACCCGATTATGGAGATAATAGACTTGCCCTCCGCGATGAAGCTCCCGTTCGATGGCTCCGTAAGCCAACGAAGGACTCCATTCTGCCGTCACGGTAAACACTTCGCCGCGGCTTTGTGGAGGTGTGGCTATAAGCGAAATATCCCGGACACCTCTAAGGGCCATGGCAAGGCTTCTGGGGATTGGCGTAGCTGAAAGAGCTATCACATCGAGGCTGGGATTAGCGGCTTTCATCATCTCCTTGTGTTTGACGCCAAAGCGGTGTTCCTCGTCGATGATAAGCAATCCCAAGTCTTTAAAGGGCACGTCGCCCTGAAAAACTCTGTGGGTCCCGATGACCAAATCCACTTTGCCCGCAGCAAGGTCCGCTAAAACGCTTTTTTGCTTAGAAGCCGTGACCATCCTGGACAGCAGTTCCACTCGGATGGGCAAATCGCCAATTCGGGCGAGGCAGGTGCGGTAGTGTTGCTGTGCCAACACGGTAGTGGGCGCGATAAGGGCGACCTGCGCACCGTTTTCAATGGCCTTAACGGCGGCCCGCAACACCACTTCGGTCTTGCCGTATCCCACGTCTCCCACGATAAGCCTGTCCATGGGCCAAGACCTTTCCATATCCAATTTTACATCGCTAATGGCCTTTAGTTGATCCCGGGTCTCCAAATAGGGAAAGGACGCTTCAAAGCGGGACATCAATTCTCCGTCGGGTCCAAAAGCCCGTCCAGTAGATACCTCACGGGATGCGTAGAGCTCCAAAAGCTGCTGAGCTTCCGCCTCGATCTGGGCCTCCGCACGACGCCAAAGGGTTTTCCAGCGTTTTCCCCCTAGTTGATCGGGAGTGGGCTCTTCCTCGCCAGTCCAGGGCGATAGCCTGTAAAGCTCCGAAAAGGGGATGATCAGGCGCTTTTCACCGGCAAACCCTAAAATCAAGGTCTCGAAGCTGTGACCATCGAAGTCTTCCGTCGACGTACCCAGAAGGCGGCATACGCCGTAATTTTCGTGGACCACCCATTGGCCCACGTGGAGGCTCTCCATAAAGTCCTGGGGCATCCCCCTTCCGGTATTGAAGACCTGACCATCACCGTGAACGCCGAAAAGCTCCCTATCGGTAAGCCACAATATTTTAAGTTGGGAATCCAGGAAACCGCTGCTGAGTCCCTTTTCCCAGAGCTGAAGGGGCACGCCGAAGGAGGCCGGATCGGAAATACTCTGACTAAAAAGCCAAATTTCAAAGTCGGCTTGCACCATGGACTGCAAGTAGGCTCGAGCTTTACGCAGATCGCCGCGAAATGGCGGCAGGGCCTCCAAGGGTAATCGAACACCAGAGACGGCATCGCCTGGCGGCAGCAATCGCAGCTTCCTAGGGCCTAGAGATTCCAGTAAAAATTTTTCGAAACCATCTTCGCCTATTTGCCTTTGAGGCGGCACCAGCTGATTCCAAAGCTCACAAAAAGAGGAAAAGCACCGCTCCAACCGGCGGGGCTCCAGCAGCAGCGTATCAAAAACTTGACCTTGAAAAGGCCTGTTTCCGCTGCTGCTTCGATTGACGCTTTTGAGGACTAAGCGATCCAGCTCATCGTAACTCCGCTGGGTACGGGGCTGAAATTTTCGAAGCGACAGGATCTCCTCGTCAAAGAACTCCACTCGCAGAGGCGCTTCTTCCGAAGGATCGAAAAGGTCCACTATCCCGCCGCGAAAGGCGAAATCCCCCGGTTCCCAAACCAAATTTCTGCGCCGGTAGCCGTTCTCCGAAAGCCATTGGACCAGGATGTCCCGCCCAACGGTCTTCCCGGCAGCAAGGGCCATTCCCTCATAGCCGCAGAGAAAAGGAGCGACCAGCGCCCCCGGAGTGGCGATCAGCAATCCAGCTTTACTATGCTGCCATCCAGTCAACACCGCCCCGCGGCGCAATAGCGATTCTTCTTCGCTCACACCTTGTTTTTCCAGTGATGGCTCTTCTAGAAGGAAGACCTCTTTACGACTCTCTAAAGCGTTCACGTCTCCAGCGATGCGAAAGGCTTCCTGAGAAGAGGGGGCTATGAGCACGCTCTTGGGGCCTTCTCTCAGCGCCCATGCCAGAGCCCCGCCATCGGGGAGCCCCACTGGGGCTCCCCTGTGCCAGAGAGCTGCGCCGAGATCGGAGAGGCGAGAGGACATAATTTTTTCTCCTTTCGCACTATGCCGAACATTGTGCTGAAAAATAACAAAAAACGGCAAAGCCTACGCTTCGCCGTCTCGAGCTTGCGCTCTGTAACCGTTAACTTTGTTCATCAGCCGGAGGGTTTCGGTCTCGCACCATTCCAGACAGATGTCCGACGCCGCGGCGATAGCTTTATCCACTACAGGCCGATCTTCCGGGCCAAAGCGTCCCAACACGTAATCGACCATAGCCGTTCCTAGGGGAGGAGCTCCTACCCCCACACGAAGGCGAGGAAAATCCAAGGTCCCCAAATGGGCTATTATGGACTTCATGCCGTTATGTCCGCCCGCCGATCCATGGGCACGCAACCGGAGACGGCCCACAGGCAAATTCACGTCGTCGTAGACGATAAGCACCTGCTCCGACTCGAGCCGGTAAAACCGGGCTAACTCCCCAACGGCCACGCCGCTGTTATTCATATAGGTCAGAGGCTTAAGAAGACAAATTCGATGATCCCGCCAGCACAGGGGCCCCCAAAATTGCCCGCCGAATTTGATCGCAGGACGGCCCGCCCCCAAGTCCTCCGACAACAGATCCAGGACATGCCAACCCACATTATGACGGGTCTGGGCGTATTCAAGACCGGGGTTGCCCAGACCTACGATCAGCCGCACGGAACTATTCCGCGCAGTAAAAATCCACGTGAAGTAGCTGGTCGCGATAGAAATCCTTAACGGCGCTCTTGATCACGCAGTTCTTCACTGTGCCGCAGGGCAAGGTAGCCTCAAAGCGCAGGTCCTTGTAATCAGGATCGCTTAGATATCCTGCAATAACCTTGGTGTCGACCTTTACGTTCAGGGCGTTGTTGTCCAGGCCGGGGCCATAGATCACGGCAGGCAGATAGCCAGCGCGACGCAGACGGCCGCAAGCATTAGAACCACTCTCGCTGCGGTTCTCCAAAAGGATCTTGATGAGCTCAGACATAGTATACAATTGCCTCCTAAAGAAAATCTGCCGTGCCCCTTAGCGCTCTAATCGAAGAGACTGCTGACCGACGAATCACAGTGAATCCGGCGAATGGCCTCAGCAAAGAGCGGGGCCATGGACACCTGGACGATTTTATCTAATTTTCGGTCCTCTGGCAACGGGATCGTGTCGGTCAAAATTACGTTATCTACTGCATCAGAACTCAGGCGGTCAATGGCTGGGCCGGAAAGGAGGCCATGGGTCGCCGCGCAATAGACTTTGGAAGCGCCTAGATCCTTCAGAGCTCGAGCGGCATTGACGATCGTCCCGGCCGTATCGATCATATCATCGATAAGGATGCAGGTCTTGGCTGCCACGTCGGAGCCTATGATCTCCATGACCTCGCAGACGTTGGCCATATCGTGGCTGCGCCGCTTGTCCACGATAGAGAGATCGGTCTTCAACATGGTGGCCAACTTGCGGGCACGGACAACCCCTCCGGCATCGGGAGACACCACGACGAAACGGCCAGGATCCTGATCGCCCATGATGTTGCCCTGGAACCAAGAAGCCAACAGAGGAACTCCCATAAGGTGATCCACTGGTATGTCGAAAAAACCCTGAATCTGTCCAGCGTGAAGATCCGCCGTAACGACCCGGTGGGCCCCGGCGTGCTCGATCAGATTGGCCACTAGCTTCGCCGAAATGGGCTCTCTCCCCTTGGCCTTACGGTCCTGACGGGCATAGCCGAAATAGGGCATCACCAAATTAATTCGGTCCGCTGAGGCCCGACGGAGCGCGTCCACCATTACAAGGAGCTCCATCAGATTATCGTTGACTGGTTTACAGGTGGGCTGGATCACGAACACGTCGTCGCCGCGGACGCTTTCATCGATCGAAAAGCCCACTTCTCCGTCGGCAAAACGGAAATGGTGGACCTTACCCAAGGAAACACCCAGCTCTTGACATACCCTTTCAGCAAAGGCTTGATGGGCCGTTCCGGAGAGGATCACTACTTCTTTATCGCTGGATAACATCTCTCACTACGCCTCCAATGCGCTATTTTTGACGTTTTCTCCTTGACCAGCCTTCGATAGTTACCTGCCGGTTTCTGGCGATGGCCAACGCGTCAGGAGGGACATCGGAAGTGATCACCGATCCCGCCGCGACCGCTGCCCCGTCGCCCACAGAAACCGGGGCAACCAACATGGTATCGCTGCCGATGAAACAACGGGCGCCGATATAGGTAGGCTGTTTGGCCACCCCATCGTAATTACAGGTCACCGTAGCGGCACCGATGTTGGAGCCTTCTCCGATAACTGCGTCACCGATATAGGAAAGGTGGGGCACCTTAGTTCCCTCGCCGATTTCGCTCTTTTTTATCTCCACGAACTTGCCCACAAAAGCACTTTCCTTTATGTGGGCATGGTCCCGGATATAGCAGAAAGGTCCCAGTTTCACGTCATCGTCCACTCGGACATCCTCAGCGACCACGTTGCCCAGGCACTGGACCCTTCGTCCTAAGACACAATTTCGCAGCACCGTGTTACTTCCGATGAAAGAGCCCGCTCCCACAGTGGTATTTCCCCAAATCTGCACGTTAGGATAGATCCAGCATTCCCCTTCAAAAAGGGCCCGGGGAGAAATCCAGAGACTATCAGGGGCCAGGCATTTTAGGCCCTGGGACATCCAGCGTTTCACAATACGCTTCCGCATCTGTTCAGTCCGCTGAGCCAGCTCCAACGGATCGTTGATGCCAGCTAAATTTTCCGCTGGTAGCTTCACAGCGGCTACGGCATCTCCCCTTTTACAGCCATAGGAAATGAGATCGACGATATAGTATTCTCCCTGGCTGTTCTCCGCCTTCAGCTCGCCGAGGCCCTGCAAAAGAGAGGGCACGTCAAAGAGATAGAGGCCCGCGTTTACTTCCTTGATCTGCCGTTCCTGATCCGTAGCGTCCTTATATTCCACGATGCGCACCGAATCGCCTTGACGGACAACCCTGCCGTATTGTCCAGGATCATGGAGTTCGCAGGTACCGAAGGCCCAGGGGGCCTCTCCAGCCTCCGAGAGGAACGCCTCGAGGTCCTCTTTTTGGATCATGGGCATATCCCCATTGATCACCAACACCTTCTGGCGGCTCTGAAGCCACTCCGAAGCGGCCATAACCGCATGGCCAGTGCCGAGCTGTTCCCGCTGCCACAAAACAGTCACCGCAGAGGCCTTTTGAGCGGCCCACTGCTCTATTTCCTGGCCGCCGTGACCTACCACCACGGCCACGTCTTCAATGGCAGCCTCTTTAAGCGCACCGAGCAGGTAGAACAACATGGGCTCTTCTAAAAGGGGCTGCATGACCTTAGGGGTGGAGCTTTTCATCCGCGTTCCCTTGCCAGCAGCCAATATTAAAGCGCTGCAAATTGGCTTTTCTGCCATCGCCTTTCCACTCTCCCCAGAGCTCTTCAGAAAAGTTCGCCTTAACTTAAACAGAGAGGGCTATGGTTTTGTAGAATCCCCCGATCCAGTATTGTCGATTTGACATAATCAACGCAAGTTTATACTATTCATAGGAGCCTTTTCTGTCAAGGCAAGATAGATTAACGGAAGGAGAGAATCCTGCCCAATGGCCCTATCGTCGTTTCATTCCGGATGGTTGATCCTGTTGTTCCTCAATTTGATCTGCTTTTCCCTATTGGGCTTCAGGGCCGCGAGACCAGGCAGCTCCAAAGAGGCTATCACGGCATTTTGGATATCTATAGTGTGTTTTCTCGTCCTTTTGGCCGCCTACCTGGCGCTGTACAGCTCACCGCTTTTTGCGTTGGCCCCTCTGATCCCGGCCTTTCTGTTCGGCCGGCTATGCTACTTGACCCTCTGGGCTCCTTTAAAAAAAAGCGACGGAAAGGCCCCGGCAGATCTTGAAAAGAGATCTTCCCGTTCCTGAAGAGGCCTTTCCGTCCATATAGGTTCGGAGACAGCTCAGACTAGGCTGTTTACCATGGGGCTTATCCTGATTATGGCGGACAAAAAAGCGGCCCCGATGTTTTATAATGTCCGCAACAGACCGGCAGCTCATATCTACGGAGGTGTATAGTATGCGTCGTAATTTTCTCTTCAGTGCCGCCTTGGCCTTTCTCTGCTTGACCGCCGTTCCCCTTTGGGCCTCCGAAGGAGAAGAGGCGGCAGCGGAAAGGGTCTTTTACCGAGGAGATGAAGCGCGATCGGGAAACTTCGGGAGAGAAAGACTGCGATTTTCCGGCGAAAAGGCCTGGTCCTTAGGTTTCTCCGAAGTGTTGATCAATTCTCCCGTAGCCTCATCAGAAAGGCTCTTTTTGACGGGCAATTACGGCAGCGTCTACGCCCTGGGGACCAACGGCTTCGGTCTATGGAGCTTTAAAGCCAACGGAAAGCCCAATACGCCCGTGTTGTTAGGCCAGAGGCTCTTTGTGTCCACCGATCTGGGCAACCTCTATTGCCTCGACGCTGCGACGGGCCAACTTCTGTGGACGTCCTCAGTAGAGGGGCGGGCATACGGAGCTCCTTTAGCTGCAGCAAAGGGCCGACTGTTTGCGGCGGACCTCAACGGCAGACTCCACGGCTTTGACACTCTAACAGGCAAGCAGCTTTGGTCTTTCGCCACAGACCGTTGGATCATGACAGCCCCTCTGGCTATCGATGATGTGGTGCTCATCGGCAGCCAGAATACTCGCTTTTTCGCCCTGGATCAAAGCACCGGAGAAGTGGTGTGGAGCGGTGGAGCGGGAGGCCCCATAAATACAACACCAGCCTTTCTCGACGGCCTGATAGTCTACGGCAGCGAGGACGGAGTGGTCCACGCCTTAAAGAGTCAAGGCGTTATTCCCCAGTGGAAAAGCTCTGCCCTTGACCCTATAGTCACCCCCACAGTATTGGTGGACGGACACGCCTATGTGGGCTGTGCCGACGGTTCGGTCTTTGCCCTGTCCCTGAAAGACGGTTCCGTTTTGTGGTCCTTTAAGGCCGACAGCCCTATTGAAACCGCTCTGACCCTCGGCGACGGCCAACTTTTCGTGGCTGCCGCCTCTGGCAGGATCTACGCCCTGGATTTCAACGGCAGGGAGCTCTGGCACCTGGACATGGAAGAAGCCGCCTCCGGTGATCCTGTAGTATGGCAAGGCGGCCTAATGGTCCCTTCTGGAAAGACTTTGCAGGTCCTTCGTTGAGAGGCTGAAGAGCTTTCCCGTTCAGCTTATGCAAAAAACTATTAAGGCTTACTATCTTGGTAGAATCCATTTGATATGTATCATTCACAAGGAGGAGTAGTGTAATGGCAAAATTAACAGAAGAGAACGTGAAGCAACTGGCCAAGTCCCCGAAAGCCAAGGTAATTTGCCTTGTAGTGGTGGCGTTGATCCTGCTGTTTAACATCATTTCCAGCACCATCTCTGGCAAGATAACGCCTATCTACGACCGGCTCAACGCCCAGCAGGCCCAGCTCGCTGCGATGGAAGCGTCTATCCAAGAGGTTCACCAAATGAGCGGAGCCGACGAAATGAAGGCCATCCTTGAGAATTTGACTGACAAGAGCGACGCCCACCATAGAACTCTTCAGGCCAGCTATGGCCTGTACAAAGCCGAATTGGAGCGGCTGAACGAGCTGGTCAAGGCCATGGAAGAGGTCCTAGGCGACGGTTCTGCCGGTCAAAACTAGTCCCCCTGATTAGAAAACCCAAACGAAGACAAAGTCCTCTCTCGCTGGGGATTTTGTCTTTTTTTATACTCAGGAGATGGATAAGGCCAAGGGAGTACAGTAGAATAAAGGAAAAACAAATTGCGGCAACAGATATGGGACAAACTCTCCCGCAGAAAGGAGCCTCTCCATGCCCCCACTGATCACTGTCATAGAGCCAGAAGGACCTGAAGAATGGTTTGCTTCCCTTAAGCCGCTATGCGATTTGGATTTCTTTTGCCCCAGGGGGCCCATGGCTCCTGAAATTATTCTGCCTATACTTCAGCGATCCCGTGGCGTGATCATCACTTCCAGCACCGCCGTGGACCGGCAGTTGATGGAGCAAGCCCCTAATCTGGGGATCATAGCAAAATGCGGCGGGCCGCCTTCGAACGTGGATCTCCTAGCGGCAGAAGAGCATGGGATCGCCGTAAGCTGTTCCCCTGGTGCGAACACCACTTCTATAGCTGAATACACGGTCATGCTGATCATCGCCGCCATGCGCCGGTTAGACCTCCACATGACGGCGATCCGCCAAGGCCGATGGAGGACCGCTGACACTCTCCTGGGCCGGGACCTGGGCGATAGCACTGTGGGAATCGTGGGCCTTGGAGCCATCGGTCAGGCCGTGCTCCAGCGGTTGATTCCCTTCGGGTGCAGTATCTTGATCTACTCCCCCCACGCCGATCCCAGGCAGCCCCTTCCCGAGAAATGCCGGTTTTGCCAGAGCCTGGAGGAGATTGTGCCCCCATGCGATGCCATTACTGTCCACTGTCGGGCCACGGCGGCCACTGCCGGACTTTTCGATGACAGCTTGTTTTCGAAGATGAAGCCCGGCTCTGTGTTCATCAACACCGCCAGAGGAGCTATCGTCGACGAAGAGGCTCTGGCCCGCGCTCTGGAAAGAGGCCCCTTAGGAGCTGCCGCCGTCGACGTGTTCCAACAAGAACCCCCCTCTCCGGATAATCCGCTGCTTCGCAGCGAAAAAGCCCTGCTTACCCCCCACTCTTCAGGCTGGACCTACGGTGCCCTCCGACGGGAGTGCGACGGCGCAGTGGCTTCCACAGCGGCCTTTCTCCAAGACCGTCCTATTCCCGGCTTGCTCAACCCTAAATACGCCGGCCGTTCCCGCTGAAGGCCTTTACATTTACGAGGAGGTTTGAAATCCATGGCTATCCTTCGCTACGCTCGCTTCCTGCTCAAAGACTGCCCGAGGCCTCAACTGGGCCGGCTAATCGATCAGAATCGCCTGGAGCTTCTGGAAGAGGGCCTTCTATCGGCTCCTCTGCCTACTGGCCAAGTAATCGGCCTGGATGAGGTGGTCCGCTGGCTGCCTCCCTGCTCCCCCTCAAAAATTGTCGCCGTGGGGCTAAACTATCGAGACCACGCAGTTCAAGACATGAAAGCCCCTGTGCCCGAGAAACCGCTGCTCTTCAGCAAAGCCCTTACGTCCTTGATTGGCCACGAGGGAAAAATCCTCCGTCCGGAAGAGACCAAGCGGCTGGATTACGAAGCAGAATTGGCCGTCGTGATCGGCCACCGGGCCCGTAGAGTCAACGAGACCGACGCCTTGAGCTATGTGGCGGGATACACCTGCGCCAACGACGTGACCGCGAGGGATCTTCAGTCAGCAGACGGTCAATACTACCGCAGCAAATCCTTTGACACCTTTTGTCCTGTGGGCCCTTTTCTGGTCTCGGGAATTGATCCATCGGATCTGGCTATTGAGAGCCGTTTAAACGGCAAGGTGATGCAGCGCTCCAGAACTTCCCAGTTAATTTTCCCCGTGCCGGTACTGGTCAGCTATATATCGCGAATGATGACCTTGCTGCCGGGGGACTTGATCCTCACAGGCACCCCCGCAGGGGTGTCGCCGATGGCAGAGGGCGACCGGATTGAAGTGGAGATTGAAGCCATCGGCACGCTCCGCAACGCCGTGGCCAACCGTTGAACGGCAGCCCAGGCCATGGAAGCCCGCATTCTTATCGCCGGGGAAAGCTGCTTTTTTGTCGATTTCGGGAATCGAATAGACAGGGAACTGAACGCCCGCGTCCAGGGACTCAAGGGAAACCTGGAGAAAGATCCTTTCCCGGGAATGGGCGAACTGATCCCGACCTACCGGTCTTTGGCTGTCTATTTCGATCCTCTAAAAGTCGAACTTTCAGAGGTAAAGGGTTGCCTAGAAAGGGCCCTGAGGACTCCAGCGGCAGAGACCCCGGAGGCCAATCTGCAAATCTCCATCCCTGTCTGTTATGGCGGTAGCTACGGTCCTGATCTAGAAAAGGTGGCAGAGTCCTGCGGCATCAGCGTTCAGGAGGTCATTTCCCGTCACAGCGGAAGCGAGCTCTACTGTTACATGCTGGGTTTTACCCCAGGATTCCCCTATCTGGGAGGGATGGATCCCTCCATAGCCACGCCCCGGCTGGCCAATCCCCGAAAGGTCATAGCGGCCGGTAGCGTGGGCATCGCAGGAGCCCAGACTGGAGTGTACCCCACTGACAGTCCTGGAGGATGGCAGATTATCGGCCGGACGCCGCTGAAACTCTACGATCCCCAACGGCGGCCGCCTACGGCGATTCAGCCGGGCATGACTGTAAAGTTTTATCCCATCACCCCAAAAGAATTTGAGGCCATCCAGGAACAATCCCTGAGCGGCCAGTGGGAGTTAGAGATCTTCAAAAGGAGGCAGTGCTCTTGAAGCTCCAGGTAGGAAATCCGGGCCTTCAAAGCACCGTTCAGGATCAGGGCCGTTGGGGATGGCAGTCCATAGGTATGGCCGTCAGCGGTGCCATGGACCTTCCCTCGCTGATTCGCGGAAATCTGATGGTCGGCAACGATCCCAACGATGCCGCCCTGGAAGCGGCCTTTCTAGGGCCCGAGCTGACCTGTATTTCAGGCTCCGGAAGCTTTGTCCTCACCGGCGCCGACCTCAGTCCGAAACTGAACGGTTCGCCTTGCCCGAATTGGACTGTCTTGCCCATGAATCCAGGGGACCGACTGACCTTCGGCCCCGCCAGACAGGGCTGCCGCTGTTATATCTGTCTGAGCGGCGGCGTGAACGTGCCCGTAGTCATGGGCAGCCGCAGCACCTACATGAAAACTTCCACAGGCGGGATTCAGGGCCGGGCCCTTCGCGCCGGCGATAGGATAGTCACAGGAGAGCCTAGCACCCTATGGGACCGCGCCCTGGGCTTTGTCTGCCCAGAGGAACTAAGGCCCCACAGCAGCGGTCCCCTGCGCATCGTCCTGGGCCTGCAGGAAGAGGCCTTCACAGAGCGAGGCATTCGGACTCTCCTGGAGTCGGAATACCAAATTTCAGCGCTGTCCGATCGCATGGGATTCCGCCTCGAGGGCCCGCCAATCGAGCATTCCGACGGAGCGGACATAGTCTCTGACGGAGTTCCCTTAGGAGCGGTACAGGTAGCCGGTGACGGACAGCCCATTGTCATGATGGCTGACCGGCAGACCACCGGCGGTTACACGAAAATCGGCGTGCTCTGTTCCTGCGATACCGCCCGCCTGGCCCAAAAGCCACCCGGTTCTGCTGTCACCTTTGCCTCTGTTTCTCAAGAAGAGGCCGTGGAGATCCTGCGCTGGGAAGTAAGCCGGAGGGAACAGCTACGCCTTGCAATGGAAGCCTACAGAGCGACCTTTGATTTTTACCACCCCTACAACCTGAGAGGGCGGCCAGGCACGGCAGCTCTGTGGTACACCCTACAGGGCCGGCCCTTGAACTTGTAAAATCGCCGGCCGGTCGAGGTTCTGCCGTCTAGTGAGATTCAAAAGGAGGGATAGGGTATGTACAAACTGGATTTAAACAGCGATCTAGGCGAGAGCTTTGGATCCTGGCAAATGGGCGATGACGCCCAAGTCCTGACCTTTGTATCGTCAGTCAACATGGCTTGCGGATTTCACGCAGGAGACCCCATGGTCATGCGAGACACTCTAAAAAAAGCCGCTGAGGCTGGTACCGCCGTGGGAGCCCACCCTGGCTACCCAGACCTGGTAGGCTTCGGCCGTCGGGCTATGATCTGCTCTCCCGACGAGATTTACTGCGATGTGCTCTATCAAATCGGCGCCATAAAAGGCTTCTGCGCCGCCCAGTCCCTCCCGCTCCAACACGTTAAAGCCCACGGGGCGCTGTACAACCAGGCCGCTAAGGACCTCTCCATAGCTTTGGCCATAGCTCATGCCGTCAAGGACTCCGGCGAAGACCTTATCCTGATGGGACTGGCAGGGTCGAAATTTGACGAGGCCGCGGCCCAATTGGGCCTCGCTTATGCACCAGAGGCCTTCGCCGATCGAGGATACAGGTCCGACGGTTCTCTGGTCCCCCGTTCCATGGAGGGCGCCTTTATCCAGGACCCGGAGACGGCGGCTCGACGGGTAATCACTATGATCAAGGAGGGCTTTGTGGAAACTATCGATGGATCTACTATCGAAATTCACCCAGCTTCTATTTGTCTTCACGGAGACTCACCTCAAGCAGTCGCAATGGCGCGAACACTGCGGCAGAGACTGCTGGAAGCAGAGATCAAAATTTGTCCCCTTAGGGAGGTGCTGAAATGAATCAATCCTCCTCTCCAACCAATAAAAAAGCCACCGATTTTGCGGCCTCTTCTCCTCAAGCAGTGCGAAAGATGATTCGGGAGGGACAATGGACAGGGCCTACCGCTGGCATGTGCGCCGGCCACGTGCAAGCCAATCTGATCGCTCTGCCACGAGACTGGGCCTTCGAATTTCTGCTCTTCGCTCAAAGGAATCCGGTCCCCTGCCCTGTTTTGGATGTCACTGACCCAGGCAGCACCGAGCCCGCCACGATCGCACCGGGGGCAGACATCTCTAAGGACATCCCTCGTTACCGTATCTGGGAGAAGGGAGTCTGCATCGATGAGCCCGAAGATGCCTCGTCATGTTGGAGAGACGATCTAGTGGCCTTTTTGCTGGGCTGCTCTTTTTCTTTTGAAAGCGCTATGATGGCGGCTGGCTGTCCTGTGCGGCATATCGAAGAAAATCGCAACGTTCCCATGTACGTCACCAATATCGCCTGCCGTCCCGCGGGGAGGCTCAAAGGCAATATGGTAGTGTCCATGCGTCCTCTGCCCGGAAAGCTCGTTTCCCGAGCGGTGCTCTCCAGCGGCCGCTTTCCAGCCGTCCACGGAGCCCCCGTTTACATCGGCGACCCAGAAGGCATAGGCATAGCCGATATTGCAAAGCCAGATTTCGGCGATCCAGTGACTATCGAACCAGGAGAGATCCCCCTTTTCTGGGGATGTGGCGTTACTCCCCAGGCTATACTGATGTCCAGCCGCCCTCCATTTGCCATCACCCACGCTCCGGGCCACATGTTCATCGCCGATCTGCTTGATCGGGATCTTGCGGTCTTTCCGTGATTACTGCAGAACGACGATAAAAGGAAATGGTAATAAACGATGTCCAAATTGAATGTAGACCAAAAATCCGTAAAGGATTTGTTCCAAAACAAACATACAGATTTTCTGATTCCCGACTATCAGCGCCCGTACGCATGGGGTGAGGCCGAATGTCAGACTCTCTGGGATGACATTTTTGCCTTCGCTTTTCCCGATAATGACCGCACGAAGTTTAACCGCAACGACGAATACTACCTCGGTCCGATTGTGACTTTTAAAAATGATGATGGGAAAATGGAAATCATTGACGGCCAACAGCGGCTGACCACGCTTATGCTTTTGCTAAGAGCATTCTATGTGCGTTTTGCCAATATGCAGGACGATGAATCTCGTGCAACCAGAGAAGACATTGAAAAATGTATCTGGAAGACGAACGAATTTGGAAAGCCAGATATGGAGGCATTGAAGATTAATTCAGAAGTGGCAACAGAGAAACACAAGGAAGAATTTCTCGAAATCCTTCGGACAGGAACGGCTCAGAAAGACCATTCCAGTAACTATGCTTGTAACTATCGCTTTTTCCAGCAAAAAATCGAGGAGTTCTTAAATAGCTTCGCCAGCTACTTTCCGTATATGCCAATCCGTATCCTGAGTAACTGCATCTTGCTCCCCATCGAGGCGGAGTCACAGGACACTGCACTGAGAATCTTTTCAACGCTGAATGACCGAGGCAAGCCGCTGTCCGATGCGGATATTTTCAAAGCACAGTTCTATAAATTCTATACGAAGTGCGGAAAGAAAGAGGAGTTTACCCGTAGGTGGAAGGAACTCGACGAATTGTGTGAACAGATTTTTCATCCTATTTCTGGAACACCTATGGACGAGCTGTTTACTCGGTATATGTATTATGTCCGTGCCAAGATGGGCATCAAATCTTCAACGACAGAGGCATTGCGGAAGTTCTACGAAAAGGACAGTTATGCGCTTCTGAAGCAAGAAAAAACCTTTGAGAACCTCGTCATCTTGGCAAAATTCTGGAAAGATGTATCGAATCAAGAAAGCGACCGATTTTCTGAGCGTATCTTGCGTCGCCTATTTGTCCTTAACTATGCTCCTAACGGTATGTGGACGTACTTTGTCTCGGTATATTTTATGCAGAATAAAGATGAAAATGGAATGCTGGATGACAATTCTTTCTTCATTTTCCTTAACAAAATCACTGCGTTCATCTGGACTTATGCGGTCACAAATCCGGGGGTAAATGCCCTGCGCACTCCTGTTTATGCGGAGATGGTCAATATCGTTACTTCCCGTCCTGTGACGTTTGCCGACTATAGGTTTACCCCGAAAGCAGTCAAAAGTATGTTTGCAAACTACACTTTCAGTAATAACCGTCCTATCACAAAATCAATGCTTGCATGGTGGGCATTCCATGACGATTCACAGGAACTATTGTCTCTGGAAACCCTTTTTGAGATTGAGCACATCTACGCCCGGAATAGGCAGGATAAGGAAAAATCGCTGACTGACATAAAGAGCCTTGAATCTCTTGGGAACAAGGCACTGCTGGAAAAACGCATTAATATCCGAGCTGCCGATTACCGTTTTGAAGACAAAAAGAAGTACTATAGGGGCTTCACAACAAAGCATGACCAGAAGAAAGACGGAACAAAGATACGTGAACTTAGGGAACTTGCAAACTCTGCCGATGATTTCACTGAGGCTGATATTCAGCAGCGAAGTCAGCGCATCATGGCCACGTTCATTGAATACTTACAGGATAACGACATGACAATCTGACCCGTAAATATCCTATCCCCTACAAGAGGCATTGCAACGAATACAAAGATAAATTTTTAGAATTGAAGGAGTCTTTGACGAGTCACGGCTTCCCTTCAGTAGACAGCTGTCGCTGAAGGGATCTTGATCCTAATTGAGACCAAAGGCCCTTCGTTTTCCCGGACTCACTATCTGGAGCCCCCATGACGCTCCATGATCAGAAAAATCTCTCCTGCTGGAGAAAAGGGAGAAATCTGCAATGAACGCGTCGATCCCCTATAGGGTGTTTTTTGAAAGGACCTTCAGTCCTATTGCACTGTATCAGGTTGAGCGGCGCTGCTGCTCCGGCAAAGACTGCGCTAAATGGATCCGATACATCGATGTCAACGGGGCTTATGAAAAAGTCATGAAGGTAGAGCGAAAGGATGTGATCGGCCGTACCTTTGCCGAGGTCTGGCCCAATGTCGAATCCTGCTGGACCGACATTATCCAAAAATGTCTGGCCACCGGCCGCACAAGCCACTGCGAGGGAGAATGCTCCAATATCCATACATACTTGGAGGCCATCGCTTTTCCCCTTCCCCATGATCGGGTCGCGGTGATCTTTTTGGATCGCACCGACAGGAAAAAGGCCTATGACGCACTGAAACGCAAGCAGGAAACGCTGCTTCTCTATCGAAAGGAACTGCGGGCCCTGGCGGCAAAATTGACCCTCAGCGAGGAAGATACCCGAAGAGCCATTGCCACAGATCTCCACGATCGCATCGGCTATGCCCTGGTGTCGCTGCTCAACCGCTTTCGAGAGCTCCGGCAATCCAATTCTTTAGAAGAGATCCAGCGCGGCATCGAGGAAGCCATAGCGGAGACAGAATTGCTCATTTCTGAAAGCCGGGAGCTCATTTTTGAGCTGAGCCCGCCCATACTCAAGGAAGTGGGGCTCAATCCCGCCCTGGAATCGCTAGCCGACAATTTGCTTACCCCTTTGGGGATCCAATGGAAATTTAAGAGCCGAGGCAACAGAGAGAATTTTAACGCCGATGACGCCATCTGCGTCCTGCTCTATCGCATGACCAGAGAGCTGCTAATCAACGTGATCAAACACGCCAAGGCGACCAGCGTGTCCATCCACGTACACCGCGGGCCGGGAAAGATACAAGTCGTAGTTGAAGACGACGGACGGGGATTCCCTGCCGATTTCACGATGAAGCAGGATGCCGGCAGGGCCTTTGGACTATTCAGCATTCGAGAGAGGTTAGTGCCTATCGGAGGGGACTTGAAAATCCTTTCCGAACCCGGCAAGGGCAGCACCATCGCCATGACTGCGCCTCTGGATTTGATCGAGGAGAGCCTGCGCCCATGACTCAATTGATTCTCGCCGATGATCACGAACTTTTTTTGGAAGGATTAAAAGGACTGCTCAATAAAGCCAGCGACATCGAGTTAGTGGCCACAGCCCGGGACGGACAGGAAGTGGTGGAGCTGGCCGAAAAGCTAAGGCCCCGGGTGGTGCTCATGGACGTGACCATGCCGCGGCTTAACGGCATTCAGGCCACTCAGATGATCCTAGAACGATGCCCTGACACCGCAGTGATAACCCTGTCTATGCACGGCGACCGGCGCTTTATCGCCGAAAGCCTCAAGGCAGGAAGCCGGGGTTACATACTCAAAGAAAGCACCTCCCAGGAGCTCATCGAAGCCGTTCGTATTGTGGCAGCCGGAGGGATGTATTTTTCTCCCAAAGCCGCGGAGGTGCTCGCCCAGGATTATCTGCGCCTTTTGGCCGCCGAAGAGAGTTCCCAGTCTACCCCCCTATCGGATCGGGAATTGGAGGTGCTGAAGCTGCTGGCCCAAGGCCGCAACAGCAAACAGATCGCCGATCGTCTCTCCATCAGCAAAAACACTGTGGACTCCCATCGCCGCCACATTTTGGACAAGCTTAATTGCGAAAGTCTGGCCGATCTGACCCGCTACGCCATCCGGGAAGGCCTGTTGGATCTATCCTGAAAAAAGAGCCCGCCAGTTATTGACAGCCAAAGCGGGCTTAGGTGTGTTTCCTAAGCCCGCTTTGGCGATGGCAAGATCAACTATTGCTGGAAGGGCAGAGGACCCTCAGGGGACAGAGGGGGCACAGGGGGCCCCTAGCTTTGCATATCATTCTGCCGTGTTTGATCATGTTCAAATGGGCTCCTCCTTTGCGGTAGTCCGGGACCTTCTGTTCCATCCTCTCTTGAATCGCTGCAGGAGATTCCTTCTCTTCAGCCCAGCCCAGGCGGCGGCAAAGCCGGGAAACGTGGGTGTCCACCGGAAAGGCAGGAAAACCCAGGTCAAAGACGAAGACCACCGCCGCCGTTTTGGGCCCCACGCCTTGGAGGTTCGTCAAGAAATTCCAGGCTTCCTCCCGGGAGCTGCCCCTCAGGGACTTCAACGAATACTCGCCGAAGCGCTCCTTCACGTTTTTCAACACCCTCAGAATGGTGGCGGACTTGATGTTGCTGATACCGGCAGGGCGTATAGCGTCGGCCACAGTCTCCTGGTCCAATCCAGCTATCTGGTCCCAGCTTCCGTGACGTTCTCTGAGCTGATGGTAGCCCATGTCGCGGTTTTTATCGTTAGTGTTCTGGGAGAGGACCGTTAAAATCAGTCCGTCTAAAGGCTCGTCGAGGGCGACCACGTCGGGATGGGCCTCTTCGCCCCATTGGCTCTCTAGGATATCCAATACTATTTTAATATCGGGAGGAGCCACGGCCTTGCCTTCCGAGGAAGCGGCGAAAACGCTTTTTTCAGCGCTCTTGCGCGATGGCCTGTTAACGAGACGGCTCATCGGCTCTTCTCCGGAGAACTGCTTTTCTTTCTCTGGCCCTTCGAGGCAGACGACGAGGCCTTTTTACCGGAACTTAGAGACAGGCTCTTCTTGATCCACCCCTTCAGCTTGGCCATAACCCGGCCGTGGACACTGTTCCGCGGATAACCGCCTCGGCTGTTCCGTTTACCGGCGCTCATACCCATCAGCAGCTCTATCCCCTCGTCGATGGTCTTCACCGACCAGATATGGAATCGGCCGCCGATCACTGCCTCCTCTACCTCCCGGCTCAACATGAGATGGCGCACGTTCTGCCAGGGGATCATCACCCCTTGATCGCCGGTCAGTCCCTTTTCGAGACAGTAGCTGAAAAAGCCTTCGATCTTTTCGTTCACGCCGCCGATAGGCTGAATGTTGCCGAACTGGTCCACCGAGCCCGTCACCGCTATGTTTTGGCGGATAGGCACCTCGGCCAGCGACGACAGTAGGCAATAGAGCTCCGCCGAAGAGGCGCTGTCGCCGTCGATGCCGCCGTAGTTCTGCTCGAAGGCCAGCCGGGCCGATAGGGTCAACGGCATGTCCTGGGCGTAAATTCGCCCGAGATAGCTGCTCAGCGTCAATAGGCCCTTGTTGTGGATGGGACCAGCCATGTTGGTCTCCCGCTCGATGTTCACCACGCCCTCCTGGCCCATGAAGGTGTTGGCGGTGATCCGCATAGGGTGGCCAAAGCTGACGTCAGCGAAACTTACCACTGCCAAGCCGTTAATCTGACCGATTTGAGAACCCTCAGTATCGATTCTGACAGTATCGTCGGCAAAATCCTGCCGGATTTTTTCTTCAGTCATGCTGGAGCGGTGGCGTTTTTCGTCGACGGCTCTAGCGACGTGTTTCATCTCCACAGCATCGGCATTTTCAAAGCTGGCCCACGCAGAGGCTTCGACTATGATTTCCTGGAGACGGTTAAACTGCAGGGAAAGCCTCTCCTGATGGCCAGCTAACCTGGCGGACCAATCGATGATCTCGGTGATGGCCGAAACCTGGAAGGGAAGGCAATTTTCCTTTTCCGCCACGGTCTTGACGAACCGAGCCATTTCAAGCTCTGCCTCTGGGGTCCTGGCCATCTCGTAATCGAACTCCGCCACGAGCTTAAAGAGCTTTTGGAACTCGGGGTCGTACTGCTGAAGCAGATAATAGATGTAATAGCTACCCACAAGGACTACTTTTACATCGATGGGGATCGCCTCAGGACGAGGCGACGCCACTGGCATGACTCCGTACTGGTCCCCCAGATTCTCCACCGTAAGAGATCCCGATCGGAGCACTCGCTTGAGCAGATCGTAGGACATGTAGTTCCGCAGCAATTCTTCGGCGTCCAGCATCAAAAAGCCGCCGTTAGCCCTGTGGAGAGCCCCCGGCACGATTCTGCTGAAATCGGTAAAGTAATAGCCCTGGCGGCTCTCGTATTCCATTTTTCCGGCAAGGTTATAAAAGGTGGGGTTCGTCTCCCAAACCGCGGGCGCTCCCTTTTGTGGATCGTTGCTGATCAAGACGTTAATCCCGTAAGGAGTGAGGTCCACTTCGGCGTTTTCGTCTCTCGCTGCAGCCAGAAAAAAGCCGAAATTAGATACCACGTGATCCACCATGGAGTCCAGCCAACTGCGAAATTTATCGCTCCGGCAAAAGCGCTCACGAAGCTCCTCAATGTAAGGCGCCACTGCGCTGCGGCAGATTTCGGCCTCCATGCCTGAGACCTTGGCTTTCAGGGCCCTCTCCTGTTCCCGAATTTGGCGCAGGGCATTGAGGGTGCTGGAGGTGATGGAGTCCGATAGGCCCTTCAGACGCTTTTTTTCCTCTTCTGGCAGAGCTTCGTATTCATCGGCCTGGAGCTCTGCCTTTTCTGTTTCGCCCTGTTCGTTGATCACCTCTTTTAGAGGAATATTGACGAATCCCTGGGGAGTGCGCTTCATCAGAAAGCCTTGCTTTTCCGCCTCTTCTTTGACTTGGTTCATCAGATCGGAGACTCTTTCCTGAAATGCGCTGATCTCCTGGGTCTTTGCGTCCTCGTAGGCACTTTTTTCGAAAGCGCTGCTGATGGCAGATTTGAGTTCATCCATGAGCTTGACAAAGGCCTGCTCCAGTTCTCTGCCCTGGCCGGCAGGAAGACTGAGGGCAATGGGATTGGCCGGATCGGTGAAATTGTATACGTAAACCCAATCCTGAGGCGCTGCCATTGTAGCAGCCCGTTCAGTTACACTCTGGCGGGCATAGGTTGTTCGACCGCACCCGGGAAGCCCCACTAGAAAAACATTATATCCTTTGCTGGTCATGGACAGTCCAAAATCCATGGCTCTAACCGCTCTATCCTGGCCGATAAAGCCCTCCAGCTTTTTCAGCTGATCGGTAGAATGGCAATTTAACAAGGCCCCATCGGTATGGCGCCGTATTTGTGATGCTGAGAGCTCTTGAGCACCGGTTTTCATGGTCAAACCTCCCTGTTTTGGCAGATTATACCGCCTCCGACCAATAGGTCCCCGTCGTAAAACACCAAAGACTGGCCCGGCGCGACTCCGCTCAGGGGAACTTCCAGAGCCACCGATCCCTTCAGCCCGTCACAGCTTTCCAATTGAGCCGGTACAGGCGATGAGCGATATCGGTGCTGCACTAAATAGATCCTGCCGGTCTCGGGATCTCTCTGCCATCTGGCGTCTTCAAAGAAGATCTCCGAACAGGTTTGTTCCTGATAATGGCTCAATAACAAACGGTTGTTCTCGGGATCTTTGGCCGCCACAAACCAAGGACCTCCCGAAAGGCCTAGCCCTTTGCGCTGTCCTTCGGTGTATAGGGGCAATCCCCGATGGCAGCCCAACAGTTGGCCGTCGCAGACCATTTCACCAGGGCAGAAGGTCTCCTCGGGGAGGCGGTCCTTTAAATATTTGGAAAGTTTTGCTCCTCCCAGAAAACAAATGTCCTGACTGTCTCCCTGGGCGAAGTGGCTGCTGCCCAAGACATGGGCACTGATCTTACGGGTTTCCGATTTGTCCCTATCTCCCAGGGGAAAGATCAGACGGGGAATCCACTCCCGCGGCAACCGGTAAAGCATATAACTTTGATCCTTGGCCGAACGGGAGCGGGCTATGGACCATCCTTGAGGAGTCTCCACTGTGTGGGCGTAATGGCCCGTGCAGATACCGTAACAGCCCAGGCGGTCGGCCTCCTCAGCCAACAATCGGACCTTAAGCTGTTCGTTGCAGATCACGCAGGGATTGGGGGTCTGACAGCGCCGGTAGGCCTCCAAGAAGGGCTCTTCGACGCTGCGGCTAAACTGCTCCCGGCAGTCGATCCAGTGGACCTCTATGCCGAGTTTTTCTTCCAGGGCCTTGAGACGCTGGCGGTCCAGATCGTTCATGCGGTCTATCATGACCAAGTGAACTCCCACAGGCTCAAAGCCCTGACGACGTAACAAGATAAAGGCCGCAGTGCTGTCCACGCCACCGCTCAATCCTACGATAACTCTATTGTTTTCCAACATCGGTTCCTTTCTATCTCTGAGTTCTTGAGAGCCCATGTATCTGTTATCTGTTACCTATACATAGACAACTCCGGCATAGGTGGTTAACGTCCCTCAGGACCGAGCAGTTGCAATCGAGGCTCACTCCGTCGATGGAGAGCTGGGGCCTCTTGACCACACCGTCTACAGCGCCAGTGGCAACCATGGCCTCCAGAGAGCTGGCCAACTCCTCTTCTGACAAGCCACACCATTGATCCGGAAGGGACATCATGGCGGCCATGGCGTAGCCACCCCAATCGGAAACGTCTACTGCCAGAGCTTCCTGGGCAGCAGTGCTGGCCAGGAAGGGGCGAAATTCCGGCAACATATCTCCCAACTGGCGGCTGAGCACCCCCATGCCGGCCTCGTTGCCGCCGTCGCCTATCGCTATGGTGGCCACCGGCGGAGGGTCTTTCAGGAGGAAGTGGTCCAGCGGCGCTACTAGGTCTCGATGGTCCTGGCCGTACATGCTGTAGTATCCACCGTCGGAGGCCATGCCAGGGCGCTCTAAAAAACATATCAGATCGGGCCGCCACTTCAAAAGCTCCTCAGAAGTGGATATCTCCAGGGCTGTCACGCCCAAGGTCTCAGCGGCGGTAGCCACCACGGGAAAACAGGGACCATCGGTGAAAAGCTTCGCTTCTTTGCCCCGTATGAGGCACCCTCGGGCCAGTGCCGCGGCACCGCAGGGGCCGTCGGTCTCAGCGGCGCCGCAGGAGCCTATGAAAAAGCCCGTCACTATGGCTATGCGGCGGGCCTGAAGCACCATCTCCAGCATCCGGACTAATCCTTCGGGACTGTAGAGCTTGGGCGCACCTCGGTGACTCCTATCGGCGGCGATAAGACCTTGGAGCCCTTCAGCGGCCTTAAATGCTGAGCTTTTCCACAAGTTTGATCAACTCCAAGTCCAGTTCTTTTTTCTTTTCCCAAGCCTCTGGTAGCAGCACGGCTTTAAGCTGCCCATTTTGAATTGCCGTCATAGAGCCAAATTTTCCATCTATCAGCGCCTCTACGGCAAAGGCTCCCATACGAGAAGCCAGGGTCGCGTCGTAACTGCTGGGAGCTCCGCCTCTCTGGATGTAGCCCAACACCGTAACCTTTCCGTCAAAACCGCAGGAGGCCAACTGATCCCTAAGGGCCTCTCCGGACATGACCCCCTCGGCCACTATCACCAGGGAGTAGCTTTTTCCGCTGAGCCTGGAATAGCGCAGACGCTCGCAAAGCTCTTCAGGCTGAAAGGGCCGCTCCGGCACCAGCACCGCCTCGGCGCCGCCGGCCACCGCCGTGTTCAGTGCGATAAAACCGCTGTGACGGCCCATGACCTCCACGATAAAGAGACGGTCGTGGCTGGAGGCCGTATCGCGAAGACGGCGGACCGCATCCAAAGCGGTGTTCAAGGCGGTGTCGTAGCCAATTGTCATATCGGTGCTTCCCACATCGTTGTCAATGGTGCCGGGGACGCCGATTACAGGAAAACCTTTTCGATGAAGTTCCCAAGCTCCGCGGAAGGACCCGTCGCCGCCGATAACCACCAATCCATCGATCCCATTGGCCTTGAGCTGATAGAGCGCCTTTTCTTGGCCTTCTGGGGTCTTAAATCGATCGCTTCGGGCCGTGCGCAGAATAGTACCGCCTCGTTGGATAATGGTTCCCACGCTCCGGGAATCCATGAAACGGAAAGCTCCGTCCATCAGACCTTCGTAGCCCTGCTGGATGCCCATGATCTCCAAGCCATTATAGGCAGCACAACGTACTGCCCCTCGAATAGCGGCGTTCATGCCCGGAGCGTCTCCACCGCTGGTAAGCACGGCAATGCGCTTCATATCAGTCACCCCTTTCAGGATCTTTTAACCAGATAAAACAGGTCCATTATAGACGTTTTTAAATTATAAAAAAGAAGCCTTGCCCTATCTCGGGCCACAGAGTAAGGGCTTAAGTAGAGGATACCTGAGGCCAACAGCAATATCAACGAGGAGATCTCAGATATTCAGCGCAGCCTGTGAAGAAAGTCAGCGATGGCCCCTTTTATAACGCCTAAAGGGCTCCTTTTTGCGATAGGCCAGATCTATGGTATAACTGAAATTGCTCCTTTAGCCCCCTGTTTTGAGGTAAGTTCCATCCTGCTAGAGGATCGAGCGCCATTGTTATTTCCTGTCCCAAATTGGGGATGCTAATCTGACCTATTCATAGGCCGCCAGTAAAACAGGGGCTCGGGACCGGCTCAAGTCCAAGTTTGATCGGAGGTGTGCCATGATAAGACATATGAGATATAGCAAGAACTGGATTATCTTTTTGACCTTTCTGGCCCAGGCTGGAATGGCCCTTCGGAGCGCTCCTCTCTGGAGCGAAGAGGCCCAAACTGGACTTTCTCAGATCGAGAAGGATGTGGTTTTGGCCCGTCCCGTCAGGGCCTCCCCAAAGGATCCCCCCAAAGCCCCTCCGCGGAAGGCCAAAAGCCAGAAGAAAGAGCCGGCCTACAAGTTCAAGTCCGCCGGAAGCAAGACCTACCAGGAGGTCTTTGAACTCGATCCCCACAAAACTAAACATCAGGGCGCCATCGAAGAGGAAGATCCCGGCGGCGTGAAGCTCCCCCAGGGGCTGCAAAACATCGTGGATAAAGCTGACAACGTATTGGACCACATCGACGACGCTACATTAGACGCCGTCAAGGGGCCCTTTGGCTTTTTCGGTCTGGAAGTCGATGAGGCCACTATCCGCCCCGGCGGCAACGGCGTGGAACTGGGCGTCTCCATCAATATAGGGGGCAAAAAGCCCAATAAGGGCGAGGAGAAAGACGCAGAAAATCAGGCAAAACAAGAGGACAAAAAGGGAGGAAGCAAGACCTTGAAGACTCTACTGGAGCCCGATAACGGCGGCCCAGGCTACCAGCGCTCGAACTGAAAGGTTTATAGAATGGGGAGGTGCGGTCCCTGCGGGGACCGCACCTCCTGTGATATCTGAAAACGCAGAGTGCCGTTCTGATTCACAGCCGCCCCAGTCTTCGGAGGGCATTGCCTATCTGCAAAAAGCTTTCGTGGAGATAGAGCAGAAAGTCGCCCTTGCCAGACGGGAGGAGTTCCACGCTGTTAGGAAGCGAAACTAGAAGTTCTCGGAGCTTGGGATCCACCTTGTAGTCCAATAGGAATATCCGTTGATCCTGGGCCAGCTGCTCGGCCTTTTTTGCCCTGATTTTGGGATCCCTCTCCTCCATCATGGCAGCCCAGAGCTCTAACTCTTCCGCCCTTGGTCGTTGAACCTGGCAGCCCACAGAGGTCAGAAAAAGGCTGTGCAGGCCTCCGATGTCCAGGATTTTTGCGTCTTTCAGCAGCAATCGCCCTGAAAAAATCGTGCTGTGGAGCCTGGTCTCGAATTCTCCCAGGCGGCGCTGATAGAATCCGTAGTTACTTGGGTCCAGTCGGCTAAGCAGTATCAACGCCTGCTGGGCCACAAAGGGCAAATGGGCAGGATCGTTGTAAAACTGCTCCACCGTAAGGCCTTCTATGGGCGCCCTTTCGTAGAGAAAATACAGCTTTTTATGGGCGCCATCCCCTGAAGAAGTCAGCGCCATCGCCTTAGCTTGGAGAGGATCGAAAGCTATCAAGGGGATCTCCTGACGGCGAAAGAGAGCGACCATACGCCGGCTTACGGAAAGCCGTCCCGTCTCATGCCAATCCTCCAGGGATCTAATAGACACAAAGGGACCTCCGATAAAGCGAAGGATCTGGGCCGTCCAGGGATCGGCAGTCAGCAATTCCATTGGTTCCATTGGTTGAAGGGCTAGCGCTGCCTTTCCCAAGAGGATCAAGGGTAAAAGAAAAGGACAAAAGCGGCGCAGTTTCACGGCATCGCCTCCAGTTTGTACAACGCGGCGAAAAAAGAAGGTCCGGCACTAGGGAACCGAACCTCTCTTCAGAATTACTAAGCGTTACTAAGCTATCAGATATTGCGGCTGCCTGGCTTAATCGGTTCGGTGCCCAGCTCCCGGCAAAGGGGACAGTGGCCGGGGTCGTAGACCGGGAAATTGACCTCCAACAGCGAGAAGGGTTTAGAGGGAAGCAGACATTTTCCGCCGCTGCGGTCCACAATACAGGCCGATCCGAGCCACTGACAGCCCCCTTGGACCATGTGCTCCGCCGTTTCCTTGGTGGATCCGCCGGTGGTGACCACGTCCTCTACCACGATAAAGGTCTTTCCCTCTGGCATAGGGAACCGGCGAAGGCGCATTTTGCCTTCTTCTCTCTCGCAGAACAGGAAGGGGACCTTTAGGGCCCGTGCCACTTCGTGGCCGATGATCAGACCTCCTAAGGCCGGCGATACTATGAAATCGGGCTTTAGGTCTCGAAGCTGTTCCGCCAGTTGGCTGCCGGCATAGGTTGCATACTCGGGGAACCGCAGGAGCATGGCGCACTGCATGTAGTTCCCGCTGTGCTTGCCCGAGGTCAGTTTAAAATGGCCTTTGAGCCAGGCTCCGCTCTGGACCAGCATTTGCTCTACTTTTTTCTGGATCTCTAGTGTCGGCATTTAAGGACCTCCTCGATAGAAGCGGTAATCTCAGCAACAGCGGCTCTCACATCGGGAGCTTTGTAGATGGGTCGGCCCATCACGATATAATCAGCACCGGCCCTGAAAGCATCGGCAGGAGTGGCTACCCGGTTCTGATCGTCTCCCTGGACGGCCAGGCGCACGCCTGGGACCACCTTGAGGAGCTTCGGATGGGTTACAGCCTTGACGATGGGCAAATCCAGAGCCGAACACACCAGGCCATCCATGCCCGAGTCGTCGCAGAGCCATGCACGGCGCCGGATGGCCTCTTCCATGGGGCATCCGGGGGCCACCTCGTCCCAGGCCTCGGCGCTGAAGCTGGTGAGCACGGTGATGCCCAGGAGCTTCATCGGGGATCCCATGCGGTCCCGAGCAGCCACAGCTTTCTCCATCATCTGACGTCCGCCACCGGCGTGGAGGGTCAGGCAAAACAGCCCGAGATCGGCCAGGGCCTCCACGGCCAACCTGACGGTGTTAGGGATGTCGTGGAGCTTCAGATCGAGAAAGAGCTTAAAGCCTCGGTCCATGATCTCCCTGAGAAAATGGGCACCTCCTTGGGCGTAGAGCCGCGGGCCAATCTTGATCGCGTCTACGATGCCAATAAGCTGATCCATGGTCTGACGGGCTTCTCGAAGGGTGTCCACGTCAAGGGCCACAAATAAAGGCAGTTCCTTCTTACAGTCCATTTATAGAGAGCCTCCCCCAAAAGAATTCGTCGCCAAGTCTAGCTACCCTAGCCCCTAGAGGGGTCAGCTTCGGGCAAGGCCGATCAAGGCAGTTACAGAGCTCAGTCCCCTCTGCTCCATGGCCTTTTCCAAGCCGGAGCGGATCGAGGAAGGAAGGCTCAAATCGGAGAACAGTCCGGTGCCGATCTCCACAGCTCCCGCACCGGCCATGATCATGGCCAAGGCATCGCCGGCGCTGTGGACTCCGCCGCAGCCTACCACAGGAATAGATACGGCGCCCACCACGTCCCAGAGAAGCCGCAAGGCCAGGGGAAACACTGCGGGCCCAGAAAGCCCTGCCACTCGCCGGTCAAAGACAGGCCTCCCCTTGGCCACGTCTATAGCCATCCCAAGCCACGTATTGGCCACCACTAGCGCAGAAGCTCCGGCAGACTCGGCGGCCCTGGCCACGGCGATAATATCGGAGGCCTGGGGTGTAAGTTTAACCCAAAGAGGACCTTCCCATCTCCGGCGAACCATGGTCACGGCTTGGGCCGTCAGGCCGGGATCTACCCCCCAGGACATGCAGCCCTGGTCCACGTTGGGGCAAGACACATTGAGCTCCAGACAGTCCACCATGGAAGCCTGTGGGGCTATGTGGTCCAGGATGGTTTCCAGGCCGGAGGCGCTTTCCATGGAGACGTTGAGCACCACCGGCAGACCGTGCTTTTTCAGCTCCGGCAGACGGCGGTTCATAAAGGCCTCCACGCCTTCGTTCTGTAGGCCGATGCTATTTAAAAGGCCACTAGGGGTCTCCCAGACCCGTATCCCCGAATTTCCCTTTCGGGGTTCGGCGGTGATGGCCTTGGAGCACACGGCGCCCACGTCGCCCAAAAGCTCAGGATCCCACAGGTCCTCCTCGTAGGGCCAGATTCCAGAGGCGATGACCACGGGGGCCCGCAGCTCCAAGCCGCCTACTACGCTTTTCAGGCCTTCGTCAGAGCTCATCCCACAACACCTCCTTGGCCTGGAATACCGGGCCGTCAGCACAGACCCGGCAGCGGCCTCCTGCAGTGTCGGTCACGCAACCATAGCAACCTCCGAAGCCACAGGCCATGCGCCGTTCCAGGCTGATCTGAATGTCATCGCACTGATCGCCATAAAGCTTATAAAGAGCCTTCATCATCGGATTAGGACCGCAGACTGCCAGGGAAATAGATCTGAGATCCTGCCCTTTAAGGCCATCGACGCTGACGCCCCGGCGGCCCAGGGTGCCGTCTTCGCTGTAGAGTTCAATCTCGGGCACCAGAGAAGCGATCCAATTGGCGAAGGGGGCCCATTTCTCCCCGGGAAGGCCCAAGAGGAACTTCTCAAAGCCCCCCAGACGTTGCCGAAGAAAGAGCAGAGGCACCACGCCAAGGGTCCCGGCCACGGCCCAAAGACGCTTATTTTTCGGCACTGAAAAGCCTTTCCCTGCGACGCCGCGGACCTGCAACAGCTGTCCCGGCTGTATCTGGGCCAACATGGCGGTTCCCAGCCCCACCTGGCGGAATAACACATCAAAGGTCCCCTTTTCTTCCGAAGCCGCGAGGATCCCCAAGGGGCGGCGGAGCAGAGGCGCTGAGCCCTCTCCTGGCCGAATCATCACGAACTGGCCTGGAGCGGCCTCTTGAGCGATAGGGGGACAATGGAGGGTCATGTGATAGATTTCCTCACCGATCTCCTCCACTGAGGTGACTGGAGCGCTGTAATCTCGTATCACCGAATCACTCCTCCTCGTAGCGGCATTCCCAGCCCCTCTCGGAGCGGAATATCAGGGTATAGCCAGGCACTTCCCTGCCCAGCACCCTTCGGGGTCCTACGGAAAGGCAGCTCAAAAGCCTTTCCACGGCGAAGGGCCTACCGGCCCGGTCCCAAAGGGCCATCAGCGTCGGGATAGTCTCGGCTAAAATTTCCGATCCAAAAGGAGCCTCTTCAAAGGGCAGGGCCAGTTCGTCCAGGTGCCGCGCCCGGTGCCCCGACACTATGGCGTTCACGAAACCGCTGGCCACAGCGTCCCAAAGGGCCTGACGGTCCTCAGCGCTCCGCAGCGGCGGCCAGGGCTTCAAGGCGCTGTCCAGGTGGGCGGCGTCGTAGGTGCTGTCGTCTAAAAGCAAATTGGCCAGGGCCACGTCGCAGGTGATGTCCAAGCCCCTGCGGCGCCCCTCCGCCACGGCGTCCAGACTGGCGCGGCAACTCAGACAGCGCAGGTGCAGCGGCACCTGCCATTCGCCAGCCAGGGCTATAGACCGCTGAACTCCCAGCACTTCGGCCACCGATGGTAGGCCCTTGATCCCCAGCCTGTCCGAGGAGGCACCTTCGTTGATGTGACCTCCCAGGCAGAGGTCTCCATCGTTGGGCACCACGGCGATCCGGCAGGGAAAAGCCGAGGCATAACGAAACATCTGCCGAAGCCGCTGGCTACTCAGGTCTCCCCGGGGCACCAGGAACAGCGACCCCCCTGCGCGGCCCATGAGCCCCAGGTCGGCCATGGAACCGTCGGAGGCCATGGCCCAGGGCAGAGGCAACAAAATCGCCCCGCCGGTCTGCTGATGCCTCTGGAGAGAACGGGACCGGAGATTCAAAGGCTCAGGGGCCCCTTGGGGCTCCAGGGCCAGAAGGCCATAACCACCTGCTGCCCCTGCGGCGGCCAGGTCTTGGAGCTTCAAGGCGCCCTGACTGCAAAATAGGTCGATAGCTGCCGGAATCCGGTAGACTTCGGGCACCTCTAGGATTTTCGGCGCACGCTCCAGAGTTCCGTCAGAGCGCAGTTCCAGATAGCCCTTCATGGGCGGTCACCTCCAAGACAGATATCCAGCAAGGCCATGCGAACCAGCACGCCGTGGCGCACTTGGTCGAGAATCGCGCTGGATCGCCCATCGGCCACGGCGGAATCGATCTCTACTCCACGATTGATCGGGGCGGGGTGCATCACCAGCGCCCCGGCCTTGGCCAGCGAAAGGAGCTCTTCGGTGGCGCCGTAGAGCTGGCGGTATTCGTCGATCGAAGGGATAAGGCCGTCGGTCTGGCGCTCCCGCTGGATCCGCAGGAGGCCGATCACGTCGGCCTGGGCGACGGCCCGCCGGGCGTCGAGCTCCCAATGGGCTCCCAGGGACTCTAAATCGCGAGGCATCAACGTCCTGGGACCGCAGAGGATCACTCGAGCTCCTACACCCTGAAAGGCCTGGATATCGCTGCGGGCCACCCGGCTGTGGAGCACGTCGCCTAGGATGACCACCGTGGCCCCTTCCAGATCGCCCAAGTGGTCCCACGCGGTGCATAGATCCAGCAGCCCCTGGGTGGGATGGCTACGGGCTCCGTCGCCGGCGTTGAACACCGCCACGGAGGGAAGGAGCTTCTGGACATAGTAATGGACAGCTGTGAGGGAATGGCGCATCACTATAGAATCGACGCCCATGGCCCAAAGGGTCCTCACCGTATCCCGGAGAGTCTCTCCCTTGGCGGTGCTTGAACCGATTACGGTCCAATTTAAGACCTCGGCGCCCATCATCCTCTCGGCAATCTCAAAGGAACAGCGTGTTCTAGTGGAATTTTCAAAAAAAAGGTTGGCCACTACTTTGCCCTTCAGAGAATCCAGGGGCCTTTTCGGATCTGAATCCAACAGAGGGGCCATCTTATGGACCCTCATTATGAAGTCCAAGTAATCCCTTCGCTCCCAATCAGCGAGATCCAATAAATTTTTCCGCGACCAGGCCATAGATTATTCTCCCTTTCCATGTCTTGCCCAGAGCCGGCGATAGGTCATAGGTCCTAATTGGTTCCGTTTTTTTTGCATATGACCACCCGATCCTGGCCGTCAAGTTCTTTCATCTGCACCGCCACGGTCTCTGCCTGGGAAGTGGGCACAGCCTTGCCCAGATAATCGGGCTGGATGGGAAGTTCTCGGTGGCCCCGGTCGATGAGCACCAGGAGCTGCACCGATGCGGGCCTGCCCAAATCTATCAGGGCGTCCAAAGCCGACCGAACAGTGCGGCCCGTAAAGAGCACATCGTCTGCCAGGATTAGGCGTTTTCCAGTGATGTCAGCGGGAATGAAGGTACTGTGAACAATGGGCTGCTCCTGCAGCAGCGTGATGTCGTCGCGGTACAAAGTTATATCCAGCTCACCTACAGGCAGTTTAATCCCCTCGGAGAGGAGCAGCATGTCTCGGAGCCTATGGGCCAAAAAAACGCCACGGCGCTGGATGCCCAGAATGACCAAGTCATGGACGCCCCGATTGCGCTCCACCACTTCATTGGCCATGCGGCGGAGAGCTCTCTCCATGTCCTCTTCTGTCATAACCAGAGCTTTTTCAAGAGGCGCCAGGGACCTCACCTCCTCGCGCGATAGCTTCAGCCTTTTGAATCGGCACTAAGGGAATTGTACTCTGCCACTCCAGCTAATGCAACCGATTGTCTCACAGCTCAAAGGAAACTCGTCCGCCCAGGACCGTTTTGACAATCCGGCCCTGGAGGGCTTTGCCGCAGAAGGGACAGTTGCGGCTCTTGGAACGAAATTGTGCCGGATCGGGACGCCAAAGCGCCTTTGTGTCGATAAACACCAGATCGGCAGGGCTGCCTGGCTTCAGCGATCCGCCGGGCAGATTGAAAATCCGGCAAGGCGCTGTGCTCATCCGCTCGATCAGATCTATCAACGGGAAATGGTGCTTGCAGCAAAGCTCGGTGTAACAGACCGAGAAGGCCGTCTCAAGGCCTATAATGCCGTTGGGGGCTTTGGCCATGGACAGGGCCTTTTCCTCCGGGCTGTGGGGAGCGTGGTCGGTTGCCACCAGGTCCAGCACACCATCCATGAGGCCTTGAGCCACGGCGAGCCGGTCCGCCTCGGGCCGCAAGGGGGGATTCATTTTCGCGTTGGTCCCCCATTCCAAAACGGCTTCTTCGGTCAGGGCCATGTGGTGAGGCGTGGCCTCGGCGGAGACCTGCAAGCCTCGGGCCTTGGCTTCCGCCACCATTTCCACGCCCTTGGCAGTGGTGAGGTGCTGGACGTGGAGATGGGCGCCGGCCTGCTCCGCCAGCAAAATATCCCGCTGGATCATCAGCTCTTCAGCTAATGCCAGAGAAGCCACCAGCCCCAGCTTGCGGGAAATCTCGCCGCGATTCATCGACCGGTCTCCCTCCAGGCCAGGGGCCTCGCAATGGACGCTTACAGGCAATCCCAGGGCGGCAGCCCGCTCCATGGCTTGGAGAAAGAGACCGTGATCGCCCACGGTCTTTCCGTCATCGGTAAAGGCCACTGCTCCGGCCTGGACCAGGGCTTCCATGTCGGTTAGCTCTTTCCCATCCAAATCCAGGGTGACCGCTGCGGCAGGATAGATGCGGCAATCCAGGCCCCTGCTGCGGTCTATGATGTCCTGCAGCCGGTCCACTCGGTCCACCGCTGGCGTGGTGTTGGCCATGGCGATCACAGCGGTAAATCCTCCCGCCGCGGCGGACTGGGCACCGGTCGCTAAGGTCTCCTTGTGAGTTTGGCCGGGATCGCGGAAATGAACGTGAGGATCCACCAAGCCGGGGGCCACCACAAGGCCGCCGCAATCCTCCTCGATCCAATCCCCTTCGGCAAAGGGACGGTCCTGTCCCAGCCAGGCAATTTTTCCGCCGGTAGTCAGCAGACTGCCGGGCATGTGAAGTTTTTGCACTGGATCGACGAGCAAAAGGTTGGTGTAGAGTCTCTTTTCCATGCTGGGACCTCCTGCATAGCTTTCCACAAAGGAATTCAGAAATTTTTAACCATTCGAAGCTTGAGGCCGGTCATCGGTCGATCAGCTCTGCCACGACCTGGGCCATCACATCATAACCGGCCCTGACGCGCTCCCACTGGATGGCTTCCTGGGGATTGTGGCTGATGCCGTCACGGCAGGGCACAAAGATCAGCGCTGAGGGGATCAAAGTCGCCACGTTCATGACGTCGTGGCCCGCGCCGCTGGCCATCCGGCGGTAGCCGATCCCACGGTCCCGGCAGATCCGCTCCAAGCGGGCTGCCAGCAGACCATCTAAGATCACCGGTTTTTCCGCGCTAAAGGACGAGATCTCGAAATCTATTCCCCTGGCGCCGCAGATTTGGGCAATGCCTTTCTGAACATCCTGGGCAGCTCTGGCCATGCTGTCCTCACAGATGCCTCGGATGTCCACTTTCAGTTCCACCCTTCCAGGCACCACGTTCATGGCCCCTGGAAAGCAGCGGCAGACGCCGACGGTGGCCACCGTATGGAACGAAGCCTCCCTACGGCCGGCCTCTTCCACAGCCAAGATCACCTCTGCCGCCGCTGCAAGGGCGTCGCGGCGCATTCCCATGGGACAGGCCCCGGAATGGGCGGCCTCTCCTGCCAGGCTCAGAGAGAAGCGCACTGGAGCGGCCACCGCCTCCACTATGCCCACGTCGTCTCCCGACCGGTCCAACAAGGGGCCCTGCTCGATGTGGAGTTCGAAAAAGGCCTGGTAGCTCGCCGGCATTAGACAATTCCGATGGATCATCTCCGGCCGTCCGCCCACACGGCGCAACGCCGTCAACAGGGAAATGCCCTGATTATCGCGGTAGGATATCATGTCCATCACCGAGAGACGCCCTGTGATGGCCTTGCTGCCCACGCAGGAAACTCCGAACCGGCTGGATTCCTCGGCAGCGAAAATCACCACCGACAGAGGGCGGCGATGGCTGCCTAGGCTTTCTGCGATATCCCGGGCGATAGCGGCGGCAAAGCAGACCCCTAGAACGCCATCATAGGCGCCGCCTTCGGGTACCGAATCCAGGTGGGACCCCATGAGCACTCCCGGAAGATCTTCCCTGCCGGCCCTGTGAGCCCATAGATTGCCAGCTCCATCAAGGCTCAGAGACATTCCCAGCGAAAGGAGCTCCTGCGCCACCACCTCCCTGGCCTGAAGATCCAGGTGAGTCAAGGCCAGACGGCTGATCCCCCGCTCTCCTCTGCCTATAGAGGAAATCCGCTCCACCAACTCCTTAGCCCGTTCAAAACCCCGCGTCACATCGCCGCCTCCCTTACGTTGAGAGATCCTTTAGCCCACGGATCGCTTCTCTGTACGTATTTTACACGAGAAGGGACCACGAAAAAACCGCCGTCAACGACGGCGGCAAAGGATCAATGGCCGTAGACCAGGGCGGGGAGATAGGTGGAGATAGAGGGCACGTAGGAGATCACCATCAGGGCTAGAATGCTCACCAGTATGAACTTCATCACCGCTGGAATGATCTCCGACATGGGCAGCCCAGTCACTCCTGTGGCCACAAAGAGATTCAGCCCAAAGGGCGGGGTGAAATTGCCCAAGGCCAGGTTGGAGACCATTATGATGCCCAGATGGATCGGATCGATGCCCAACTGCAGGGCAATGGGGAAAAAAAGCGGCGCCAGGATCACGATGGCGGCGATCCCCTCCATGAACATGCCCACGATCAACAGTATCAGGTTGACCATGGCGATGAAGGTCCAAGGCGAGGTGAAGTTGGCGATCACCGACTGGGTCACCATCTGAGGGATCCGGGCCACCGTCAAAAACCAGGCAAAACTTTGGGCCGCTGCCACCAGAATCAGCACCTGCGCGCAGGTTACCGCCGAACGGAGACAGACGTCGTAGAGCTTGGCCCATGTGATCTCCCTATAGACCACAGCTCCCACGAAAAGGGAGTAGACCACTGAAATGCCAGCCGCTTCGGTCGGCGTGAAGATGCCCATATAGATACCGCCCAAAATGATCACCGGCACCATCAGAGACCAACCGGCCTCCATGGTGCAGCGCCCGATCTGGCTCCAGGTGGACGGCGGCGACACTCTGAGCTCATGGGTACGGGCGAAAAACCAGATGTAGATAATATTGGCCAGGCCGTAGACGATGCCAGCGCTGACACCGGCCATGAAAAGAGTTCCCACCGAAACGCCGGTGGCGGCAGCGTACATGATCAAGGTCACGCTGGGCGGAATGATCAACGCCACCGAACCAGCGGAAGTGATGAGCCCCGTGGCAAAGGATTCAGGATAGCCGTCGCGGATCATCTCGGGGTAGAGCAGCCTCCCCATGGCGATCACCGTGGCAGGACTGGAGCCGCAGAGGGCGCCGAAGACCATACAGGTGCTCTGGGCCGTATAGGCCAACCCGCCTTTGCGGCTTCCCACCATGCTCCTGGTCCAGTTCAAGATCCGAGCCGACAGGCCGCCGGTATCCATCACGTTGGCGGCGAAGATGAAAAAGGGCATGGACATCAAGGAGAACTTATCGATACCGCCGAACATGCGCTGCACCAGCACCATAGGGTCCAGGCTGGTGAACAGCAACATGGCGCCGAGCACCGCGGCGCTGAGGGCCACGAAAATGGGCACGCTGCCGAAAAGCATCACCAGCAGGGCCACCATAACAAAGAGGCTCACCGGCAAGCCCCCTTTTGAGCCAGCAAGAGCTGGAAAAACCGCAGGGTCATCATAGCAGAGCCCAGGGGAATGGCCAGATAGGGAACCCACATGGGCATCTTCAGGGCCGGCGACATCTGGCCCATTGCCACGGTAAAGGCCACAAGCCGGATACCGTAGATGGTCATGGCGGCGCAAAAAACTCCGGCGATGGCGTATATGGCTCCGTCAATCCAGCGATGGGTCCACCGGGGCAGCAGGGTCATTAAAAAGTCCATCCTAATATGGGCCCCCTGGCGAGCGCAGAGACTGCCGCCGATAAAGGTAATCCAGATCATCAGATAGCGGATCAGCTCCTCTGCCCAGCTGGTGCTGGCCTTGAAGAGGTAGCGCAACACCACGTTTAGGAAGAGCACCAGAGCGGTGAACAGCAGCGCGGTCGCGCAGAAGGCCTCTTCGAACCTATCCAGCAACTTGAACATCCCTTTTCATCTCCTAAGATCGGTCCCTTCGCCTAGAGTGCCTCCACGGCCTGATAAACTGCCTGGAGCAGTTCCTTCATCTCTTCTGTGGCGGCAAACTGGCCGTGGACCGACCGGCTGGCCTCGGCAAAGGCCTGGCGCTGCTCCTCCGACATGGCGTTAACGGCTATTTGGGACTGTCTGATCTGTTCCAGGTACTGATCTTCGTCTTGTTGCTGCCTTTTCCGCTCCAGGTCGCGGGCTTCCTTTTCGGCCTCCACGATGAGTGTCCGGACATCTTCGGGAAGCCGGTTGAACCAACGGTTATTCACCACGAAGAGATAGGCGAAAAAGCCGTGGTCCGTCAGGGTCAAATAGTCCTGGACCTCGTAAAACCGGCCCAGAGCGATGGACTGCAGGGGGTTCTCCTGGCCGTCTACAATGCCTTGTTGCAGAGCGTTATAGAGCTCCGAATATTCAA
>CAZNRB010000001.1:0-52463 GCA_964575405.1 uncultured Synergistaceae bacterium | reverse complement strand
GCAAGATTGAATAGGGAGGGATGAGGCGGCCCGCTGACCTCCGGGTATAATCGCTTGAGGCCCATCGCAAGATAGGTCCTAGATAAATGACTGCCCACGACAAAACCCGGCTTATGAGCCACTCCACAGCACCTAAATTTGCCGGATTCTCTCAAAACAACAGGAATCCCATTATAGGTTCCCTGTTGTTTTTTTGTTTGCATTTACTATTTATTTTAAGCCTGTAGGCTTCTTGAAGGCTTTCATCGCTACAAAAGTTGCATATCCTGTAAATAAAATTGATAAATGTGAGGTTATCCTCTTTTTTGCTGAAATCTCAAGAATCCCGAAATATGGCGGTTCTATGGTCATTTTTTTTTTTTTTTAGAAAAGTGTTGATCTAGATAAACAAAAGGAGTATACTTAGGAAATTAAGTGGGGAAAAGTGGAATAAAGTGGGGGATGAAACCATGTTTGTGGGAAGTCATGATCGCCGAATCGACGAAAAGGGCCGTTTGGTCCTGCCGGCAAAGTTCCGGCAGGAGCTCGGTCCCGTGGCGATCTGCACAATCGGCCTGGATCGCTGCGTGGCCGTTTACTCCCACGAAAAATGGCAGGCCCTGCTTCAGCGGCTCCAAAGCCTCCCCTTTACGAAGGAAAAGGCACGGCGCTTCATCCGCGCCTTATTAGCGGTTGCCGACGAATTGACGGTGGACGGGACGGGGCGAATTCTCATCAACGGGACATTGAAAAAGTACGCCGGTCTCGGCGATGCCGTGACGATCATCGGAGTCGGCGACCACGTGGAAATTTGGAACAGCCATACTTGGGCCCGGGATCAGGAGGAGTCTCTGCAAGAGCTGGCTTCGTTGGCAGAAGGGATAGAGGACTTTGGCATTTGAGCACGTACCGGTACTTCTCCAGAAGGTTCTAGAGTTTTTGCCTCTTCCCGATGGATCTACGGTCCTAGACGGTACTCTAGGTCTCGGAGGCTACTCTGAAGCCTTTCTCCTTGCCCATCCAGGCTGGAGAGTCCTGGGCCTGGACCAGGATAAAAGGGCTCAACAGATAGCAGCAGAGCGTCTGGCTCCTTTTGGCCATCGTTTTTGCCCACTGTCGGGAAATTTTCGAGATCTGGAGGATCTCTGCCTTAAGCAAGGCGTTAAAAGTCTGGATGGTATCGTGTTCGATCTCGGCGTTTCCAATATGCAGCTGACCGATAGGGAAAGGGGATTTTCCTTTAAAGAGGACGGCCCTTTGGACATGCGAATGGATCCTTCAGCTAAATTCAGCGCAGCGGAGCTGGTGAATGAGGCTTCGGCCCAGGAGTTGAACGGGATCTTTCGGGATTACGGCGAGGAGCCCTTCTCCTGGCGTATTGCCCAGACTGTTGTGCAGGAGCGCATAAAAAAGCCTATTGTCACTACGGGCCAACTGGTGGAAGTGATTCGCTCGGCTCTACCGGCTCCGGTGATGCGCAAAATGAAGGGCCATCCCGCCCGCAGGGTATTCCAAGCCCTTAGGATAGCTGTCAACGACGAACTGGGCGCGCTGGAAGAAGGCCTCGATGGGGCCCTTGGCATGATCGCTCCCGAGGGAAGGATAATAGTGATTTCTTACCATTCCCTGGAGGATCGTATCGTAAAACATCGTTTCCGAAACTGGAAAGACCAGGGATTAGGATATCTTGACCCTAGAAAGGCCTTGGAGCCTTCGGAAGATGAAATTGAAAGCAACCCTAAATCCAGAAGCGCAAGGCTCCGTGGATTTGTTCGACGGGATCTGTCCAAGCAAGAAGGGAGAGTCGGACCATGGAGAAGATAAGACGATACAGAAGAGTCCGAGCTTTGGAAGCTCGCAAGGTGGAAAGGAAAATTGGCCCTGCCGTAGTATGCCTAGCCATTTTCACCGTAATGTCCTGGGGGTTCCTATCTTCTCTTCGCAGCGATACGAATCGAATCCAGGGCCAACTCAGCGAGGTCATACAACAGATCGGCTTCATCAATGAAGAGCTGAGGGAGTTGGAGCGGCAGATAACGGCTCAATCTTCCCCTTCGGTGGTCTATAGCTACACGATAAAGAAAATGGGTATGAGTCAGGTCCATCTAGCAGGGACAATCCATATTATGGATTCTCTTAGCGGGACCATGGCCGCGTCGCTTCCTGACGCGACGTTCCAACGCCGATAACAGAAATGGACGGCTTTTTGTCGCTTTTCGTCATAGAGGATATAATACTACAGGACTTGTTTCAGAGGTCCCAGCGCTGATCTGCCCAAGCTAGGAAAGTGGCGTCCGCCTGGCCTCTTGAAAGGGTCCTGTCTGTTTTGTCGGGATAGGGCTGGCTATGATGAGAAAAGAAGAACGAAAAAACACCGAAATGACCAGGTCGCAGACAGTGCAATGGACGTTGCTTTTTGCGGTTCTGGCCGTCTATTTTGCGTCAATCATCCAAGTCCACCTTTTTCCGGACCGGCGAATCGTCCAACAATTGGCAAGCCAGTATCGCCAGCTAGAGAGGCTCTCTATGGATCGAGGCACCGTCTTCGATCGCAGGGGCGATCCGCTGGCTTTGTCCGTGCCGGCCTACAGCGTATTCTTAGATCCTGGCGTAGAAGGCTGGGAAAAGGACCGTCTCGACGCTCTGGTTCCCCTTATAGGAGAGAAAAAGGTGCAGGAGTTAAGGTCCCAGAATTTGACGAGAAGATTTTACTGGATCCAGCGTTACCTTTCGCTGGAGGAGGCCCAAAAAATCGTCAACGCCGGCGGAAAGGGTTTTTATATTCGAGAGGAACGGAAACGGACCTATCCAAAGGGCAGTATTTTATCCCACGTGTTGGGATATTGCGATCAGGACGGTTGGGGATTAGCTGGAATTGAGTTAATATGGAATAACGTTCTTTTTGTTCCAGAACGAATGAAGGTCCACTACCGTGGGGCTTCGCCGCTGTCTCTGCCGGAGAGCGAGCCCAGAAATCTCTCGGAACGGGGGCTCCATCTGACCATAGATTCGGACATCCAATACGCGGTGGAGCGCTTTCTCGGTCCGGCCGTGGAGGCAGCCCACGGACAGTGGGGGGCGGTGGTCTGTCTGGACAGCCAGACTGGAGCCGTCGCGGCCATGGCTAGCTGGCCAGCCTTTGATCCCAACGATCGCCGTACCTTTGGAGATCCAAAGTCGCTCAGCAACAACGCTATCAACAGAGTTTATGAGCCTGGCTCCACCTTTAAGCCCATTATCGCGGGTATAGCGCTGGATCGAGGCCTGTTGAACACTAGGGAGAAATTCCGCTGTCCTGCCAGGCTGAAAATAGCCGACGTCTATATGAGCGACTCCCATCCCAGGGATAACGGCATGCTTACGGTGTCGGAGATAATCGAGCGCTCTTCTAACGTCGGCATGGCTCAGATAGGATTGCGCTTTAACTCCTATGAAGCCTACGAGGATATGCAATTTTGGGGCTTGGGGAAGAAAACTGGTATATTATTAAACGGCGAAGAAGAGGGGCTGTTGTTATCACCTGAACGCTGGTATGGTGTTGTTCCGGCCAACATAGCTATCGGCCAGGGCTTTGCTCTGACGCCGCTGCAGCTAACGGTGGCTTTTAACGCCATAGCGAACGGTGGACTGTTGCTCCGCCCCTATATTGTAGAGAGGGCTATAGACGGGGAAGGGCGAACTGTCTTTCAAGCCAATCGCGAAGTAGTAGCTCAGGTCCTTTCAAGCAACTCCGCCCGATGGCTCAGGTCGGTGCTTCGCAGAGTGGTGGAGCAGGGCACGGGCAAGCCTGCTGATACTTCGGTAGTCACTGTGGCTGGCAAAACAGGGACTGCCCAGATTGCCGAAGGGGGCAAATACATAAAGGGTCGTTATCACGCTTCGATGGTGGGCTTTTGGCCAGCCGATAACCCTGCATACACCATGCTCGTGTTGGTGGGCGATGTGGCTGGAGAAAGGTACTACGGCAGTCAGGTGGCCGCTCCGCTGTTCAAGGACATCGTGGAAGAAGTGGAACGGCTTCATGGGGCTATGGCGAGGATATAAAAGCCTTTTAGGAGGAAGACCATGGATCGCAGAATAGAGGAGATCCTGACAGAAATGAAGAGCTCAGGCCTTTTCATCGCAGCTGGAGGCCCTTGGGAGGACTGGCTGGGATCGGGGCGAATAGTTCAGGACTCCCGGCAGCTCCAACGGGGCGATCTCTTCGCCTGTGTGGCCGGAGCCCATTTTGACGGACACTGTATGATCGAGAAGGCCGAAGATCTGGGGATCTCGGGACTGTTGGTTCAACGTCCTCCCGAATCCAGCGCTGTGCCCTGGATTCAAGTCTCCGACGTGCGCAAGGCCACGGGGTTTTGCGCTTCTGTTTTGATGGGTTTTCCCGCCGGACGCCTGACGATGCTCGGGGTGACGGGTACCAACGGAAAAAGCACCACTAGCTACATGGTCAGAAGCATCTTGCAGAGCTGCGGGGTGAAGTGCGGCCTTCTGGGGACAGTGGTCTACGATGACGGCCTCAGATCTGAACTAGCGGATCGGACGACGCCTGAAAGCGTCGAAATCCAGTTTTTTTTGGCCAGCATGGTCTCTAACGGCTGTGGCGCCTGCGCTATGGAGTGCTCTTCCCATGGCCTTGTCCAGGGGCGCCTGAACGGATGCCTTTTCGACGGCGCTATATTTACAAACCTCACGCCAGAACATCTGGACTATCACGGCGATATGGAGAGCTACTTCCAGGCAAAGTCGCGCCTTTTCAAGGATTTCATGAAAACGGACGGAGTCTTGGCGCTTAACGTGGATGATCCTTATGGCCGGCGATTGGCGGAGTCTTTTCCCCAGGCCATGACCTGGGGATTCAGCGAAAAAGCGCGGCTGAGGGCACAGGACCTCCAAACTAAATTGGACTGGTCGGCCTTTTCGTTGGTTCTCGACGGCCTTCCTCTGGGAAGGGCCCAAATTCCTTTGTCTGGTGCCTTTAACGTCGCTAATGCACTGGGGGCGACGGCCCTGGCCCTGGCGTTGAAGCTGGGACCTACAGCAATCCTTCAAGGCCTCCAGTCTATGCCCCAAGTGCCAGGCAGAATGGAACGGCTGACCCTGGGCACTGGAGCCAAGGTGATCATCGATTACGCACACACGCCTGAAGCCTTGGAAAAACTCCTGGGGGCCCTGCGGCCTTTAGTGCCGGGAAGGCTTATCAGCCTCTTCGGCCACGGTGGCGATCGTTTCAAAGGCCACCGTCCTCTGTTAGGACAGGCTGCCGCACAATGGGCCGACGAGGTCTTTGTCACTATGGACAACCCCAGGACAGAAGATCCGGTCCTGATTGCCAGGGAAATTGCCGCCGGTATCGACGGTTGCCAAAAAAAAACTCCCTATCGGATCGCGATGCCCAGAGATCAGGCGATTTTTCAAGCCCTGGAACGATGCGAAGAAGGCGATCTCTTAGTGCTGTCGGGCAAAGGTCCTGAGCCCTATTTGGAAATACAAGGCGTCAAATATCCCTACAGCGATAAAGAAACGGTTCTCCACTGGGCTAGAGAGAGGGGAGTGACTTGCCGGTGAATCTCAGCGATCTCGCCGCGTGGAACGACGCAAAACTTATAGGATCCGATCCCGCGTTGCCGCTGATCGTCAAGGCCGACAGCCGCCAGATCCTCCCTGGTGAGGCTTTTGTGGCCGTCCCTGGGACTCGAGTAGACGGCCATAGATACATCGACGAGGTCCTAGCTTTGGGAGCTTCTGTAATTATCGCCGAAGAGGATAAGGTCTCTCCAGAGACTATACGACGTTGGCCCGACCGCACGTTCCTTCTGGTCAAAGGCGACAGCTCTCACGGCCTGGCTTCTCTAGCCGCAGCCCGAAGAAAAAAACTGCCCAACCTCAAAGAAGTGGTGGCTATTACTGGCAGCGTGGGCAAGACCACCGCAAAAAACGATCTTTATCAGCTTCTGCAAAAAAAGTACCGGTGCAGTTGCGCCCAAGGCAACTATAACACCCTGATCGGCTGTGCTATGGCCCTTTTGGCTGCCGGCGACGACACTGAAATCCTCATATTGGAAATGGGCGCGAACCACCAGGGCGAAATAGCCGAAATGGTGCGCTATTATGAGCCCACGCTGGTGGCCATTACGGAGGCATCGCCGGTCCATATCGAAGGCTTTGGGTCCTTAGAGGGCATTATCAGGGCTAAGTGTGAGATTTTAGAGTCTCCGTTGCTCAAATCGGCGGTGGTAAATGGTGATAACGCCCCCCTTATGGCGGCAACCCGTTCACTGGCGGGGGAAGTAGTGCAGCCCTTTGGCTCTAAAGGCGTCGTATCCTTCAGAAATGCCCGGTCGTCCTGGATGGGCGACCATTTTCAAGTAAAAGCCGTAGTGACCGGCATGGATGGCATTTCTTTTTCTCTGTCGCTGCCGTTGGCGGGAATCCATCAATTATACCCGCTGTGCTGTGCCATAGCTCTGGCTGGCCTCTGCGGGCTCACCACTCAAGAAGCCGCGGGAGAAATAGATCGCTGCCGCCCCTTGGCTGGACGGGGAAAAATTGTTATAGCTTCATCCGGTGCCGCAATTATCGACGAGAGCTATAATGCCAGCCCGGTAGCCATGGCTGCGTCATTGCAAAACCTAGCAGAGGTGGTCCTTCCAGGGCGTGTTTTTTTGGTGTTGGGAGAAATGTTGGAACTAGGAGAGGCCACTTTGGAAGAGCATCAAAAACTTTTCGCTCAAGCTTCGGCTATGGACGCTCTTATCTTTCTCTTTGGCGCGGCCTGGCGCAGCATTCCTGGAGCAGAAAAGTTGCTTTACCAAAGCCAGGGGGATCTCATTGACGCCATTGAAAAAGCCCGTCCCCAGCGAGGAGATCTGATATTGGTCAAGGGATCTCAGGGCAACCATCTCGGAGAAGTTGTCAGGGCCTTGGAACTATGAGCGGGCTGCCGATTTTCGCGGTACTATGGATCTCGGTGATCCTCTTCTGTCTCGAGATCGCCGCACAGCGATCTTGGATTTCAGCGATGAAACGCTCCCGTATTTCACAGGTCCAGAAAGCCTACGGCCCTGGAGTGGACAGGGAGATCAAGGAAAAAGTTCCTTCCATGGGCGGCGTCGTGTTCATGCTCATGGGCTCGGGACTCCTGATTTCATCGATTCTCTACGGTGACGGCAAAGCTATGGCCTTTTGGACCTATCCGCTTTTGGCTGCGGCAGTGGGCCTTTTGGACGATCTGTTGAAATTCAGGAGCAATTCCAGTGAAGGCCTGAAGAGCCTTCAAAAGCTTTTTCTTCAGATCACCGTGACGGTGCTATGGTTTTTCCAGCTCTATAGCGCCGGGTTGATACCTCCCCTCTGCATGGCCGTTTCTGCTGGGCCATGGATCTGGCCGATGGCGCTTTTTTTCGCGGTGGGAGTTCAGAACGCAGTCAATATCACCGATGGGCTGGACGGCCTCGCTAGCGGATGCGCAGTCTTAAGCTTTGCCATGTTGATGTGGATGAGCCCTCAGGGCACTTTGCCCTTTAGTGGCGCCGCAGTTGGCGTTGCTCTTTCGGCGGCCTTTCTGTGGCACAACATCCATCCCGCAGAGGTCTTCATGGGCGATGCAGGAGCACACTATCTGGCAGGCCTCATGGCCTCCTGTGCCTTTGCCGGCGAGGGAGTGCTGATTCTTGTCCCTGCCTGCTTCGGCTTTGGCCTCGAGATGCTGTCGGTGCTGATCCAGCTGGCAGCAATTTACGGCTTTCGCCGAAGGGTCTTTTTAATGAGTCCTTTGCATCATCATTTTCAGCTGCTGGGATGGCCTGAAAATAGGATTGTGGCTCGGTTCTGGCTGGTTCATGGCTCTGGCGCGCTGTGTTGTGCGGCGATTTATCTATATCTGAAGACTTTTACTACAATTTAGGAGGTACTTACAATGCCCGAGAAGATCACCGTCGTCGGCGCAGGCGTCAGCGGTAAAGCCTTGGCTTTCTGGGCAAAGAGTCAAGGGGCAGAGGTATTTGTCTCTGACATGAAAACTATCGCGCCCGAGGCTCGTGACAGCTTCAGAGAGGCCGCCATTTCCTGGGAAGAGGGCGGCCACACCGTGCGGTGCTGCGAATGTGATTTAATGGTTCTGAGCTCAGGCGTGGGGCCCCAATCAGAAGCGGTGAAAATGGCCGTGGAGCGGGGGATCGTGGTTCGAGGTGAATTGGATTGCCTGGCATCGGAGCTCCAGGGGAAAACTATCGCTGTGACGGGGACCAACGGGAAGACCACCACCACCGCGCTGATCGGCCACATACTTCGGTCCAACGGCCTTAAAACGTCGGTGGTGGGGAATATCGGCACCCCCTTGGCGGACTGCGCGGGCGAAAGCTGCGACGCTATCGTGATGGAACTCAGCAGTTTCCAGTTGTACTGGAACAGATCCTTTATGCCTGACACGGCGGTTCTTACTAACTTGGCACCAGATCATCTGGACTGGCATAGCAGTTTTGAAAATTACGTTGAGTCCAAAGGCCGTATTTTTAACGCTTCCCAAGGGAACTGCTGGGCTATTGTCCAGCCAGGGGACGCCCATCTAGTCCCTCAGATCCGATCCATATGCACCTTAGGGCCAGGGCAGGAGAACTTTATCGATGTGGAAAGTCAAGAGGTGGCCTTGCGGTCCGGCAGAATCCGGCGAGAACTGTTTTGCAGAGATCAGCTAAAGCTGATGGGCCGTCACAACCTTGAGAACGCCGCCATGGCGACGGCTGCGGTGGCTTTGACCTTTCCTCAGCACAATCCCTCCGCAGGGTTGGCCGATTTTCAGCCACTGCCGCACCGTTGTCAGCTCGTCGGGACATGGCAGGATGTCAGCTATGTGGACGACTCCAAGGGCACCAACGTGGCCTCTACCGTTACGGCTTTACGGGGCATCGCAGGGCCTAAAATAATCATCCTAGGCGGCCAGGGAAAGGGTGAGACCTACGAGCTCTTGGCTCAAACGGTGAAAGAGGAAGCCAGAGCAGCAATCCTGCTGGGCAGCGAAGCAGAGAGAATTCGTGAAAGCCTGGCAAATGCCGGTTACGATCCTATTTTTATGGTCCCATCGATGGATGCAGCGGTGAAGCAGGCTATAGAGATCGCCCGGCCTGGCGATAGGGTTCTCCTTTCTCCAGCTTGCACGAGCTGGGACATGTACCGGAATTACAAGGAGCGGGGGGATCATTTTGCGTCGCTCGTCCGGGCGGCCTTTCGTTGATGGCCATGGCTGACGATCACAGCTCTTTATCGGCACTGTGGATCATCCCCTTTATCATATCTATTTTCGGGATAGTGGCCATTGCCTCTATGACGGGATGGACTATCTCTTCTCCGGCCTTTAAACAGGTTCTTTGGCTGCTGCTGTCGCTCTTCGTTTTCGTGGCGGTGAGCCAGGTACCAATTGCTTTTTGGACACAATTCAGCGCTGTCCTTTGTGTCCTCGCTCTGGTTCTGGCTGCCATGACCCTTTGGTCTCCCCTGGCGGTCAGCGTCAAAGGCGCCTCTAGATGGCTGCGTCTGGGACCAGTTAGTTTCCAACCGTTGGAGTTGATAAGCCTCAGCCTGATTATTCACCTGTCAAAGGTTTATCATCGAATCGATAAGAGCTATGGCGCCCTGGCTGTCACCCTATGTCTTGTCCTTCCATTCGCGTTGCTGTTGCTGAAGCAACCCGATTTTGGAGGCACTTTGCTGATTTTATCAGTGGCAGGAGCTCTTTTCGTGGACCGTTACGGCTTTGGACTGCCTCTGCTGATGGCTCTTTCTCTGGGGGGCCCACTGATATTTATCGCGCTTACGGCCTCCTACCGAATGGAGCGCGTCACCATGTGGCTTAACCCGTGGCTTGACCCCATGGGCGACGGCTATCAACTCATCCAAGGCTTGATAGCCTTTGCCAACGGAGGACTGACAGGAATCGGTTTGAACCGAGGTCAGGGATTTCTTCCGGAGGTCCATAACGACTTCATTTTTCCGGCTATCGGCGAGGCGCTTGGCATCGGGGGCACCGGCGCCCTGTTTCTGCTTTTTGTGATATGGAGTGCCTGCGTTCTGGCTTCCTATCGTGCGGCAGCGCCGAGACGTAGGACGCTGATCTGGGGATGCGGCATATCAATACTTCTGCCCTTGTTGATCAACCTGGGCGGGGTGATGGAATTGATACCGCTGACGGGGATGCCCTTGCCCTTTATCAGTTACGGAGGCACATCGCTGTTGTTCATGTGGATTCGCATCGGGATTCTGCTGCGTCTGACCAGAGAAGAGACTTCTGAGGAGGAAATAGAGGAATGGCTTTAACTGTCCTTCTGGCCGCAGGGGGAACAGGCGGTCACATTATTCCGGCTATTGCCTTTGGACGATGGCTACAAAGGCAAGGCCACTCCGTTATTTGGATGACGGGCTCTCGACCCTTGGAACGAGAGATCACAGAAGCCCATGGAATTAGTGCATTGACGCTCCCTCTGGAAGGCTCGCCCCTGGGAGTTAGTGGAATAAAATCGCTAAAACGTTGGAAAGATCTGTGGACCTCCTTGAGGGCCTGTCTACCTGTACTGAAAAAAGAACAGGTGGACCGGTGCGTTATTTTTGGAGGCTATCTGTCCCTGCCGGTGCTCATGGCCGCAAAAATTCGAGCCATTCCGTTGGTCATCCATGAGCAGAACACCAGTGCCGGAAAAATCACCAGGCTTGCTTCCTTTTTAGGGGTTCCAGTGGCTTCGGCATGGCAGAAATGTGACGGCATTCCCGAAGAAAAGCGTCACTGGACCGGCATGCCGCTGCGGGATTTTCGCCCCCTTCGTCGCGAAGAGGCGCAAAAAGAGCTTTTAGGGGAGCCTTTGGCTGAGGGAGAAAAACTGGCAATTGTTTTAGGTGGATCTTTAGGCAGTAAAGGTCTGGCAAAGACTCTTCAATCCTTGCTCCCTGTGGTAGAATTTAACAATTGGAAAATGCTTTTTATGGGAGCTGATCCCAAAGAGCTTCCTTTTTCGAATGCTGTTTTTCACAGCCCCTGTTGGGACATGAGCGCGGTCTACTGTGCGGCGGACTTGATTATATGTCGGGCTGGCGCCGCTACATTGGCTGAGCTGGAGTTTTTCCCCGTTCCAGTTGTGGTGATACCCTGGAAAGAATCCGCCGGGGGACATCAGATGCGCAATGCCCAATATGCAGTGAAAAGAGGGACTGCTGTGCTTTGGACTGAAGAATCCTCTCCAGAGGATCTTTTAGCAGCTTTTTTTTCGGCGACGGTCCCCAAAAAGCCCCTCGAAGATAACCGAGGCAGCTCAGAACGGCTCTGGGCAATGCTCCAACGTACCGCTGTCGCTTTGAAGGGAGAAAAACGTTTTGGATCACAAGGGTCTGGATCTTGAAAAAATAAAGAGCATCCATTTAATGGGTATCGGAGGAGCGGGCATGAGTGGCCTTGCCTTGCTCTTTAATGAGCTTGGCTATCGGGTCAGCGGATGCGACATGGAACACAGCTCTTACTCCGAAAAATTGGCAAAAGTGGATATTCCTGTCCTCGTCGGTCACGATCCCTCCCATTTGGACAGCTTTCAGGTGGATCTGCTGGCCTATAGCAGCGCCATCCCTACCAACAATCCAGAGCTTGCAGAGGCTAAACGGCGCGGAATTCCGGTGCTTCAGAGAGCAGAGCTGCTGAGCTCTCTCTTCGATTCCAAGGACGGGATCGGCGTCGCTGGCACCCATGGGAAGACCACTACCACATCGATGATCAGTTTGATCCTGGAACAGGCCGGAATGGATCCCACCGTGGCAATTGGCGGCGAACTCTGCGATATTAACTGTAATGCAAAAATTGGACGGGGACCCCACATGGTGGCGGAGCTCGACGAAAGCGACGGGTCTTTCGAGTTTTTTCACCCCCTTTACTCGGTGGTAACCAACGTCGATTGGGATCACGTGAACTATTATCCCTCCATCGCCTCGGTAAAGGACGCCTTTGCCCGTTTTTTGGATAATACCAAGCCAGAGGGCCGAAAGATCCTGTGTCTTGACGATGGGGGAGTTCAAGCTATCCTTAAAAAGATGACGGTTCAAGAGCGTCGTTCCGTGGTGACCTACGGCTTGAATCCTGAGGCCTATTTTTCTGCATCCGATCTGGAGTATTTGCCCGGCGGGGGAGTCCGTTATTCTCTTCATATAGATGGTTCACGGATCGGTACTATAGAATTGTCGGTGTCGGGAGAGCACAATGTTCTGGATTCGTTGGCGGCCTGTACCGCGGCGACGCTGTTGAAAATTCCCTTTGAACAGATGAAGCAGTCGTTAAGGAGTTTTCGTGGGGCGAAGCGGCGTCTGCAGTTTAAGGCTCGATACGGCGACATCCTGCTCTATGACGATTATGGGCACCATCCCATGGAAATTAAGGCGACCCTGAAAGCCCTTAAGCTGATGTTTCCCCATCGAAGGACCTTGCTGATCTTTCAGCCCCATCGATACTCCCGCACCGCGGCTCTCTGCGACCAGTTTGCCAAGGAGCTTTCGGAAGCGTCAGAAGTGATCCTTCTGCCAATTTACGCCGCCGACGAACAACAAATACAAGGAGTTTCATCGGAGATGATATATCATCGAATCCAGAACCTGGGCAAAGGACACTGTTGCGTCGTCCAGGATAAAGCGGAAGCGGTGGAAAGGACTCTCTCGCTGCTGAAACCTGGCGATTTGGTTCTAATTGAGGGTGCTGGCGATATTTGTGTGCTGGGAGACATGATTATTAAGGAATTGGACCATTTTATACTGGAAGCGACTTCTACAGCATGACTTTAAAGACCGCGTCGAGGTGACTCAATGAGACGTATCGGAGGATGGTGTCTGTTCCTGGCTTTTGTTATGGGAATACTCCTATGGATGGAAGATTTGTACCAGCCCTTCCGCCTCCGCAGTCTGAAAATCAAGGATTTCACGCCAGAGCTGGAATTGTGTCTCAGGGAATGGAGCGAGAAGTTTATTGCCTTTCATCCTTTGTGGCTTTTGCATAAAAGGGATTTAGCTGACCTGGAGCGGCGCTATCCCTTAAAAATCCAGTTTCACTGGGCTCCCTTTGAAGGTAAATTGGAAGTTATAGCCGTTCCTCTGGAGCCTGTTATGGCCATCCACTGGCGAGGGGAGGACTACTTTCTTTCTAGGTCCGGTGAATTCTGGCCCAAGACGCTGACTGCCCAGGCCCTAACGTTGACCATGCCAGAGGTGCCAGGCCTTTCGGTGGGAGACTCCTTTCCGATGCCAGAGGAAAGAGCAGGAGTCAGGGAGATTCGTCGCACCAATATACCGGCCTCATGGTTTTTGGCTGTGTTGCAGTATCTCGGCGCAGTGCCCAATTTAAGAGTAACCGATGTGGAGCTGCGCAGAAGAGGCGGGGAAGACGTGGTAGCGTGTACTTTGACGCTTGATAGCGGCCAGCAGAGTCGTTTTCTCGGCCGGATTGGCGATCTTCCGCAAAATCTGATAGCTGCCCAAGAGCTTCTCTCTGGTCCAGTGAAAGGCGCCCATATGGTCATTGATGCGACCTACTCTGACAAGATTATTTTGCGCGGCAGCTTCTAAGGAGACTGAGCTGTGCATCCCCATAAATAAGGGACTCCGTCCCTAGAAGGCAGTTCCTGAGATCTCTAACAAGGAGAAGGGAGTGATTGTTGATGGGCAAAGAGTCGGAGATCCTAGTGGGACTCTATCTTGGGACGAGCAAAATATCTGTCGTAGTGGCGGAACGGGATCCCTGGGGCTCGGGGGATGCTCAGATCATCGGTATTGGTCAAGCCCAATCCCGTGGAATTCGCAAAGGCACGATCGTCAACCTAGAACAGGCTGTGAGCGCTGTCTCTAGTGCCGTTGAAGATGCCGAGGACATTGTAGGCTTTAGCATAACAGCGGCTACCGTAGCTTTTAGCGGCGTCAATGCCAAAGTCCAAATGCTATCGGGCATGGTTTCGCTTGGAATGACTCCTCGTCAGATTACCGCTGAGGACGTGAACAGAGCCATCGAGACAGCCCTAAGCGAGCTAATTCTGCCGCCGAACCAGTGTATTTTGCACACGATCCCGTTAAAATATTCAATTGACGGAAGCAGCGGTATTGACGATCCCCTGGGAATGACCGGCATTCGCCTGGAGATTAAGGTCCAGGCTGTTATTGTAGCCACATCGGTCGTTCAAAATGTGGTCAACTGCGTCGAACTGGCTGGCATAACCGTGTGTGGACTGGTGGTAAAACCCCTTGTAGCAGCCCTTGGATCGCTTAGCGCGGAAGATCGCAGCGCCGGAGCCATATCCCTTTCTATAGGCGGCGGCACCACTGGAGTGGCCCTATTTTCCGAGGGACGCCCGCTGAGGCTTGCGGTGATTCCTATCGGAGGAGAGCATATTACCAACGACATAGCCTGTGTGTGCAAGACCTCCTTTAAAGCGGCGGAGGACCTTAAAAAGAAGATCACTTTAGATCCGGCGGCTTCCCATGATCAGCAAATCTCAGTGAATAACCACGGCAAAGAGCAGATTCTCGATGAAAGCACTGTCGTTGAAATTATGTCCTGTCGCTTAGAAGAGCTGCTAGAAGACAAAGTACTTCCTCTGATCTCCGACTATCATTGGGTGTCCTTTCCTTCGGGAGTTGTCCTTTCGGGAGGCGTAGCGTTAATGGAGGGGTTGGATGCCTTTGCATCAGAACATCTAGGCATTGGAGTTCGCACCGGAGCTCCAATGCTGGCCCATCAGATGCAGCCTAACCGCAATTCCTGTCAGTACAGTGCTGTGGCAGGAATCATTGTCTATCTAATGGAAAAGGAGCGCCATCCTTTCCGCTACATTGAGGCTTCGTTAGGATCTCTGAGGGGTACCTCTGGTGTCAGTAAGGGGCGAACAGTAAAGAATACTAATAATTACGCCAACAGACCGAAGGAAAGTATATTGAATGTAGTCTGGAATTCCATCAAGGAGCTTTTCTAAGGGGAGAGAAATAATGAACGATATGAACTCCGTTTTTGAGCTTTGGGAGGACAACTCCACGCCGCCTAAAGAAGTCATAAAGGTGGTAGGTGTGGGCGGCGGCGGCGGAAATGCCCTTAATAATATCATCAGAAGTGAAATTACCGACGTGGATTTCATCGCGGTAAACACCGATATGGCTGCTCTTGACCTTTCACAGGCTCCTTGCAAGTTCATCCTTGGCAAGAATTTAACGAAAGGGCGCGGCGCTGGTGCCGATCCCAATCGTGGCTACCAAGCGGCAGAGGAATCCAGAGAAGAGCTGAATCAACTCCTTGGCGGCGCCGATATGGTCTTCATTACCGCTGGAATGGGCGGCGGCACCGGCACTGGAGCCTCTCCCGTTATCGCAGAGGTGGCGCGGGAGCAAGGCGCTCTTGTGGTGGCCGTCGTGACCGTCCCCTTTACCTGGGAAGGCAAACGTAAAATTCGCCAGGCCTTGGAGGGCATCGAGAATCTTCGCGGTAAAGTGGATGCCCTGATCGTCATCGAAAACGACCGCCTTCTTCAGATTTCCGACAAAGCCACTACCTTCAGCGAAGCCTTCCGCATGGCAGATGACGTGCTGCGCCAGGCTGTGATCGGTGTTACAGGAACGGTCCGTCAGACCGCTCAAATTAACGTGGACTTCGCCGACGTTTGCTCCGTCATGCAAAACGCTGGAACTGCTATTATGGGCATCGGCGAGGCCAAGGGCGACGGTCGAATGGTATCGGCCGCTAGAGCCGCTATGAATGGGCCTCTCATGACGGCTCCTGTCAGTGGCGCACGGGGAGTGCTGTGCTTTATCGAGATGGGGCCCGATGTGGGGCTTTACGAATTCAACGAAGCTGCCGATCTTATCGCCGCGGCCGCCCACGAAGATGCCAACATCATCTGGGGTGCTAAGGTCAATCCAGAAATGGACGATGGCGTGCGGATAACTCTAATAGCGACAGGCTTTGACGATCCTGTTGAAAGAGCCCCTCAAGCTCAGGCTCCTCAGGGTTTTATGGGGTTCAACCGCTCTAGTTTCTCTCAATCTCCCCACCGCAGATCTTCCGACAGCGTTACCCATCTCAACCCGGCTGATGTGGTGTCGGAACAGTCTGGGGATATCTTCACTATGTCTGGATTGACCCCAGACGATATGGATCGGCCTACAATTTCCCGGCGCAGGGAAAAGCGTTAATGTGACGACGGAACACTCAAAAGGCGGGGACGGAAGCCTAGTCCCCGTATTTTGTTTATTGTTATGCTGCGGATCTGCCGCAGCCCTAACTGCCTCGTCGTGAAAAGGAGAGGTGTCATCCCATGGCAGCAAGATCCACCTATAAGTTGAAAAAGAAGCCCGCCATACCCTTTGGAGATCTGATGTTGCCTATCTTAGGCGTTGTCGTTATGGGAATACTGATCGTAGGGATCAGGGTATTCTTTTTTTCTGGAGACGATCAGCCCCCCCTTCAGAGCTCTTCCAGACCTATAGTTTCCGTGGTGCCTTCGCAGCCCCAGATCGCAGAGCCTGAAGCTTTAACACCTCGTGGAACAACCGCTGCGCCCACAGCACCAATTTCAGCGCCGGCTCAGACCGTCGTGGTCGCAGAACCAGCGGTGCCGGCTTCACCTGCCCGTCGGGCGCCGGCCCAATCCGCTCCTGCAAAGCCCCAAAGGGCGTCACGCCCTGCCCCTGCAGTCACCAGCGAACCTATCCGGGAGAAGGTTAACGTCAGCGGCGGCTCCATTAATGACAGCGTCTTTTTAGTCCAGTGCGGTTCCTTCACCAACAGATCGGCTGCCAATAATGTGGCGGCAGAGCTGAAAAGCAGAGGCCATTCATCGTTGGTCCGTCCCGCCGAGGTCAGAGGAACGACCTATTTCCGCGTGTTCGTGGCCGGAGGCCGAAACAGAGCCACTGCCGATACTATCGCCAATCAAATCAAAGCCCTGGGCCATCAGACCCTCGTCGTAAGAAATCAATAGCCTTCAAGGAATCTCCCGCATGTTTCCTCGGAAATTTTTAATCATCACAGGCCTTTCAGGCAGCGGTAAAAGCACCGTGTTGGATTTGCTGGAAGATCAAGGGCTCTACGCGGTGGATAACCTGCCTGTGGTCATGTTTCCCGATCTGCTATCGCTGTTAGCGGGGAATCTTCAAGCGCGAGATAACGGGATAGCAGCTACCGTTGACGCTCGAAGCGGGAAATTGCTCGACGATTTGCCAAAGACAATCGAGAACCTTCGCGGTCGAGGAGTGGACGTGGGGCTTTTATTTCTCGAAGCCTCGGAGGATACTTTGACTCGACGGTACAATCTCACTCGCCGCCGCCATCCCTTGGGTTTTATGACCTCCCTATTGGACGGAATTAGGACAGAGCGCCAGAAGCTTGCCCCCCTTCGGGCTCTGGCAGATCAGGTTATCGATACATCGACGCTGACTTCGGCTCAGTTGAGGAGCGAAATCCTAGTTATCTTGGGGCGCAATCCCCGGGGAATTGAAATTTTGGTCAGTTCCTTTGGCTTTAAATACGGCTGTCCCCAGGACTCGGACTTCGTTTTTGATGTCCGCTTTCTAGCTAATCCCTATTATGAAGAGTCCCTTCGAAAGCTGACCGGCAAGGACGACGCCGTACGACGCTACATTTACCAACAGAGCGCCGCCGATGCCTTTCTCCGACAGTGTCTGGAGCTCTTTGAGACCATTCTGCCGGTCTATCACGCCAGCGGAAAGCAGTTCCTGCAAATTGCCTTTGGCTGTACCGGCGGGAGGCACCGTTCCGTATTTGCGGCGGAATGGCTTGTGGAACGGCTCCAGCGGATAGATGGCGTCTCATGTGTACTGCGGCATCGCGACATGGACAAAGACATTGGAGGAGTCCAATAGTGTGGTCTCTAGTCTTGCATTCAGCGTCCTTTCTGGCAGGTTGCGCCTTTGGAATGGGGTTGCTCTATTGGCTGCTGCGTCAAAGCCGAAAGGTCCGGGGCTTTTTGCAACTGAAAAAAAACGAAAAGGAGACCACCGCTGCGGTGGTCCAGTATCGCCTTTCCTCAGGTCCCCACCTAGTGGCCGTCGGAGGAGGTACCGGACTATCGTCGCTTTTAAAGGGCATTAAAGCCTACACCCGAAATATTGTAGCGCTGGTAGCAGTCACCGACGAAGGGGGAAGCTCAGGCCGGCTGGTCCGCGATTGGGGAATGTTGCCGCCTGGAGATATTCGAAACTGCATTGTTGCTCTCAGCGAAAACGACAGTCGGCTCCGGTCTTTTCTGAATTTTCGCTTCGACCGAGGAGATCTACAGGGCCATAGCCTGGGAAACCTGATGCTTCTGGCTGCGGCAGAACAAGCAGGGGACTTTAAAAACGCTGTGGATCTCATAAACAACCTTCTGGCTATCCGAGGCAGAGTGTTGCCGATCACCACGGAAAATGTGACCCTTGTGGCAGAGACAAAGACGAATAAAATCCTCCGCGGCGAATTGGCTGTGGCTACCTGCGGCAGGGAAATCGAGACGATCCGATTGGAGCCTTCCGGAGCCCAGCCCGTAGAAGAGGCCATATCGGCTGTATCCAATGCCGATATGATAATCCTGGGGCCTGGAAGCCTCTTCACCAGCGTGCTCCCCAATCTGCTGCTGGAAGGTTTTACCGAAATGTTAGTCCATAGTAGGAAACCACTGATTTACGTGGCCAATCTGATGTCTCAATCGGGAGAGACCCAGGGCATGAATCAGATGGACCATATTTCGTGGATTGCCAAAGCATTGGGGCGCTATCCCCATGGAATAGTGGTCAACGAGGATTCTATCCCTGACGTGCTGTTGGAACGCTACCGGCAACAGGGAGCGGAACCGCTGTCTCTCTCCAGAGAAGACGAGATTTTTCTAAAGAAGCAAAATTGCTCGGTTTATCGTGCGTCGCTGATTCAGATCTCCCCCGGTGGCATGATCCGCCACCATAGCGGGCACCTCGCTGAGACGCTCATGAGGATTTACCGCAAGCTTGTCCAGTGAGAGGATTCTATAGTCCATGAAGATCAGCAATTACCAATGGGATCAATGGCTGAGCGCTCCTGTCACAGACCAAATTTCCGCGGAATCGGAATTATCTGGCCTCATAGTATGTATGGAAAGGGCCGTAACCGGCATAAACCAAATTCAATGCGGGACCAGTCGGATTTGGCCTTTTCGGCGTATTCGCCGGCTATGGAGGGCCACCCAATGGGCAAAAAAATGGACGCCCAGGAATCTACTGCGGATTCAGCGCGAAAAGGTCTGTCTGAACCTCCCATTGGAACTTTATAGGGAAATCTGCGCCAAACCCGAGAGGGAAGATTTTATACGCTGGGCCTGGGCTAGGGGAGTTTTTGGAGTTACAGGAGGAATCTACAATCCTCGTCGAGGATATTACTGCACTTTTAGGATCCACGATCCCTTGATCGCCTCGGGAATCAAGGAGCTGCTCAGCAGCAACGAAATCAGCTCCTCCCAAAGGGTCAAAGAGGGCGTCTACGAAATTACCATACGGGATCTCCATCAAATTGTCCGATTTTGTTATTACATGAATATGACCGGACAGGCCCAGGATCTGGAGAAGAAGGCGATGATCCGCTCCATGAGAGATCACGCCAACAGGCAGGCTAACTGTGACGACGCCAATATTCGCCGCAGCGTAGAGAGCGCCCGCCACCAGATTCAAATAGCTAAATTTTTCAAGGACCTTAGCGAAGACCTTGTCCCCGAAGATCTAAGCTCACTAATAGAATTACGACTCCAATATCCCAGCGCTACCCTTCAGGAGCTTGGCAATTTGCTGGATCCCAAGGTAAGCAAAAGCACGGTCAAGTACCGCTGGAAGAAGCTTCAGATTTTAGCCGAGAACGCTGGTTTTAGGGCACAAAAGGGAGTAAACTGATGTAGGATCAGTGAGCGCTCATATCGGAATATTTTAAGGAGGACGGCATTTATGGATAAAGCGCGCGTAGCCATCAACGGTTTTGGAAGAATTGGGCGGTTGTTTCTGAGAGCGGTTTATGAATTTGACGACAAGGGACTTATAGATGTGGTTGCCATTAAGCGAAATCGTGCCAGCTTGGAGCAGATGGCCCATCTTTTTAAATATGATTCCGTCCACGGGCGTTTCAAAGGCGATGTTTCCTGTGATGACTCCCATCTGATCATTAACGGTCACAGCATAAAAATCGTCACGCCAGAGGAAAATTTGCCCTGGAAAGAGCTGGCCGTAGATATTGTTGTAGAGTCCAGCGGTGTTTACACCAAAACAGAAAAGGCAAAGCTCCATCTTGATGCCGGAGCCAAGAAGATCGTCATCACAGCCCCGGGAAAAGGCGATGGTATAGCCACCTTTGTCATGGGCGTCAATGAGGATAAATACAACCCAGCGACAGATCATATTATTTCCAACGCCTCCTGCACGACCAACTGCCTGGCCCCGATTGCCAAGGTCCTGAACGACAAGTTCAAAATAGTTAAGGGAATGATGACTACCATCCATTCCTATACTGGCGATCAAAGGCTTGTAGACGGGTCTCACGCCAACAACTATCGCGCCCGAGCGGCTGTCCTTTCGATGGTTCCTACCACTACGGGAGCCGCCAAAGCAGTGGCCCTTGTTATCCCAGAACTTAAGGGCAAAATGAACGGCATGGCTCTGCGGGTGCCCACGCCCGACGTATCGGTGGTGGACCTTACCTTCCTTCCCGGATGCCCTGTCACTGTGGAGGACGTGAACAACGCGATTAAAGAGGCCGCCGAGGGGCCCATGGGCCGGTACATCGGCTACGACAGCGATGGTTGTGTCTCTGTGGATTTTATCCATGACGACCGTTCCAGCATCTTTGCGCCTGATCAGACCATGGTGGTAGAGGACCTTGTAAAGGTCTTTGCCTGGTATGACAATGAATGGGGATATTCCTGCCGCTGCGTCGATCTTGTGAACTACATTATCTCCAAAGGACTTTAACCCATGATCTTAAAAAGCCTTGACGACGCTTCTTTTAGAGACAAGAAGGTTTTGCTACGAGTGGATTTTAACGTGCCTTTCCGCGATGGAAAGGTGACAGACTGCTCCCGTATTGCTGCCCACAAAAAAACCGTAGATACCCTCCTGGACAAAGGCGCAAAGATCTCCCTAATCTCCCATTTTGGGCGCCCTAAGGGCAATGTGGTGCCCGAATTGTCTCTGCAACAGATCGCAGGGGACGTGGAAAAAATCCTTGGTCATCCTGTGCAGTTCGTTAGCGATTGCGTCGGTCCCGCTGTCGTTGAAGCGGTGGCCCATCAGGAAGAAGGGGAGTTGATCCTTTTGGAGAACTCCCGATTCCATCCGGAAGAACAGAAAAACGATCCTCTATTTAGCGCTCAAATGGCAGAGCCCTACGATATTTTTATCATGGACGCCTTTAGCGCCGCCCATCGCGGGGACTGCAGCACTGAAGGGGTGCAGCACATACTGCCTTCCTATGCCGGACTTCTCCTCGAAAAGGAAGTCCACGCGCTGAGCCGCGTGAAAGAATCGCCTGAGAAGCCTTACCTGTTGGTCCTAGGCGGCGCTAAAGTGTCCGATAAGATTGGCGTGATAGAGAACATGCTCTCCAAGGCTACCACTATCCTAATCGGCGGGGGCATGGCCTTTACTTTTTTGGCCGTTCAAGGCGCTTCGATCGGCAAGTCCCTTTGCGATGAAGAACATAGGGACTTCGCAAAGGACATGTTGGCACGAGCTGCCGCGATGGGAGTCAAAATCCTGTTGCCCCTAGACGCTCTTGCGGCGTCGGAGATCTCTCCCGATAGTCTCATTTCAGTGGTCCCATCCGACCAAATTCCAGAGGACCTGATGGGATTGGACATCGGTCCTAAGACGTCAGCCCTGTTCCAAAAGGAAATAATGGGCGCCAAGACCGTCCTTTGGAACGGACCTATGGGAGTTTTTGAATGTGCTCCCTTTGCTGGCGGTAGCCGAGCTGTGGCTGAAGCCATTGGGGCCGTCACGAAAGAGGGAGCCTTTACCGTGGTGGGGGGCGGCGATACGGCGTCGGCCGTGAAAGCCTTTGATCTGACCGATGCGATGTCCCACGTTTCGACGGGAGGCGGAGCAAGCCTAGAGTTCTGCGAGGGCAAGGACTTGCCTGGCATCATCCTTTTGGAGCAGAAAAATTAGAGGCCTCAAGGGACCTTAAAGGAAGATAGTTGTGAAAAAAATTTATCTGTTTGGCAATTGGAAGATGAATCACGGCCCCCAAAAAGCTCAAGAGTACACAAAAGAACTATCGGAGAGGTTAACACAGGAATCAGAACTATTGCAGGACGCCGAGTTCTGCCTTTTTCCACCCTTTCTCTCTATTTTTTCAGCCAGGCAGGGGCTTTCTGTGGCAGAGGTCTCTTTAGGTGTCCAAAACGTTAACGACCACGATTCTGGCGCCTACACTGGAGAAGTAAGCGTCTCTATGGCCCTTGAAGCCCAATGCCGCTATGCCATCGTCGGCCATAGTGAGCGCCGCGGCCTTTTCCATGAAAGTCCGGAGTTTATAGGCGCTAAGGTCCAAGCCTGTTGCAATGGAGGGCTCATTCCGGTGATCTGCGTAGGCGAAACTTTGGAAGAACGAGAGGCAGGGCAAACTAAGTCGGTCGTAAATAGACAGCTGGAAGCCGCTCTTCGAGGGATAGAAAAGGGAGCCCAATTTCTGATTGCCTACGAGCCGGTCTGGGCTATCGGAACGGGACGTGCTGCTGGAGCAAAGGACGCTGAAGAGCTGTGCCGTCATATCAAAGAGCAAACGGATCCACAGGTGCCTGTGCTATACGGAGGCAGCGTCAACAGCGCCAACAGCGCCGAGCTTTTTTCCCAACCCTCCGTCGATGGAGGGCTTATCGGAGGGGCCTCTCTGACAGTCGAAAATTACCTGGCGATCCTACAGAACTTTCGCGATAAGAGCTGATTAGGCAACCTATGTCATAATGCAACATAAGATACATTATAGGACATGGAACGGATGAAACGGGCCGTAATAAAGTAGCTAAAAAGAAGCTCAGCAGGACTTTTCCGCTGAGCTTCTTCCATAAAAGGAGGGCTAAAGGAGGGCTAATCGATATTTTCGTAGCTTTTTGTAGGCACGTCTCCCCAGATACGGTCCAATTTATAGAATTCTCTCGCTTTAGCGCCGAAGATGTGTACAATAAAGTCCGGCGTATCCACAAGGGCCCATTGGGTGCTTCGCTCGCCTTCTACCTGGTATTGGATGCCCTTTTTTTCAAGACATTCCGTCACGCTCTCACAAAGGGTCCTCATATGAACGTCGGAATTTCCTGTAGCCAAAATAAAAGCCTCGGTCAAAGAAGTAACAGCAGAAACGTCCAGAAGCTTTACGTCCATTGCCCGGTGGCTTCTTAAAGATTCGATGACTTGCTCCATAATCGCCTGAGTGTTCTGGTCCATAACAGAGCTCCTTTCTTTGCCGCTTATTTAATTTTCTACGGGCAGGGACAGCAGCCTTTCCCTGATTCTTTTGTGATCGTGGCCTAGTACCAACGTGGCCCCTTGACTGTAGGAGCCGGGGCGAACCAAAGAAGGAGAAATGCCGCAAAGTTCGGCTAGGCTCCTGGCCACCTCGGAGTTTTTCCCCTCTGGATAGTAGACCACGCTGTAGCGGTAATCAAAATGCCGCGCATTCCCTATATAGCCCACTTCGACCCCAGCCTTTTCAAAAATTTGGGAAAATTGCGCGCTCAATCCACTAGTCCCTTCGCCGTTCAGCACTGCAATAGGCCCATGGATATCTAGAGCGCCAAGGCTCAGCACTTCGGCGTCAGAAGATGATTCAGGCAAAGGCGCCGCTAAAGTTGCAACGGCCTCGGGGTTGAATCGCTGAGCCATTTTTTGGAGATCGGGGATCCAGTAGCTGACGCGATTGATGTAAGCGGCGCTTCCCGGCATTGTGAAAAATTCCACGTCGTTGTTGTTGATTCCCGCAGCAAAGACCACCAATTGCAGGCCCATTTCCAGAGAAACGTCGGTTTGGATCATGGCGATAATAGTCTCAGCCAGATCTTTGAGCCTAGGGATGATCGACGGTGAAAGGACCTTGTCTATAAAGGCCCTGGCAAACTGCTGCTGTCTCTGAATCCGCCCCACGTCGCCCAGGGCGTCCATCCGGAAACGCACGAATTTCAGGGCCTGTTCGCCGTCCATGTGCTGTTTTCCGGGGGCTATATTGATGTACAATCCTTGAGCTTTATCGGTATATCTCATGGCCTTGTGGACATCCAAAGTCACACCGCCTACGGCATCGATAATTTGGGGGAAAGACTTATAGTTCAAAATCACATAGTAATCTATGGGCATTCCCGTGAGATTGATCACGGTCTCCTTTAAGAGGTTCATTCCCCCATAGGCATAGGCGTGGTTCAATTTTTCCTGTCCGCGGCCACGAATTTGCACGCGGGTGTCCCGAGGTATGGACATGGCCTTGATGGTCCTGTGCTCCACGTCAAGGCGTACAAAAAGGATCGAATCTGCTCGGTTAACTGATTCAACTTCATCAAGACCTATTAGCAAAAAATTTAGACTGTTGCGTTTCAACGAGGGCGGGATTTCCTGTCCTCCCGATTCTTCCTGGGGTAACTCTAGAGACGGCGGGACAAGCGGTTTTTGAGTGATTGAATAGATTCGTATGGCTGCACCGACTGAGACCGCAGTCAGGGCCATCAAAAGGGCTATCAGACCCCCCCCCTTTTTCCGTTTCACCTAAACCTCACTACCCTTCTTAAAAATCGTCTTCGATACTATGGTATACAATTATGGATTCTCGTTTTGATAAAGTTTTCGTTTGTTGATGTACTGCTCCACCGGGTAAGGAACCAGATAGCGGATATTTTTTCCCATGGCCACCCGGTGGCGTATTTCCGTGCTGGAGATTGAAAGCAATGGGATGTCCAATCGGACCACAGCTTTTTTCATTTCCTCCGGCAGGTTTTCGAACTGATAGTGTTCGAAGTCATAGCCAGAACGGTTGGCAGCCACAATAGTGCACAGCTTTGGAAGCTCTTCATATTCTGCCCAGGTATTCATGGACATGACCGCATCGATGCCAGTAATAAAGAAGAATTTAAAATCTTCTCCGGCGAACCAAAATCCCATTTCCCGCAGGCTATCGACCGTATAGCTAGGCTCTTCTCGGTCGATCTCAATTCTCGATACAGAAAAATTGGGATTATCCAGGGTGGCCAAAAAGGTCATCATATAGCGGTCTTCGGGCGGCGTCACCCTTCGTGAGGCTTTATGATAGGAATTGCCAGTAGGTACGAAGATCACTTCGTCCAATTCCAAGGCTTTAAGGGCTTCCTGGGCGGCTAAGAGATGGCCGTAATGAATGGGATCAAAGGTGCCCCCCATGATACCAATGCGCAGGGAAGCCGCAAGGGGCTTCCTGAAGGTGCCGTCGAAAATCATAGATCAAAAGGAACGTTCCGGTTCAAAGGTAAAGGAAACTTCGCCGATATTCACTGTATCGCCTTCCTGGGCTCCGGCCTCTTCAAGCAGCTCCTCTACCTTGAATTGTCGGAGAATTCGCATAAAGCGCACTGCAGCTTCCTCTTGGCCGAAGTCATAGCGGGCAGCGGCAGCTTCAATTCTGGGATGCAGCACCCGATAAACGCCAGAATCTTCCTTGATAATCTTGGGCCTTTCGCGGGACTGGCTCCCCAGCTCTTGAGGGATCTCAAAGAGACGATAGGTCCCATGGGGCCGGGGATTTTTGCGCACCTCTGCCACAATCAGCTTGATTAGATCGGCAATCCCCTCACCGAAAAGGGCGCTGGTGGTGGTAACAGGGACTTTTTGAAGAAGGAAAAATGATTCAGCCTCGCTGGCCACGGTCCTAGGGGAAAGTAAATCTACCTTATTCAAGACCACCACATAGGGCCTATTCAGCAGGTCAGCGTTGTAATGACGAAATTCTTCCGTGACGATTTTCCACTGCCCTAATATCTCCTCCAGGCTTCCGCTGGAAAGGTCTAATACGTGGATGATGACCCGCGTCCGCTCAATATGCCGTAAAAAATAGTGGCCTAACCCTTTGTTTTCATGAGCCCCTTCGATGAGTCCAGGCACATCGGCGATGACAATTTTCTGGTCGTCCACGGTTAACACGCCCAAATTTGGGGACAGCGTCGTAAAGGGGTAACCAGCGATCTTCGGATTAGCGTTGGAGATCGCTTTAAGAAGGCTGCTTTTACCGGCATTAGGCAATCCTACCAGCCCCACATCGGCGATTAACTTCAACTCCAGCTTTATATCCCGTTCCTCGCCCTCTTCGCCTTTTTCTGAAAAGCGAGGGGCCCTTCGGGTGGCACTGGTAAAATGGGCATTGCCCTTGCCGCCTCGGCCACCTCGGGCGACCATACAGCGATCTCCAGGCTCTGCCAAATCAGCGATCGGCGCTCCGGTGGTCCCATCGTATACGATAGTGCCGCAGGGAACGCTGATCGTGGTGTCCTTGCCGTCGGCTCCGAATTTCAGGGCCCCCTGCCCTGCTGCGCCGTGTTCAGCCGAGAAGCGCCGGTTATACTGAAAATCGGCAAGAGTCAGCAGGTTGTTGGAGGCTTCTACGTATATACTGCCGCCGCGTCCGCCGTTTCCGCCGTCTGGGCCGCCTTTGGGGACGAATTTTTCACGACGGAAACTCACACACCCATTACCGCCTCGACCTGCTTTAACGTGAATACGCACGAGATCGACAAATTTCAGAGCCCTCACCTCATCGCGTAAGATTATAAAAAACGGGCCCCTGCGCTACAAGGGCCCGAGAGAAAATTACGACGACCTGCTTAGGCGACCACGGTCTCTTCGACACGCACGACCTTTTTGCCGCCCTTGGTGGCAAATTTAACGACGCCATCTTTGAGCGCGAAGAGGGTGTAGTCCTTGCCAAGTCCCACGTTCAGACCGGGATAGAACTTCGTGCCGCGCTGACGGACCAAAATGTTTCCGGCCTTTACTACGCAACCGTCGCTTTTCTTCAATCCCAGGCGCTGAGCGTTAGAATCGCGGCCGTTTGTGCTGTTGCCCTGGCCCTTTTTATGTGCAAAAAACTGCAAATTCATCTCTTTAAACAGCATTATCGGACACCTCCAGATAACTTACGTAATCCCTATAGGAAGAAGCAATTTCCTTCAAAGCCTTGAGGATCGTCTCCACCAACAGGTGACATTCTCTACTGCTCCTATGGTCCCACTTAAGCTCAATCAAAGCCTGATCTTCGTCAACCCGCTGTTCTACGGCCAGATGTAACACATCCACGAGGCCGATAAAAAGGGTCTGCACCAAAACGCTTACAGCAGCGCAAACCACGTCAGAGCCTTCCTGACCATAGCCACTGTGCCCCTGGACCAACAGCCCTTTAGGGGCTCCGTCGCAGAAAAATACCTTTATTTGAGTCAACGAGGGATCAAAGATTGATGGAGTCGATGGTCACCAAGGAATAGGGCTGACGATGACCGCGGAAACGGCGGTAATTGGTCTTATTTTTGTATTTGAAGACGATAACCTTTTTTGCTTTGCCGTTCTCAGTCACCGTGGCGGAAACGGTGGCTCCTTCTACCAGAGGTGCACCAACAGTGGTTTTCTCTCCATCGCAGACCATTAGAACCTTGTCAAAGGTCACCTGAGCGCCGACATCGACTCCCAGCTTCTCGACTCGGACCTTTTCGCCAGGAGCTACGCGGTACTGCTTACCACCGGTTTCGATAATTGCGTACATACTTATATTTCCTCCTCTCGCTGGATCCGGGCGGCCAAAGCTCTTAAACCCGTCCCATGCGGTTTTATCTCGCACATTTTAATTGTTTTTACTGGCTTCGTCAACGGCGAAAAGGTCCTCTCCGCTGTTTCCGCGGTCCAGAAGCTGTTGGGCATGGCTGAGAGCTTTTTCGCTGGAAGGGTCACCGGAAAGCATTCTGGCCAACTCTTGAATCCGTTCTTCTTTCTCCAATTTACGGATAGAAGAAAGAGCACCCTTGCGTTCCACCAAATAGTGCTGATCGCCCATTGCCGCAATGGTCGCTTCGTGGGTTATCAGCAAGACCTGAATTTTATCGGCTAGTAGGCGAAGTTTCAGGCCGGTCAGATAAGCAGCGCGGCCCCCTAGCCCTGCTTCTACTTCATCGAAAACTACGGTGGAGGGCATCAATTCCGCGGGAAGGGAGAGCTGTAGCGCCAAAAGAATGCGGCTAAGCTCACCGCCGGAGGCCGCCTTTGCCACTGGAAGGGGCATGTTGTCCCCTCGTTCCAGTAGAAACTCAACCTGCTCTGCTCCGCTGGCCCGAAGTTTATTGCTCTCGGTTATTTTGACGATAAACCGGCTTCGCTCCATCGCTAGATCAGCTAGATGGGCTGTGACGGTTTTTTGTAGCTCCTCTGCGGCCTCTAGACGGAGCTCTCGGAGACGCTTAGCTTCCCGCGCGGCTTCGCGTCTAGTTTCGGCGATTCTCAAGCTGAGTTGCTGTTGCCGTTCTTTGGAAGACTCTAACCATTGCAGTTCCACTTCGGCTTTTCCTGAAAACTCGAATAACCCCGCTAGGGATTCGACGCCCACCATTCGCTTGAATTTGCGAATCCGCCCCAGCAGGGACTCGATGCGCTCCAGCTCGGCCTCCAGCTCGGACAGATATTCCTTAGGAGCCGCATTTCCCAAAAGCTCCGCAAGCTCGTCCAAAAAGTCGCACAGCTTTTCGGATTTTTCCTCGACCGTTTCTCGGTACTCCTGGGGGAGCAGATCGCTTAATCCTTCCAAAAGGCCCCTAATATCTCTGATCAGACCGCCCGTCTCTGGATCTTGGAGCAGTCTGAAGCGATGCCGCAATTCTCGACAGCGTCGTAGGGCTTCGTCGGTCTGGGCATATTCTTTGGAAAGCAGGCTTTCGCTTTCAGGGACTAGGCTGGAGCGATTAAGGAATTGAGCGAGCTCATCAGCTTGGCCGTAACTCTCCAGGATCTGCTGTTCCCGCTGGCGAATCTGCCTCAAATCCCGCTCATCAGAGATAATGCTGTAAAACAACTCCTCTAACTTCCTTCGGGTCTCTAATAGCTCCACGCCGCCGCAGCCATCCATGATTCGAAGCTGCTGCTCCGTAGAGAGAAGCTCCAACTGCGCAAATTGGCTTTGTATAGAAATTAACCCCGAGGTCATCTCTGCTATCCGATTTAAGGGTACGGGCGTTCCCTGAATAAAGGCCTTTCCCCGTCCAGTTCTGGATAACTCCCGGCGCACGCAGAAGGATCCTTCCTGGGGCTGAAAGACCTCTTCCACATCCGAAAAAAGACCTGCCACGAGGAAGAAGGCTTCGACTGATGCCTCTTCGTCGCCTCCACGGATTACAGCGCTCTGAGCTCGTTTTCCGCTTATCAGCTCCAGGGCCCGAACGAGACTGCTCTTTCCGGCTCCGCTTTCGCCTGTAATAACCGTGAGCCCAGGCGAGAAATGCAGTCTGGCCTGATCGACTCCTCCCACCGATTTTAACCACAGTTCTTCAAGCATGGCGGGCCTCTCTGCTAGCTGTTGGATTAAATCCCCACATTAATTTCTGGTGTAAGAGATCGAAGTAGTCCAATTGAGGCAGAGCTACCACGTTAATATGGCGCTCCATGGAAAGCCGTACCTCCATTTTTTGATCGGTCTCCACCGCATACACCTCCTGACCATCCACGGTGAGATAGACGTCATCGTTGTCTCTGCGAGGTTTTAGTGTCAAGCGGTCGCCAGGTCCGAAGATGATCGGACGGCTGTAAAGGCTGTGGGCACAAATCGGCGCGAGAATCATACAGGGCACGTGGGGCGGCACGATGGGCCCGCCTGCTGATAAAGCGTAGGCAGTGGAACCTGTGGGGGTGGACACTATGAGTCCATCGGCGCGGTACTCGCACATGGGCCTGTTGTCGACCTCCACCTCGACAGAAATCAGCTTAGCAAGGGGGCCCTTGGAGAGCACCAGGTCGTTTAGGGCAAAAAAAATTCTTTCCTTTTCCTGTCCTATCAAGGTCCCCTCAAGGAGCTGCCTTCTCTGAACCGTGAAATCTCCGTTGCGGATCTGGAGAATTTCTTCCTTTGCCCGCTCGGGCTGCCCTGTGGCTAAAAAGCCCAGGTGGCCGAGATTAACGCCAAAAAGAGCGATTTCTGTCCCTTGAACGAATCGAGCGGCTCTAAGAAAAGTCCCGTCGCCGCCGACCACCAGGGCTGTGTCAACGTTCTGGAGCCACTGCTCTACTGTCCTCCCAGGGGTCCTCAAAGTATCGGCGTCAAAATCAGGAACCCAAAAGGAGAAGCCCTCATCTTCGGACCATCGCAGCAGTTCTGCCGCGAAGTCCTGGGCCTCCTTTTTTTCTCGGTTCATGAGCAGACCGATATTCATGGCGTTAGCTCCACCTCATGTCCTATAAGAGTTCTATGGGCGTTGAGTATCAAAGACCGCAGGTCCAGTTTTTGGCTTTCGGCGTCTTTTCGTAGATGATAAAGAAACTCTATGTTTCCTTTAGGCCCTCGTATGTTCGAATAGGTAGCCCCGATCAATCCAAAGGCGCTGCGTTTTTCTATGAACTGGGCCAAGTCTTCCAAGACCTCCCAATGTGCTTTAGGATCTGCCACTACTCCCCCCTTAGAGACATGTCCCTGAGGGGCTTCGAATTGCGGCTTCACCAGCACCACTGCTTCGCCGCCTTCCTCAAGGACCTCCGATATAGGCCTCAGCAGCAGTTTCAGTGAAATAAAGGACGCATCGCTAGCGGCAAAAAGCGGCCGGGGATTGAACATAGCTGAAGTGATATGACGAGCATTCTGACGCTCCATCACCACTACTTTAGGGTTTTGGCGGAGTTCCCAGGCCAGCTGTCCGTAGGCGACGTCTAGGGCATAGACTCTTTCAGCTCCGTGGCTCAGCATAACGTCAGTAAATCCTCCAGTAGAGGCCCCCACATCGAGGCATACCTTCCCCATCAAGGAGAGATCGAAATGCTGAATAGCCGACAAAAGCTTATAGGCTCCCCGGCTGGCCCATTGACGCTCAGGCTTGCGAATCCTGATCTCCACATCCTTTGAAAAGGAGGTCCCGGCCTTTTCTGACGGTTTGTCTTCGACCAGTACATGTCCTTTAAGGATCATGGCCTGAGCTTTTTCGATAGAATCGGCTATTCCGCGCAGGAGAAGCAGCTGATCCAGCCGGATTTTTCTATTTTCTCTCATAGCATTCTAAAATTCTTTCTGCCGTCAGGCCATAGCGTTGCCGTTGCTGTTCCGGCGTTCCCGGTGCGACGAAAGACCGGTCCACGCCGATGGATTTCACTTGACAAGCCCTTTCCACTGACGCGACCATGGCTCCGATGCGCTCCCCCATGCCGCCGAGGAGGTAATTCTCCTCGACAGTGACCACTAAACGGCGATTTTCCAATAGGGGCTTCAGTTCATCCCAAGGGATTGGCGATAATTGCTCGAGGCATATCAACTCTGGAACCTCTATTTTTCTCTGCTTTGCCAAGATTTGGGCCTGTTGAGCCAACTCAAAAGCCGGTCCTTGGGCGATCACAGTCCAAGACGACGCAACTGCAGAACGGTGAAGGCTTCCCGATGATCGCCAAGGTCCAAGCAAATTCTGGCAGATTTCTCCGCGAGGATAGCGAATCATAGAGGGGCCGTTCCATAGCATAGCTTCTCGGAAACATCGTTCCAACGATATCTGATCGGATGGCGACCAAATTTTTAAATTTGGCGCTACGCTGCACCAGTTGAGCTCGAAAAGCCCCTGATGGGTCTCACCGTCTTCTCCCACTAAGCCAGCACGATCTACCGCTATAATCACAGGAAGGTTTTGGATACATATATCGTGAACCAGTTGGTCCATGGCACGCTGGAGAAAGGTCGAATAGAAGCATGCCACTGGGCGCATGCCCCCGGCTGCCAGGCCGGCGGCAAAGGTCATCATGTGCTCTTCCGCAATTCCCACATCGAAAAACCGATCAGGGAATTTTTTCGCAAAATTTCCAAGAGCGCTGCCTTCACACATGGCCGGCGTCATGACCAAGAGGCGGCGATCCTTTTCCGCCATGTCCTCCAGGACAGTGGCGGCGGCTTGACTCCAACTTTTCTCTCCCTTTTTCTTTTCCATGGGCGAAAGGCCGTGATACTTTACGGGATTATTCTCTGCGTCCGCATATCCCTTGCCTTTTTGGGTGATCACATGGATCAGCAGTGGGTGATCGTATTGCTTGGCTAGAGCAAAGGCCTGCTCCAACTCCGCCAGGTTATGGCCGTCAAAGGGCCCCCAGTAGGTCAAGCCCATGTCGTCGAACATATTAGAATAACTGATAAGCTGTTTTATATTTCTTTTGATGCCTTCTAGGTTCTCGATAATCTTCTCCTCGTTAGAAAAGCGGCGGCAGAGCTTTTTCAGCAGTTTTTTAAACTTCCTATAGAAGCCCGAGGTACTGAGCTGGGCCAGATGAATTGCCATTCCGCCGACTCGAGGACTGATTGCTATGCCGTTATCGTTTAATATAAAGGTCACCGGACTTTTTAAAGTCCCTGCATGATTGAGAGCTTCCAAGGCCATTCCGTTCATGATAGCCCCGTCGCCGATCACTGCCAGGACATGATTTTTCCCCTGTTCTAGGTCACGCGCAACGGCATACCCCAAAGCGGCAGATAAAGAGGTGCTGCTGTGGCCAGCACCGAAAAAATCGTAACTGCTCTCGCTCCTTTTAAGAAATCCGCTAATTCCTCCTTCGGTGCGCAGCCTGTTGAAGCGATCGCGGCGGCCCGTAAGAAGTTTATAGGCGTAAGCCTGATGGCCCACGTCGAAAATAATTTTATCGCCGCCCTCCAAGTCATATTGGCGAAGCAACGCAACGATCAACTCCACGGCTCCAAGGGACGACGCCAGGTGACCGCCGTTTTTAGAGGTCACTGCGATAATTTGATCGCGTATTTCGCCACATAGCTTGGGAAGTTGGTCCTCAGAAAGCTTTTTAACATCCTCCGGCGAGTTGATCTTTTCCAAAAGAGACATGGCCTAATGGCTCCTGAACTCAAGGTACTGGGCCAGATCCACGAGAAAACGCCCCCTTGCTCCATAGGGGGACATAATTTTTTGCGCCTCAGCTGTGTATTCTTTGAGCAATTTTCGGGCACCTTCTATGCCGTAGGCTCTGACAAAAGTGCGCTTTTCCTGTTTCTCGTCTTTGCCCAAGGTCTTTCCGATCTCTTCCTGAGAACCGACCTGATCCAAAAGATCGTCGGCAATTTGAAAGGCTATGCCCACATAACGGCCATATTCTTCAAGGGCCAGACGATCCGCCGGCAGAGCTCCGCCAAGAATTGCCCCCGATACTACGGCAGCCTGGATGAGCACCATGGTTTTCATCGAGGCGATTTGAAGCACAAAGTCATCTTCATCTGATTGGCTTTGGGGATCGCTGTCCAGTACCTGGCCGCCACAAATTCCTCCAGGGCCTAGGGCCTCCGAAAAATAGGCCACTGCTTCCAGGCAAAGCTCGCTTTCGAAGCCCTGAGCCCTAAGGCCCCTCAATGCTGTTTCAAAGGAATACAAAAATAAAGCATCGCCAGCGAGCAAGGCCAGGGCTTCGCCGAAAACCACGTGATTCGTAGGTTTCCCGCGGCGCAGACGGTCGTCGTCCATACATGGCAAGTCATCGTGGATTAGCGATGCGGTATGGACCATTTCAAAGGCTAAAGCTATGGGCAAAACTTTTCGCCGGTCTTCACCGAAAAGTTCAGCGCAGGCCATAGTAAGCACCGGCCTTATCCGCTTTCCCCCAGCTTGAAGGGAATACACCATAGAATCCCAAATGCGGGCAGGAATAGCATCAGGGCGAGCAGTGCAGAACGTATCTAAGTAGGCGTTAAAGCAATTCTGGTAACCCTGGAGAGTTTCCAGAAAGATTTCCTGTGCAAAGGCGGCCATGGGAATCACTCCTCAAAAGTCCTAAAAATCTTCTCTTCTTCGTTTTCCGATAGTATGATAACCTTTTGTTCTGCCTGCTCCAAGTATTCCCGGCATTCTTTTATGAGATTTTCGCCCTCTTCATAGAGGGCCAGGGTCTCTTCCAAGGGCAAGGCGCTTTTTTCCAGCTGATTTAAAATCTTCTCTATACGTTCCATTTTCAAAGAGAAATCCATCGAAATTCTCCTCTCTTTCACTGGAGATAGAAATTGCTCTAAAGGGCTCCCTGTGTTAGAATACTCAAGTTGTAATGAACTTTTACGCAAAGGAGGCTGCGATAAATGTCCAAGGTTTGCGCATGCTGTGGCCGAGGTCCCGCTACCGGCAACTCGATCAGTCACTCCCATCGCAAGACTCGCAGACGCTGGGAGATCAATCTGCTCTCTGTCCGCGTCGATCTCGGCTTAGGCGAGACTCGGAAGCTTCGCATCTGCTCTCGGTGCCTTCGCTCTGGGAATGTGAAGCGGGCCGCCAATTACTAAAAACAGTTGCAGTCTGCTTGCGAACTGCTTGCGAAGTTCAACGTTAATTCTCGTGCCAACAGAGATAGACGCCGAGAAGGCCTTTTGTAAGGGAGATCCGCAAGGATCTCCCTTTTGCTTTATTGCTGACACTGTAGGGATGGCCCTGACAGAGGGTAGCATTTTGCAGCTCCCATCGGACACCGTCGATGGAAACTCCTTCGCAGCGATCGCAGAGAGGCAGCAGCGACAGAGCTTTAGGAGTTTTCTCCAGATGGAGCTCCATTGTCTCGCTGCTCTTCAGCACCCCTAAAAACTCCCTTTCATCGGCCATGATCCGACTATTCCATCCCTGCTCTAGTCCCCATCGAAGAGTCATCACGTTACACCATGCATGATCGAAGCGCCCTCCCCAACAGCCCGTTACGACGACTAAATTATCTGAAGCATTGCAGCAGGCCTGGAGCGCCAACTGGAAGTCCGTCAAATCTTTTTCCACTGGAAAAGTGGAAAGCTTTTCCTGGTGGTTTTCCAGCCACGGCCCGTATCGCTTTGGAAGACTATCGAAATCGCCAAAAACACGCTCTGGCTCCAGGACCTCGTCGAGACAAAGCCCAAGGCCTGCGTCGGCGGCCCATATGGACGATGAACGGTTGGCCACAGTCCTCATCCAAGTCCCTTCTGGACGCCGCCCTCCTAGGGCCAGCAGGTGAAAAAAACTCCGGCTCCAGGAACTTCGGAGTCGGAGATAGGGCAGCAAAAACTCATCAGGAGCGGTATCGGTCGAGAATTTCACTGGCTTCCTCCTCGTCCACATAGATCTCTCTAGGCTTTGCTCCGTCACCGGGACCGACAATTCCCATTTGTTCCATCGTGTCGATCAACCTGGCCGCGCGGGTAAAGCCAATGCGCATTTGTCTTTGGAGACGGCTTGACGAGGCAATGCCGGTTTGCAGGACGATTTGAATTGCTTCCTCTAATTTAGGATCGTCCAGATAAAGGTTATCTGAACCAGAGGATCCTCCGTTTTGCTCCTCTAAATCGACGTATTCCGGGGCACCGAAGGTGTCCCTTAAATATTCCACCACGCGAATATTGGTCTGCTCATCCATAAAAGGCGACTGGATCCGCAAAGGCCTGGGGTGCCGGGTACTCACAAAAAGCATGTCGCCCTTGCCCAGCAGATGCTGGGCCCCTGACATATCGAGAATTGTCCTAGAGTCCGCCAGTGACGGCAGCGAAAAGGCGACGCGGGCAGGGATGTTCGCTTTTATGGTCCCCGTTATTACGTTTACCGACGGGCGCTGAGTGGCAAGGACTAAATGGATGCCTGTGGCCCTAGCCATCTGGGCCAGCCTGGCAATGTACTCCTCCACTTCCTTTGATGCGGTCATCATCAGATCTGCCAGCTCATCCACAATAATGACAATATTAGGCAACCGGTCCTTGGGCAACACCTTTGCGTTGTAGGACGCTAGGTTTCTCGTCTTCGCTCGAGAGAACGTGTCGTATCGCTCGTTCATCTCCCGGACGGCCCATGCAAGGGCGTGGACCGCGTTTGCCGGAGTGACGATAGGCTTGGCCAAGATATGGGGCAGGGACTCGTAAATCCCCATTTCCACCCGTTTGGGGTCTACCATGATAAACCTAAGATCTGCCGGGGAGTTGTGGAAACAGAGTGCTGTTATACAATTGTTAATAAAAATGCTCTTGCCGGAGCCCGTGGTACCGGCAACTAGAAGATGGGGCAATTCTTCAAGGCCCACAAAAAGCATATGCCCATCTACTGTCTGTCCCAGCGGTAGCGGAAGGGTGAGGTTCGTCTTTTGGAAAGCCTCGCTCTCTAAAACCGCGCGCAGGGACACAGTTCTCCTATGGGGGTTGGGCAATTCAATTCCCACGTAGGTGGTCCCAGGGATTGGCGCTTCAACCCGCACAGCAGGCACGGCCATGGACATGGCGATGTCGTTGCCAAGAGCAGAAATTTTACTGACCTTGGTGCCAGGCGCCAGTTGGATCTGGTACTGAATAACCGTGGGGCCCGTAATCGTGTGGGCTAATTCAGCAGAGACACCAAAATTAGCCAAGGATGATATCATCTCCTCGCCCCGTTCTTCTGCGTTCTGGTCCTCCGCAAAGGACTCTGAAAAAGTTTCAGGTCCCAGTAAATCCAAGGGAGGAGGGAAGCTTCCGGGGGGAATTTCCCGCTCGCCGAAGAACAGAGGCGGCGAACTCGACACCGCTATAGCTCCTTCGCTCTGTTTAGAATCGCTAATTTCCGGAGAGTGGGTCTCTGGCTGCGATGTATCACTGTCCCGTTCTATGGGCTTGAGTGCCTCCACGTTACCGAACTTTTCGACAGACACCGCCGATTCAGGATTTTCATGGGAGGACTCAATGGGCTCTGAAAAGTCCGATCCAGAAGTCACAGAAAGAGAATCAGTTTGAATAGCCTCTGTTGATGTAACATTAGAGTCTATTCTATGCTTTTGGAAGCCCTCTTTTTGAAAGGAAAGCTCCCGAATAATAGCCGAGGGCCGCTGGTTCACTGAGCTGCGTCCCTCCTGAGAGGTCGACGTGAGATGCTTAGCAGTAGCACCATATCCTGTCGGCAAGACTTTTCCCTCAGGAGTCCGAACAGAATCTCCAATAGATGGCGAAACAACAGAAAACTGCCCGCCAACCTGCGAAGAGGCCCGAGGCTCCTTCAAGCTCTCCCGATCGGGCATGAGGCATGCTCTATAATCCCGTTTTGCCTCCTGCCCGACAGCTTGCGACTGGGGAGCGGTGTTTTTTTCACAGGACGGCGGTTCCGGAGATCTCTCTGCGGCCGGCGCGGACCTCTGCATTCTAGCAGAAGTGCTGCCTGAGAAAGTCCGCCTTTGAGCTTCAAAGGCCCCATGAGATGATCTAAAAATGCGGGGCAAGGCTTTTTCCCGGCCAAGCATCGACGAAGGGATAGATTTTTTTCGCAGAAAGGTCGGCTCGTCGTAATCGCCCATATCGCTGTCCGTGCCGGAGTGCACCGAGTTTAGCCCTGGCTGAGTTACCGAGAAAGAGCCCTCCTGCTCAACCTCCCAACTCAAAGGCGCCTCCTTTTGGTCCTCTTCTTTTGACGAATAAGATTGAATGGGAATTTCATCGGCAAAGCGCCGACCTTTGGGACGGCCAAAAAGCTCTAAAAGACGATCCTTTAAGGGGTTTTTCTTTAGCTCTTCGTTTTTTTTCTCGCTATTTCTGGAAGATTTCGCAGAAAAGAGAGACCTTTTCTCTAAATTACGGCTTTTCCCACAGTAACCGGCAATCTCCTCAACGTTATCTGATTCTTTCGATTCTGCAATTTTTTCTGCGCGTATCTCTTCGTCATAAAGATGCTCTTGATGATCCTCTAGCTCCTCGCTGTCAAGATCATTCTCCGGGTAGGTCTCTTTTGGCCTCCTCTTGCACGGAAAAGGACAGAAAGATGCAAAACGGCGTCCCCATTCCAGCACTTCAGCTGTTGTGACATGCCCATATTGTAATGCACTGCACAAACACAAGATAAAACCTACAAAAAGCGTTCCCAGGGCTCCCACGGCCCAGGGCAGGACTGTGATCAGCAAATTCCCGATTAATCCAGGGCTCAGCAGGCCTATGCTCTGCCCCCAGCCGGCCAAAGCCATAATACCGAACAAAAGGCTGACGGCCATGTAGAGAAACAGCGTTCCTAACCACTGGGGACCTATTTTTGTTGGGACTCGCCCTGAGAAGGAACACAGGATGCCGTAGAAAAAATGAAATAAAGGGATCAGTACTGCACCACCGGCAAAGTTCAGCACGTAGTTTGCCACAGCCCCATCGCCAGGCCCTATTCCATGCCACAGCAACATCGCCGTCCCATAAAAAGTAACCCCGGCGATGACAATTTGAAATAGACGGGAAAGAAGAGTTCCTTTCTCCTGAGGTCCTTTGGTGTCATGGTGTGAACGGAACGATTTCGATTTTCGCGATATTTTCCGCGACTTTATAAAGCTCATGGTTCTATTGCCGTTCCTCCGATAATCAATCCATACTATACACTTGCGCTGGCCGACTATCGGTTAGAGGAAGGCTCTGTCCCTCCTTTTCGCAAATACCCGGTTCGAGATGGAGCCGCTTGCCCACAGCTCCGATCCCATCCGCTCAATTACCGGTAGCAGGGTTCCATCGGGAGCTTTTATCATCTTCGGGGGCGCCTCTTGCCGGTTCGCTGCTTGGGGGAACTGATCAGCCAAGGGCGGATAGCCCCCTTCAAAAATTCAGGCGCTCTGAGGACAAGCCTACCATAACCGCTGTAAATAGCAACCCAACCGAGGCCGGGGACCACCAGGTCATCTCCGCAGTGGACCTGGAAAATTTCTTCGCGCTGTGGCACAGAGGCCAAGGCATCTGCGCAGGAACGGCAAGGCGGCATCAGCAGATCTCCACAGTGATCTCTGAGAAGTTCAGCCAGGCGATCCCTATTAGTCCGATGAACCGACACCGTGTCTGGAGCAAAAATTCCCAAGCCGATCCAGCCTCGGTCCCCCACCTCTTGGACTGCTATATGGGCCAAGCCGCCAAAGGTCACTATCTGAGATGCCTTTAGGATCACGGTCGTCTCCGTAAGCTCTTTTTTCGGTGAAAGGGCCGCCAGACAGTGAGGGCATAACAGGGGAAGCCAAGAATCTCTGCCTCCAAGGCCGGGGGCATCGATCAACGTAGGGCCGTCGGCCATTGGATGGCTAACCAAACCTACAGTGGTTCCCGGCAGGCGGGACACTGTGGGCAAGTTGCTTTTCAACAACTCCCCTAAAAGGGTGCTCTTTCCCACATTAGCTGCTCCATAGAACAACAAGCTCTCTTCTAGAGAAAAGGACTCTCTGATGCGGTATCGGAGTTCTGCCATGTCTCTGCGGTTACGGACCGAGACCAGTAAAATTTGCTCCGGACTTATGGCTGTTTGATCTGAAATCCAGCTGTGGATTTGCCGTCGGTTCTCCCAGGGCTCTAAAAGATCCACTTTATTGGCCACCACGAAAACGGGCTTGTGAAAATCCTCCAGGATCTTCAGGTCTCCGTAGGACTCTTCTGGACGGCTGACATCGAACACCAGAAATATAGCCGACGCGACAGAGGCGGCCTTTTTAAGCTGTTCCTGAATTCCTTGGTCGTTAATCGGCGCTTTCCGGAACAGGCCGTAATGGGTTATTTGGAAACAACGCTTACATAGAACTCCTTCCTCCGGCTCTTTGCCTGCAGGAAGAAAACCAGGATCTGACGGTCTATCTTGTTGGAAAACTGCGCCGCAGCCAGGACAGCGGGCAATAGGGGTCATACAGAGACTTCTCCTCTCCAGAATTTGATTATCCTAGGCGCTCATTTACGAAAACTCTGCACCGCTTCTTGGTGCTCTTCATAGCTCCGGCTGAAATAATGGCTTCCGTCTCTCCGTGCCACATAATAGAGATAATCGTGCTGTTGCGGCGACAACGCCCCTTCCCAAGCAGCGGCGGAGGGAACGCAGATCGGTTCCGGCGGTAATTGTCGGTGCAGATAGGTATTGTAGGGAGATTGAATTTCCAGATGTCTATAATAGACTCTGTTCAAATCAGTCCCTTCCAAATGCCACGCGTAAATCACGGTGGCATCGATCTGAAGGGGCATTTTCGCTTTCAGGCGATTTTCAACTACACCTGCAATTACTGAATACTCCCGTTCGAGTAAGGCTTCGCGCTGCAGCAGTGAGGCAATGATCGCGGTGCGCAGGGCAAAATCTCTGCCGGCAATTCGGGAACCGAAGCGGCTCCACCACGCGGCAGAAGCCACCTGTATGAGTTCCGGTAAGGACTCTTCTGCTAATAGATAGGTATCTGGAAGCAAGAAGGCACCTCGACTTAAAGGTGACTGGGGCAAAAGAGCCCTCATTGGCTCAGGAAAGTTTTTATCATCTGAGAGAAACTGCAGCTGCTCTTCCGAGGAAATCTTGTCACCCAAGGGTTGCTGTGGCCAGGCCCCGGGCAGTATGGTAGCTTTGAAATAAAGAGGCGTCCCATTTCTCAGCTGCTCTGCCACATCCCAGCTGGGGCCGGAAAAAAGCCGATAAGTACCGGCCTTTAACGTGCGATCCATGCCTTTATGGCGCAGCCAAAATAAAAAATTTCTCACGTCGACTATGAGACCTTTGGCTTTCATCTCTTCGGCGACAGAGAAGAGCTTCTGCCCTTGACGGATCTGTATCTCCCCTTTCACTTCGCCGCGACGAAAGGGCATGACGCAAAAATCCATCCATTGCGATGGCTCTAACCTCCATAAAAGCAGTGCTCCACCAGTTAGGGCTATTAAAAAAACTGACAGGACAATAGATTTGCGTTTCACCCAATCTTCCTTTCCTAGGCCGCTACAAAATGATCATCCCGTCGCCAAAGGAGAAAAAACGGTACCTCTGGGCAATTGCCTCCTGGTAGGCCTTCATTATCAGGTCATAACCAGCAAAAGCAGCGACTAGCATCAATAAAGTGCTTTTGGGGAGGTGAAAATTAGTGATCAGGCCGTCCACAAGCTTATATTCATAACCAGGATAGATGTAAATCCCCGTCTCAAGAGAACCAGCTCGAAAACCACCGTGAGAGGAAGCCACGCCTTCCAAGGTGCGCACTACCGTTGTTCCCAGCGCGATAACCCGCCCACCTTTTGATTTGGTGCTCAGGATTGCATTGTAGGTTTCCTGAGAAATATGGCAGCTCTCTCTATGGATCCTGTGCTCTCGGATGTCCTGGACTTTTACGGGCCGAAAGGTCCCTAGGCCGACCTCAAGGGTCACATCGGCAATTTGAACCCCTAGTTGGCGCAGCCGATCCAACAGCTCGCAGGTAAAATGCAATCCTGCCGTAGGCGCTGCAGAAGACTTTGCTTCGCGGGAGTAAACAGTCTGATAATCCTCGGGCGACGAAGTTCTATCCTTGATATAGGGAGGCAGAGGAACTTCGCCTTCCTGCTCTGCGTACTGCCGAACATTACAGCCGTGGGGGAAAATGATCTCCCTTACTCCGTCGTCACTTAGAGGGGCGCCGACCAAAACCGTCACACCGCAATTCAAGTCCACCGACGTTCCTTCCGGAAGTTTTCGGCCAGGTTTGACTAAGGCTTCCCAGTGAAGTTCTTGATCGTCCATAGCTTTGAGCAGGAGGATCTCAACTTTGGCCGATCCCGTGGCTTTTACGCCCTCAAGGCGGGAAGCCATTACCCGCGTATCGTTCCGAACCAACAGGTCTCCGGGGCGGAACCATTGCAGAACATCGTAAAAACGCTGGTGTACGATAGAGCCATTATCTCGTCTGATTCCCATTAAACGACAATGATCTCTGGGAATTGCCGGCCTTTGAGCAATCAGCTCCTGGGGCAAATTGTAATCGTAAGTTTCGATATCAAAAAAGTTAGGTGCCGTCACCGCCATTCTCCTCTCAGGAGTTACTGCCATTTCTGAAGGGCCGTCCCGGGATAATAGTATTGGAGTATTTTTTCGCAGGACCATCCATGATCTGCCATAGCTTTGGCTCCCCATTGAGAAAGCCCCACGCCATGGCCCCAACCTCGCCCCTGAAAGGTCACAGCGCCGTTGATCTGAACCGTGGATCCCTTCGACAGGGGCTCCGTAACGTTTTGCCTTCCTCCATAAAGTTCTACAATTGCAGCCTCAGGAGCCGACATGGAAGGGCTTGGAGGCGGAGCTGGGGGCATTCCCGTTTCTCTGCGCAGGTAATGGAGTCTCCGCTCGGGATGGACCAGCATATCGATCAAATCGGCGGAGGAGAATTTTTTCTGTTTCATCAGTTCATCCAGTTGCTGCTCCTGCTCTGCCGTCAAGGAGCTTATATCGCGGCCTCTACGCCGGCTGACTTCGCGAGTCCCCGTAGAGGCGGCGGCAGTGGCCCCCTTAAGCTCAAAGGCTGTGCTTCCCAGCTTGGAGGCCCCTATGGCCATCCGAAAAGCGTGGCTAGACAGCTCGGCAGACCCTGCCGTTCCGTCGAAACGAAGGGTTACTGGACGGCCAGCGCTGTCACGCTGGACGATGGACAGTGTCTTTAATTTGCCAAGGCGAATGTTTTCTTTCGCCAGAGCAGACTCTATTTCCAAAGCGGAAAAGGTGGTCTCCCACAGTTTTCGCGGCGATTCGACTTCAAAGGGCTCTGTACGGACGGTCAGGTAGGGTATTTTTCCGCCCCAAACGTGGCTCACGTCGGCCGTACTGCCTCCGCTGTAGGAATGGAAAAAAGTCTGAGCAAGCTCTCCGTTGTAGGTCAAAACTTGACCGTTAGTGGAGGCTACTGCTTGATCACATCGCTGATCCTTTGCGTTGAGCCCGCGATAGACCTGACAGTGGGCTGCATTACAAAGATTATAACCTGCCTTTGAGTGACGGTTTAAACCACGAAGTGCAAAGGTCCTAGAGATTATGGCCTGGGCCTTAAGGGCCTCCATCGGCCACTGATGATTCATTTCCATCTTTAGGATCCCCTGAAGATATTGTTCCAATTCTATTTGGTTAATCACAGTCAAGCTGTTCTTAGTGGCCGCCAGGACTATGGCGCCGCCATATTTGACAGAACCATACTGCAGTGCCGATCGGGCGCTAAGTGTCACAGGCGAACTGTAGCTTTTTCCGTTGAATATCACAGAGCCATTTTTCGCGCTGAAGCTGCCCGATCCCCCCACGGAAAAATTTGCTCCCCGCCGGTTCCTTCCCGATATATTGGATCCAGAAATTTGCGCTGACGCTACCCCCTGGGCCAAACCGACTTGAATAGTCTTGCCTTGACAAGAGGTGACCGTCGCCAGCACAAAGACAAGAGCAAACACTAAAATACTATAAAAATTCCAGCTGTTGTTGGTCTTCACTGCGCTGGGGAATCTCTTTTCCAAGGTAGCGGTATGCATTATCAGTGGCCCTCCGTCCGCGGGGTGTCCGCTCGATCATTCCCTTTTGAATCAGGTAGGGTTCATAAATGTCCTCTATTGTCTGCGGTTCTTCGTTGATCGCCGCAGCTATAGTCGAAAGTCCCACGGGGCCGCCGTTGAACAGCGTGACTATCGTATCAAGAATTCTCCGATCGCCGGAATCAAAACCGATATCATCCAACCCCAGCATTTTCATCGCCTGCAGTGCTGTGGATTCCTCGATTTGCTGGCCCTCTCCAGCGACTTCTGCCACATCTCGAACGCGCCTGAGCAGCCTCAAGGCGATTCTTGGGGTGCCACGGGCTCGTTCCGCTACGGCGTTACAGGCTCTGTCGGAAATGTCCATCCCAAGCACCGCAGCGCCACGACGAAGAATTTGGCACAGCTCCTCTTGGGTGTAAAGGCGCAGCTGTTCCACAATACCGAAGCGGGCCCTCAGAGGAGAGCTCAAAAGCCCTAGCCGAGTGGTCGCCCCGACTAGGGTGAAGCGGGGTAAATTCAAGCATATGCTGCGGGCCAGAGGTCCTTTGCCGACAATAATATGGAGCGTAAAGTCCTCCATGGCCGAATATAACACTTCTTCGATGGTAGTGGACATCCGATGGATCTCATCGATGAACAGCACGTCATGATCCTGAAGATTTGAAAGAATCGCGGCAAGATCTCCTGGTTTTTCCAAGGCCGGTCCCGTAGTAACCCGCAGTTCGCTGTTCATTTCGTGGGCTATGATGCCTGCCAAGGTGGTTTTTCCCAATCCAGGAGGACCGTAGAAGAGGATGTGATCCAGAGCCTCTCCACGTTGGCGAGCCGCTCGAATATAGATTTCCATCTTGGCTTTGATTTCCTTCTGTCCGTGAAAATCTGCCAGGGCACAGGGACGCAGAGTCTTCTCGTCTTCCCCCGGAGGGAGTTCAAAACCGCGGTGGATTTTTTCGAGATCCATAGGACATCACCTCATTTCTTTTGGAGCAACCTCAGGCAATTTAAAATGGCTTCTTCTTCGGTCATAGCTGCTGACGTGGTCTCGCGCAATTGTTTATAGGTCCGCAGAGCTAGGATGCGATCAAAACCGAGAGATTCCAGGGCATCTGCCACTCCTCCGGCAATGGAATCTCCTTTTGTGGGGGTTGTCCTGAGTTCTTCTAACCCTTGCTTTTCGATTTTATCAGCTAATTCGAAACAAATCCGCTCAGCCGTTTTTTTGCCGACCCCGGGCACAGACGTCAAAGACCGCCCATCTCCGGAAGCTACCGCCGAAATTATTTCCTGAGGCGATAAGGCTTGGAGCAACGTCATGGCCATGCGTCCGCCAATTCCCTTGACCAGCAGCAACAGACGGAACATTCGCCTCTCCAGGTCATCGCCAAAACCGTAAAGCGACGGCCCCGCTTCTGTGATCTGCAGAGATGTGAGTAGATAAATTTCTTCTCCTAACGTACATCGGTTAAAGGCACTGCGGGAGAGAATTACTTCAAAGCCTAAGCCGTGGACTTCAATAACAGCGATAAAACCGTCCTTCTGTAGCACCATACCCTTGATAGTAGCGAGCATGACTACCTCCTCAAACGATATTGAGGGCTCAAAAACAGAGTCAAACCAGTAATCGCTATGGCCAGGCCATCGGCCGCGTCGTCAGGCCGAGGAATTTCTGGCAATCCTAAAAGCTGCTGTATCATTCGCTGGATCTGTTTTTTTTCTGCCTTCCCATCGCCGCAGATAGTCATCTTCGCCTCCGATGGCTTGGGCTCCAAGATAGGTAGGTTGCACTGGGCTCCTGCTAAGAGAGCCACTCCCCTGGCCTGCCATACCGACTCGGCAGTGGTCCGGTTTTGACCGAAATAGAGCCGTTCTACAGACATAAAATGAGGGGAGCAGCGCGCAATCTGCTCCCTCACTCCCTCATAAAGGGCCTTTAGACGAATTGGAGTCCCTCGGTGGGCCGGTGTTTCTAAACATCCGTAGGAGAGCACTTCATACCGGCTTCCCACCTGCTGTACCACGCCGTATCCCATCCGCCCTATTCCTGGATCAATGCCGAGACAGATCAGTCCCTCTCTAGCCCTACTCTCCAAGCGCTACAGAGACCTCCTCTGAAAACTCAAAATTCGCATAGACGTTCTGAACATCGTCATGGCCCTCTAGAAGATCGATCAACTTCAGCATCTTTTGGGCTTTTGTAATGTCCGATATGGTCACAGTCGTCTTAGGAGACATAATAACCTCCGCATCTGAGATTTTATACCCCTGTTTTTCCAAGGCCTCTTTAACGTCCATCATGGCAGAGGGATCGGTGGAGACCGTCGCTTCTCCATCGCTGACCTCGATGTCGTCAGCGCCTGCCTCCAGGGCCGCCTCCATAAGCTGATCTTCATCCACAGCTCCTTCGATGGAGATGGAGCCCTTCCGCTCGAACATCCAGGCCACACTGCCACTGGTGCCCATGGAGCCTCCATTGTGTTCCAGCAATGCGCGCACTTCAGGAGTCGTCCGGTTGCGGTTATCGGTCAAGGCGTCAATAATCAGCGCAACGCCCTCTACGCCGTAGCCTTCGTAGGTCAGCTCTTCATAGGAAGCACCTTCTAGCTCGCCAGTTCCACGCTTGATGGCCCGTTCGATGTTTTGAGCGGGAACGCTGGCTGCCTTAGCACGCTCAATGGCTGCTTTAAGGCGGACATTCATTCCAGGGTCGCCGCCGCCATCTTTGGCGGCGATGATAATGGCCTTGATGAGCTTCTGGAAGAGGTTGCCCCTCTTTGAATCCTGGGCAGCCTTACGATGCTTGATGTTGGCCCATTTGGAATGTCCCGACATATAAAATCACCTCTAGATAATATTCTGCCTAGGGACCGGCGTCCCCTAATTTCGCAAGGCAACAGAGAAAAAAGACCTACCTTATTCAGCTAGTGGCCGAGGTCTTCAACGGCTTTTTGATTCCTCAGAAAGCGGCAAAAAGCGTTTTCCCCCATTCTACCACAGAGCTCGCTGAGATGAAAAAGATGACACTATTCAGGAAGATAGCGGCGCAACGTATCCAGAACTTCCTCGGGATTGCAGCGAGCTACAATCTCTCCCTGCTTGAAGATCACCACTCCTGAGGGAGAACCAGCTATGCCCAACTGGGCGTGTTTCGCCTCTAAGGGGCCGTTGACTTCGCAGCCCATCACGGCCAGACTAAAACCATCGGGCAGCTGCGACGTTAAGGGGCGTATTTTTGTGATCAATGTGGCCACATCCAATTGTTTTCGTCCACAGGTTGGACAGGAAATTAATTGGACTCCACGATGCCGTAAATTCAGGGCCCGAAGGATGCTATAGCCAACCTGAACTTCATCAGAAGGATCCTGAGATAGACTGACCCTCAAGGTATCGCCGATCCCCTGGGTCAAGAGCAAAGCTATGCCACAGCTACTTTTCACGATGCCGTCAACGCTGCTGCCGGCCTCGGTAATACCCACATGGAATGGGAAGTCACCAAAATCTCCATGAAGAATCTGGTTAGCCCGCAAGGATTCTTCTATATTAGTGGATTTCGCTGAGACGATAATGTCGGTGAAGTCCAATGAAAGCAGCATTTCCATCTGCTCTTTCACTGCCAATGCCAAGGCTTTGCCTCGATCTCCACCTGCAGCTTTTAACTGTGCGCTGTTAACGGAGCCGCTGTTAGCTCCAACGCGGATGATCGTCCGATGGTCCTTAGCTTTTTTGATAACGCTGGCCAGCCTTCTAGGAGAGCCCATATTGCCAGGGTTGATGCGAATTGCTGGACAGCCGGCCTCGATGGCCGCTTCTGCTAAAGCAGGGTCAAAATGGATATCGGCCATCAACGGCAAGGGACTTTCCTGCAGCAACGACTCCAAATCTTGTCGAAACTTTAACTGAGGAAAGGCGACTCGCACCAATTCACATCCCTTTTCGGCCAATTGTCGAAGCTGTTGAATACAGCCTTGACGGTTATCCAGAGGGCATTTGAGCATAGATTCCACTCGGATCGGCTGTCCTGCTCCAATGGGCAAATCGCCAACATAAAGAGTTTTTTTCATGGAAGCGCCTATTGATTAGTGCCGACAATGCGGAGGATGTCTTTCCACGTCACAAGCAGGATCAAGGCCATGAGGATCAGGAAACCTGCAAAGTGAATTCTCCCCTCTACTTCTTCGGACAGTGGTTTGCGCAGGATCATCTCAATTAACACGAAAAGAATGCGGCCTCCGTCAAGGGCAGGAAAGGGCAGCAGATTTAAAATGCCCAAGTTCAGGCTGATCATAGCCAAAAAGGAAATCAGGGGCCAAAAACCGGCCTCCGCTGCGTCTCCCGCCATGGTCGCAATCCCCACGGGACCGGCGATATCGGCCCTAGTGGGATGAGCGACCATTTGCACCAGCCCTTTGATCATCAGGAGAGACATCTCGAAGGTGTAGCCCAAGGACTGGGACGCGGCTTTCCAAAACGAGAGCCTCCGCAACGGAGGCGTTATGCCGATCAGCGGCCGCTTTGACGCGGAATCCAGCTTTGTGGCCAGATCGAGAGAGAACTCTTCGTCGCCTCTGCGTATTAACAACTGGGCAGAACCGGAGCTCTTTCCCGCCATGGCTATTTCCTCGGTCATGGATTTCCAATCATCCACGGTTACGCCGTTTACCTGTAGCAACACATCGCCGCTTTGAAGGCCCGCTTGTTCCGCAGGGTAACCGGCGATGACGGTCCCCACTTCGGTTTTTGACAGATCGAGGATACCGTTGTACCACAGTATTCCGGTGGCTAGCAGGACTACCAGCACAATGTTATTGAAAGATCCCGCAGATAGGATTATCAGGCGCTTCCAAGGGGATTTTTCGAGGAACGCCATGCCAGGGGAAACTTGTTCTTCGTCGTTCTCCTCTCCCATACCGGCTAAACGCACAAAACCTCCCACGGGAAAAGCCCTAAAACTCCAAAGGTTTCTTTTGCCGCGACGCTGCCATAATGCAGGCCCCATTCCGAAGGCAAATTCGTGGACCTGAACACCGCAGAGGATCGCGGTGATGTAATGGCCCCATTCGTGAACCATAACGCATACTAGGATAATGAACAAAAACGCCAAAAGGCTAATCAGCATTTCCAATTTCGAACCTTTCTGCCTTCTGCAAATTCGGAGGCTACATCCATTCCTCGCTGATATAAGGACATCCTTCCTTCTATATCTTCCACATCGCTGTCACTATAGCTTTCCATGACTTCGCCTATAATCTCAGCTATCTGAGGAAAGGAAATTTTTCTTTCAAGAAAAAGGTCCACTGCTCTTTGATCAGCTGCTATCAGTATCACTGGATAGCTCCCGCCGCGCTTAGCGGCCTCCATTCCATGGAAGAGCCCTGGGAAACGGGCCTTCTCGGGCTTTTCAAAGTGCAGGTCCATCGTCGAAGGATCTAGTGGAACAAGGCCAGGCAGACGAAGTTCTGCCCGCTCTGGCCACAGGATAGCCGTCAAAGCGGCCAAGCGCATATCAGGACTGCTGGCCAGCATCTTCACGGTAGAATCCACAAATGCAGCCATCCCATGGACAATAGAACTAGGGTGGATCAGTGGATGGATTTTTTCACTGGCTAGGCCAAAAAGGTAATGGGCCTCTAAAATCTCGATGGCCTTATTGATCATCGTGGCACTATCTACGTTCAATTTTCTTCCCATGGACCAGACCGGATGGGCCATAGCAAGTTCCGGCGAGATATGCTCGAACTGTTCCAAGGGGATCCTTAGGAAGGGACCTCCTGAGGCTGTGAGGAAAAGGCCAGATAGGTCTTTCCAATTTTCCCCATGAATGCACTGCCAGAGGGCATTATGTTCGCTGTCCAGCGGACGAAGCTGGCCTGAACGGCAAAAAGAGGTGATCCTTTGGCCCAACAACAGAGCCGATTCCTTATTGGCCAAGCTGACTTCTTTGCCAACTTTAAGGGCGGCCCAAAGGTGCTTTGCCGCGGCTATACCTGAAGATGCCACTGCCACGTGATCGATAGCAGGGTCCAAAAAAGCGTCCATCAGGGCTTGATCCCCCACGGAGACCTTCACTCCGAGAATATCGTTGCGGGGTGTCATCAAAACCACATCTCGAGGCTTGAATTCTCTGCAAAGCATTGGAAGCAAAGAACCACCGCTGTTGGCCGCTAGGATTTCTACCTTTAAACGATCGGGATAATGGCGGCACAGGTCAAGAATTGAAGTGCCCACGCTTCCTGTGCAGCCAATCACAGCAATCCGCTTCTTCTGTGCAGTCATGGTCTATACAAAAAGATCCCAGAGCATAAAACACATGGAGCCGTTGATTAAAATGCTGTCAAAGCGATCCAGAAAACCGCCATGACCAGGCAGAATCGAGCCGGTGTCTTTTACATTGAACTCTCTTTTAAACATAGATTCCACCAGATCGCCTAGCTGTCCGAAGGAGCCGCAGATGACGCCGGCCATTACAAAAGGACCAGGTTGATAGTTCCACCAAAGGGCGCATAAGACACCACAAAGCAGACTGGCAGCAAAACCGCCCATAAAGCCCTCCAGGCTTTTGTTCGGACTGGTATTGGGGCAGATATGGCGACTTCCCCATTGGGTGCCTACGAGATATGCAAAAACGTCACAGCTCCAGGTACAGAGAAAGACGCAGGATAACGCCGGCCATCCAGACGGCAGCTCTCGCAGCTGGATCATGAAACTCCAGGGGAGGACTATGTATACCAGACCCAGTAATAGGGTCCCCCCGCTCCGACAGGCAAAACTTTCGCCGCTAACCTCTCTGCGAAAGACCTCCAGGAACATGACGGCAAAACCACAAAGCACCAGGGCAAACAGCAGCGCTTGGACAGAAAAAAATTGCGGGACCGCCAAGATCACAAAGGCAGCAGCGTATCCCAATATTTCAGGAAAGGTGTAGGAAGATCGTATTGCACGATAGAATTCCCACAGGGATAGAAAGGCAATCGTAGAGGCAAATAGATGCCACCACAGTCCTCCCAGACTGAGCATCACCATCAGCAAAGCCACCAGCCCAAAGCCAGTGATCCCCCGAACGATGAAATTATATCTAAATTCATTGGACCAAGCCATAGCGGCGATCCCTCCCTTCAAAGGAATGCAGTGCCTTTTGAAATTCTTCCGCGTCGAAATCGGGCCATAGAATCTCTGTGAAATAGAATTCGCTGTAACTGCTCTCCCATAAAAGGAAATTGCTCAAGCGAAGTTCGCCGCTGGTGCGGATTATCAAATCGGGATCGGGTACATCGGGTTGATAGAGAAATTTTCTAAGGGTTGCCTCGTCGTGAATCTCCTCTCCGGCTTCTCGGGCAGCAACTATGGCATCTAGGATCTCCTGCCGTCCGCCGTAGTTGAAACAGACTACCAGATCCATTTTTTTAGAGTCCCTAGTGGTCTCTTCGCACCACTCTATAATTTTTAAAATTTTTTCAGGTACTCCTCTAGGACTGCCGCAAAAGCGGATTCGAACCCCCTGTTCTATGAGAAGATGGACCTTCTGCTGGGCGTAAGCCTCAAGAAGCTCCATCAATCCGGCCACTTCCTGCTGAGGACGGTTCCAATTTTCCGTCGAAAAGGCATAAACCGAAAGGTAGCGTATGCCAGCTTCGGCGGCCGAGCGCACTGTCCGCTCTAGGGCCGCAATACCAGCGCGATGGCCCAGCAGTCTGGGGAGCCCTCTCTTTTTCGCCCAACGGCCGTTGCCGTCCATGATAATAGCCACATGAACCGGGAGCTTTGTCATTGTTCCTCCTTGCCAGCAATTTGATCATATCTGATTTTTACTGCTTGAATATCCTGCCAGGTCAGGTCCTTAGGGCTTCCCTTTGCCCGGCTGTCGTTGCGCAGAAGATAGCTAGGATGGAACATAGGCATCAGGTCTATTCCTCGCCAGGTGAACCATCGTCCGCGCAGACGGGTAATTCCGTTGCTGTGTAAAAACCATTTGGTCGGAGTGTTTCCCAAAGCTACAATGATCTTAGGCCCTATGATAGCAATTTGCGCCTCAAGATATTGCTGACACCTTAGGACTTCTTCGATCTGAGGAACTCGATTGTCCGGTGGACGGCATTTTACTATATTGGTGATGTACACTTCTTCTCTTTTGATGCCCGCTGATTCCAGAATTTTCGTTAGGAGCTGACCGGCCCTCCCCACAAAAGGGCGGCCCTGAAGGTCTTCGTCAGCGCCGGGGCCTTCTCCTACAAACATCAATTTAGCGTCCAGTGGGCCTTCACCGCAGACGGTTTGATCGCGTTTTTCAGCAAGGTTGCAGCGGTGACATTCTCCAATGGTCCGCTGAATCTGGCGGAAAAGCGCTTCTCTTTGTTCGAGAGAAGTTTGAGCACGGTAGAGCATCTCAATCATCGAAGGCGACCTCCGATATGTTCGAATCGACCCGCGCGACTTCCATTCCTGTCAGCTGTTCTACTGCAACTCGTATCCGCAGGGCCGCTTCCCTAGTTAACTCCAAAAAGCTCATGCTGCCGGTTATGACCTTGAGATTGACAGAAATCACCAGGCCCGTTTCGCTTTCCTTGACCTTGATTTCGCTGATTTTAGAGATTTGGGGAGCCCCGCAAGCAGCGTATTCAGAAATTTGACGGATTACCGATGGGTCAATACGAAGGGTGCCGTAAAAACTAAAGGGAGGCCGTACAATCGTCTTCTCCCCATCTTCTTTGCCGACGAAAAGGTTTTTAAGATGTCCCACCAGACGGCCCGTGAAATTTCTGCGTATCTGGGCTTGGGAAACGGGGATCACGTGGCGCTTGTTTTGCTTCCGTTCGTAAAGAGCTTTCTGGATCTCCTCATCGGATGCCACTTCTTCGATTCTGACCAGAGAAGAAGGTTTAGGCAATCCCAGGACGACGCAAATATCCTCCACCATCCCCAAAGAAGTGGCCAGGATCATGACCCGACAAGGAGAATGAACTTGCAGATAATTCCGGACTTCTTGGCGGTGCTCCGGAAAGTGAAACATGGCGCGGCTAATAGCCCGTACCATATTCTCCTCGGTTTTTGCGCTTTTGCCGGCTACAATTCGTCCACGACCGAT